>CAWUIJ010000320.1:0-1510 GCA_963922235.1 uncultured Parvularcula sp. | reverse complement strand
CCGTGCGCCACGACGGCTCCATCTCAGCCGAGCACGGCATTGGCCAGCTCAAGCGCGATGAGCTTTCTGAACGGATGGATCCCGTCCAGATGAACCTGATGCAGAGCATCAAGGCGTCACTCGACCCCAAAGGCCTCATGAACCCCGGAAAGCTCCTTCGGCCTTAGGCCGAAACATCACCCGAACCCTCATCAGGCGTCGATGGCCACTTATTCAGCCGCATGAGGGCATGGTAACGGAGCTTGCGGCGATACGTTGTCATTTCGTGGTATCGATCGAGCCGCTTGAGCCCGCCTCGGATGGCTAGTTTTGCGATGCGGGAGCTTCGATCGCCAACGCCAAACACCTTGTGATATTGGACAGTCGGATAGGACCCATCAGCCTCGATCTCGCCATCGGTCATAAACCGCAGGTCGCCCGGATGGCGGTAACCCTGATAACCCATGACAAAGTCGGCAGCACGGTCGAACACGGGAGCGAGGCCGATTCGCGCAGCTCCCCGTAGCCCGAATTTCAGTACAGATACGAAATTTTCGCTAGGTGGCAACATCGCCACGGGATCGAAGGCGTTAACGATCCGATAAATTGGTGTCCGGAATTTCTCATTAAAGTGGTGATTGCCCACACGTGGTGCGCCAAACGTGTAACAAGCAGCCAACCGATCAGTCTCCTGATACCATGTCGCTAACACGGCCACCGCCCCACCCAGGGAATGACCTGTGATAAACAGCGGGATATCGCCAACCTTTTCCAAGAGTTCGCTGATCTGTTTGGAAGCATCGTCATAGGCTTTGTAGAAGCCAGGATGGATCCGTGGGCGTTCTTTCTCCGTCTCGTTGTCACGAAGTGTATAGCCAGGCAATGGTTCAGACTTTGCGTCGAGGTTCAGACGCCAGTCCTGCCAACTCGTTGTTCCTCTAATGGACAGAACGGCATACTTCCCGTGCGGACCATTGCAGGTAGCAACGAATCCTTCGGTGTTTTCCAGCAGATTGAGAGACTGATTAAAGAAGGTTCCAACCAACTCGAAACCGCAGGCGTCGAGCAGAAGTTGAAGAAAATCCTCCCCCGTCGCTTCGCCATCATTCTTCACAGTACTTCGATGAAAGAGCTGCAAGAGAGGCTTGAGACGTTCCTCGATTGCATCGGCATCGTTGGTAGCGGCAAGTTCCTTCGCCAGCTCCCGCACTTCTTTAAACGGCGTCGTCTCAAATTCGACATAGGCCAACTGAGCGAGCACAGCCATCTGCCATGCCATCCTGTCACTATAAGCCGCCCGTTGTGCAGGGGGCTTAAGGTCCTGAAGTGTTGGCCCATCAAAATGCCGAATTTCTTCAAATTTGTCGTCTGATAACATGGCGTTTTCCCCAACAACCTTATGAGCGTTGTTGAAGAAAAATCGCACCATCGTCTATCAGAGACAGCAGAATAACGCCTCGATTTTTATGACGTAGACGGAACGACGTAAGTCACGACAGCGTGGCTTGAGAGTTTGTCAGAAGACGATCCG
>CAWUIJ010000319.1:0-1540 GCA_963922235.1 uncultured Parvularcula sp. | reverse complement strand
GCATCGACCCGGTAGGTCTTTTCCGTCGTGGGTGTGGTCCCAAAGGGCGTTTCAGCGCCGCCGCCCGTGATCAGCGTCACCTGACTGCCCACGCCGACCCGGAGCTTTGACGAGACACCGATACCTAGAGCGATACCGTTGCCGCCGCGGTCGCCCTCGCCAAATCGCTCAAAATCACCATCCCGCCGGGCGCCAAAACCGGTCACCTGCTCGATCGACATCAGATCGTCGCGCTCAACGCCTTGGATATAGACCGGGGTCTGACCATCTGCGCTTACGGCATAGGCCTCAACCTTCAGAACCGGGACAGCTCTCTCGACACCGTCGATGTTTTCTAGGGTCGTTAAAAGGTAACCGTCAGCGTCTAAAGTGTTGCCGGGCGGCTGCACGAAGACATGGCCGTTTACGCCCAAGAGCTGATCAAGCAGCGTCACGCGAAAGCCTTGCATCACCGACATGACAACGATCAGTGTCGCGACGGATAGCATAATCCCCAAAAAGGCGATGATGGAAATGAGGCTGACCCCCGCCCCCTTCCGGGTGGCCCGGAGGTAGCGCAGCGCCAACATGCGTTCAAAAAGCCCAAAGGGCGTGGGCGCTGCCCGATTGTTCATGAGGGGACCCTTTTACTCAGAACATCGTTTGGCAAGTTCGCAGCGAGCCGTAAAGCAACCGTCTTGCAAGCTTGAGGAATGCCCGATGTCCGTGAGGCAACCCGTAACTGACCGCTTACCTGGGGAGGTGACCCTTGAAGGGCAACATGTGCGCCTGGTTCCCTTGGCCTGGCCTGAACCCGGTGAGGCGCTCTGCCGGATGATGGCGAACGAGCCGGATGAACTTTGGGAATTCATGCTGTGGGGGCCATTCGCTGAACCCCAAGACGCCGAGGATGCGCTGCGCGCTCGGCAGGACGACGGGAACATCATGGTCCTGTTCGATCGCGAGGACCGCGTGACCGGAACCGCGTCTTTTCTTCGGATCAGGACGGAGCATGGAAGCGCGGAGCTGGGCTCGATTGCCTACGGCGCTGCTATGCAGCGATCGCCTGCAGGCACCGAGGCGATGCTTCTGATGATGCGGCACCTTTTTGAGGATCTTGGCTATCGGCGCTGCGAGTGGAAGTGCAACGCGGCCAACGCAAGGTCGTTCAAGGCGGCGGAGCGCCTGGGCTTCACCTATGAGGGTATCCATCGTCACGACATGATTTCGAAGGGCGAGAACCGTGACACCGCCTGGTTCTCCATCCTCGATACCGAGTGGCCCGCGCGCCGTGATGCGCTGGAAGCTTGGTTGGATTCGGGCAATTTCGACGACCAAGGACGTCAGCGAGAGCCGCTCAGCGCCTTCATCGGCGGCCCCTACCGGATCCCGTCACTTTAGCGACTGTACCCAGGGCTTACATGAATGGCTCCTTGGCCTTATAGTTCGTTAACTAACGAACGAATGAGGCGGGAGATGGACAGACGAGGTTTTTTGCGCGTGGGCAGCGCGTCGGCCCTGGTGATCGGCGCCGCGGCAACAGGCGGCTATCTCACATTGC
>CAWUIJ010000318.1:0-1614 GCA_963922235.1 uncultured Parvularcula sp. | reverse complement strand
GATCCGTCCCGCCGAAGCCGCTGACCAAGGCCTCTTCCTTTAACGGACGAAAGACTGCGCTATGACCTCTGTATCACCGATTGTTTCTGAGCCAACCACCACCACGTCTGCAAGCACCTCTACGGTTACCAATGCGACGCTGTCTGAGGATCTCGATACGTTCCTCACGTTGCTTGTCGCGCAGCTTGAATACCAGGATCCGCTCGAGCCCCTTGATGCGAATGAATTCGTTGATCAGCTCACGCAGTACTCCGAGCTCGAGCAGGGCATCGAGCAAACGGATGCCCTGAACGAGATTTCTGCGACCTTGAAGGCCGATGAGCGGCAGACGGACATTTCTTACCTTGGTAAGATCGTTGAAGCAGAAAGTGAGGACATCTTCCTGGGCGAGGATGGCGTCACCTTTGGCTACAACATTGATGGGCCGACCAACAAAGCTGAGATCAGGATCTTCGATGATGGCGGTCAGCTTGTGACCAGCTACGAGGTTGACGGCAATGTTGGCGACTACACAACGTCATGGGACGGTCTGGACGATAACGGCCGAGAAATGCCCGTCGGAATCTATCAAGCACAGGTCGTTGCCATCTCTGAACAGAACGGCACCGAGCGCCTTGCGGGGAACACCCTTTCAATTGGCTTGATTGAAGAGGTTCGGTTTGAGACGGATGGAACGGATCTGATCTACAGTAACGGGATCACAATTCGCTCCGACGATATCCGCCGCGTGGCCACTCCGACTTCTTAATCCACGGCTTTGAGCAGAAACGAGCGAATTGCAGGGCTGAGCCTGCGGCAATTCAGATTTCTGTCATATAACACTTTACCAAGGGGTCTTGGGCGGTCTATTGGCCTCGTCCCAACCCGGTATTCACCTGCCGTCTCCCTTGTCCGCTCCTGCCCCCCAAGTGAGCGGACCGGCTTATTATGGTGGGTATCGCTTTGTCGCCCGTTGGCTTTTTTGCTGCGACCGCCTGGCCCCCCCTTGCGCTCGTAGTTAGCCTCACGGGTTCGGCGGCCGGTGCATCTCCCCCCTGACACCCGCACCGGTCGCCGCTTATTCCTTTGGCGAGCGCTTCGTTGACGGATCGCCGTTTGCCGTGTTTGGCTAAGCATGCGTCGACGAGGGGTTGGTTATGGGCAAGGCCATGTGGGGTGTTCTTTTGGCTGCTGCGCTATCAGGGCATGCAGCTGCTGAGGACGAGGCGGCATCCCTCTTTGATCAGTATTTCACTCTTTATGAAACACAGTCAGCGGACGACCTGCCTTTGACGGACGATGTGACCTTTGATGGTTCGTTGCTCTCTGAGACCATTGTTGGGAAAGGGAACGTCGTCGCATTTCTCAATCGCGTGGTCGCCAATCTGGGTTTTCAGTCGGTGGAGGTCATCCAGCGCTTGGAATCGGATGAAGGGGCCTGTGCTGAGCTTATCTTCCACTACGAAACCCGCGGCCAAGTGGAGTACGCCCATTGTTTGGAGTTCGAGGAGGGACAGATCTCAGCGATCCGCCTCTACTTCGACCCAAGACCTTTCCTGGAAGACTAGGCCAACTTCCCTAAAGCGTCAGGCTGCGCTGACCTGTTCTGTAGACGTAGTTGATGACTTCAGCCAC
>CAWUIJ010000317.1:0-1619 GCA_963922235.1 uncultured Parvularcula sp. | reverse complement strand
GCGTCTTTTTGGTCCAAGTCTCTGTGCTGCAGGCGATCGGACTCCAACCGCCTGCCGCATAGAGCCAGCTTAGGCTCTTTTGCGTTTACCGCGCATCGCTGCGCCGCCAGCCACGATGCTGCCGAACAGGAGCGCAGCGCCCGGAACCGGAACGGGCGCTTCTGGTGTCAGGGAAACGGTGATCCGTGCCAAGACATCACTGTCCGGACTTCCCAGGAAAGCCCGTGCGAGAAGCGGATCAAGGAAGGTTTGCCCATCCGCCAGAAGCTCTCGGGTGAAGTCTGTACGCACTGCTGAGCCCACAACGCCGTCGACGGTTTCTGTTCCGAGGGTACCATCAACGTCGGCGAGGAACGCGGCACCGTCGAGAAGGACGTTCTCTTCCGTACCGGCATCATAAACCCGCCCTCGGGTGATATCGAAGACCTGCTCACCGATGAACTCACCATTGTCGTCAAAGAGGTCGACGGGATTGTTCAGGCCGATGAACGTATCGTTTGTCGGAACAACCATGGACAGGAATTGGAACCAGTCATTGGCGAACGGATCAACCTCGACGACGATCGTGCCAGTTTCCCCTGGATCAATCGTGCCCGCGACGCCGCCAGGTGCGGTGACCGCTCCTGTGATGGCATCAGATTGAGCGGCTTCTGCTGCAGCGTCGAGACCGTTGAAGCTGCCCAGCTCGGCGATTTCTTCCAATGCCGCACTTGCCGCTTGCCCGACATCGAACGCGTCAAAGGTGCTTGAGCTATCAAGGAACGAGAACCAAACCGGCGTGAGCGACAAGCCGTTCCCATCGTCACTGTTGGTTTGAAAGTTCTCCACTGTGATGGTCAGTGACGTTGCATGTGCGGCACCGAGTGTCGCGGTGAGGCCGCCGATCGCTCCTAGTGCCAACTTTTTTATATGTTTCATCCTCGTCTCCATAAACAGGGGTCAATTCCCCGGCCGTCTTTTCGGAGCGTGGATGGCGTGGTTACCGAAGTGTTTGAGATTTCATTATAAAAAAATTTAAGCGTACAAGGACCGAATAAAATCTGACTTTAGAAAAACTCAAAGGAAAAAGGGGCGATCCAGCTGATAAACTGTATCGCCCCTGATGTCTTAGCGTGGTCCGATCATTTTCTCTGGGCGGACGATCTCGTCATAGTCTTCCTCAGAGACAAAGCCGAGACCGACCGCTTCTTCGCGCAAGGTGGTGCCGTTCTTGTGCGCCGTTTTTGCGATTGTGGTGGCGTTGTCGTAGCCGATCGTGGGCGCGAGCGCGGTGACGAGCATCAGCGAGCGTTCCATGAGCGATTTGATTTGCTCTTCGTTGGCTTCGATCCCGACAACGCACTTGTCTGTAAAGCTGATGGCAGCATCAGACAGCAGGCTGATCGATTGCAGGACGTTGTAGATGATCACTGGTTTGAAGACGTTCAGCTCAAAATGGCCTTGGCTGCCTGCAAAGCTGACGGCCGCGTTGTTGCCCATGACCTGGGTGCAGACCATCGTCATCGCTTCACACTGGGTTGGGTTGACCTTGCCTGGCATGATCGAGCTGCCTGGCTCATTCTCCGGAAGTCGAATTTCCGCAAGGCCGGAACGCGGACCTGAGCCCAAAAGGCGCAGGT
>CAWUIJ010000316.1:0-1621 GCA_963922235.1 uncultured Parvularcula sp. | reverse complement strand
TATCTTTTGTCCGACCTCGGAAAATCGATCACAGGTGAAAACCTGCATGTCGATGCAGGCTTCCACATTGTCGGCTTCCCAGATTTGGATGCCCAGGAAGGCTAACCGTTCCGCGACACCGCGAAGGGGCCGAAGGCCTGTTGGACAGGCATCAGTTCCACGCGGTTGATATTGATATGGGAAGGCAGCGCGAGGATGTCGGTGATGACCCGCGCAATGTCTTCGCCTGTCAGTGGCTGCATGCCGTTATAGACGGCGTCGGCTTTGCCATCGTCGCCTTCGAACCGAACGTTGGAGAACTCCGTCTCCGTCATACCCGGCTCCACCGATGTCACGCGGATGTTGGAGCCCAAAAGATCCGGGCGCAGGTTCAGCGAGAATTGGGTCACGAAGGCCTTCGTCCCGCCATAAGCATTGCCGCCAGGATAGGGATATGATCCTGCTACGGATGAAATATTGATGACATCGGCGCGCTCAAGCGGCTTCATCTTCGGCAGCATATGGCGCGTCAGGTGAACAAGCCCGCGCACATTGGTGTCGATCATCTGATCCCAATGATCGAGATCAGCTGCATCCGCCCCAGCAAGCCCAAGGGCGAGCCCTGCATTGTTGATCAGGATATCAGGATTTTCACTTAATCCGTCCACGAAGGATGCAATGGCAGCGGTGTCTTGCATATCGAGCACTGCCGTTTTGATCTTGCCGTCAGACGCCTCCTCGAGCGCAGCCAAGCGGTCCTCTCGGCGACCCGTTCCGATGACCTGACCACCCAGTTCCACGACCCGCCGCGCCGTCGCAGCGCCAATGCCAGAGGTCACACCAGTTATGAGGGCTTGGCGCCCAGTCAGCGGAAAGGTCATGCAAAATCTCCTGTGAAAAAGCTTGTTTCCGGGGCCATGAATGTCAATCTGTTAACCATGGCAGCATTTGTACGGTTTCTTCTCTTCTTCCCGCGTTTGATTGGTCGTTTGCTCGGAGCTGGGAGGTCAGTGAGGAAAGCCGGCGGCAATTTGGTCGCCGACGCTTTGCCCAGTCGGGGCGGCAACGTCGAGACTGTTCCCGCTCGCGCCTACACTTTCTTGTTCAGAGAAATTGGCCGCCCTCGCCTCCAGGTCGTCTCGGCATCGGAGTTTGACTTGAGCGCTGCGCGGGAAATGGTGGCGCAATCTGAAGCACATTTTCGACACCCGTTCCACCTCTTTCCATCCGGATCGCTCTTTTACGAAGAGGTCGAACGAGCAGAAATCGAATGTTCGCTTGGTGTGGGAACATCAAGCGAAGACTCGGGTTTTGTAATGTGGACCACGAACTTTCGGAAAGTTCGAAACGATAATGCTCGAAGGCTGCTGCTTTGGTACACACCTCTCATAGCAATGGCGTCTGCAGCTCTTGGCTCTTTTTTGCATCCGTTTTTTCCCAAAACATTGGTGGATTTGCCGCTGCTTGGAGAGCGCACATCGGAAGTTCTGTGTTGGCCCACAGCGGCCGCCGCGGGCCTCATACTTCTGATTTTACTCTACCAATGGCCTTACAAATTTGCCCAGCAACGGAACCTGCTCGGCTTTGATAACACCATCACCAGCCGGTTTAGCCAGCTCAACCAGAATTTTCAGGTCGCCAA
>CAWUIJ010000315.1:0-1669 GCA_963922235.1 uncultured Parvularcula sp. | reverse complement strand
GGGCTCAGGCCGTGCTCGGCAATGGTTTCAGGAGAATGCGTCGTCATGGCGGGGGCATGCCCTGAGCCAGGGCGCCGCGCAAGCTTTCCTCAGCGCAAAGCGCGCAAGAAGATGGTTGTCAGCTGCTCGACCTTCACCATGAGATCGTTGCGGTCGGTTGCGTTGTTCTTCACTCCGTAAGCTGCGCCCAAGAACGTTTCAGCGAACGCGAGCGGGGTCATCCCCATGGCCTCGATCTCGGCTTGCTCGGACGTGAGGGCTTCGGCGATCAGTTGGACAACCGCTTCGAGGTTCCGGCCGATTTCTTCGCGCGCAACTTCACTCACGCCCTCGGTGAGATCGGCTGCGTCGGGATTGTTATGCACCAGGTCCCACAGCTGCACGACTTGGTGATCCAAAATCGCGTTGATTCGTTCAGGCAGCGTGTCTGCCTCCGCCAGGGCAGCGCGAGTCGAGACCAACAATTGCTCACCCAGATAGGACACGGTCGCGCGCAGCAGTTCATCCTTATCCGCGAAAGCGTTATAGACGGTCTGCCGGGAAAAGCCTGCGTCTTCAGCGATTTCGCCGATCGATGTCTTCTTTACCCCGTAGCGGAAAAAGCGCCGCGTCGCGGCTTCAAGGATGGCATCGTTACGATTCTTCATACGCGCTTCTTGACGATTGTACAGCGAATGGCTCGTTAGACATTGCGACAGAAAATGTCCAATCGACAAGCGCGTGGTCCGAACGCCGCGCAGATAAGGAAAAGACCATGCCTTCTACAATTTTGATCACCGGGGCATCATCAGGCATTGGCAAGGCCGCTGCCAAAAAGTTTCAGGCAGAGGGCTGGAACGTCATCGCGACCATGCGCTCACCAGAGAAAGAGACAGAACTCTCAGCGTTACCCAATGTGGCGGTTATACGCCTAGACGTGACTGAAGCTGTGTCGATCGCCAGCGCAGTGGCTGAGGGAACTGCCAAGTTTGGCCGCATTGATGTCCTCCTCAACAATGCCGGTTATGGTGCTTACGGACCATTGGAGGCGTTCGACACAGACGGCATCCGCCGCCAGTTCGACACCAATGTTCTGGGCCTTCTCGAGATGACCAAGGCTGTCCTTCCAGGCATGCGGACGAACAAATCAGGGGTGATCGTCAACATCTCCTCGATCGGTGGGAAGATGACGTTCCCTCTGGGTACGCTTTATCACGGTACGAAATTCGCTGTAGAAGGCCTATCCGAGGCGCTTCATTACGAGCTTGAAGCGCTCGGTATCAAAGTCAAAATCGTTGAGCCAGGTATGATCCGCACCGATTTTGGTGGCCGCTCCTTTGACTTCCGCAATGATGAGGCGCTGACGGAGTATCAACCGGTCGTCCAAAGACTTGCGGCTGGTTTTGCAGCTATGGGCGAAGCAGGCGGGTCAGAGCCCGAATTGGTCGCTGATGTGATCTTCGGTGCCGTGACCGATGGGACGCCGACCCTGCGCTACACCGCTGGTGATGACGCGGCGGAGTATATGAAGAACCGGAAAGCGCTGGATGATGACACGTTCATCGGTGGGCTGAAGCAGCAATTGGGTCTTGAGACCCGTTGACTGATTGGGTCAAGGCGGAAGCCCCTCCGTGTGCCCCGCGCCCAAGCGCAAGGGAGAGGGCGCTGCGCATGCGCCATGACGGCATAC
>CAWUIJ010000314.1:0-1707 GCA_963922235.1 uncultured Parvularcula sp. | reverse complement strand
CAAAGGTCCCCAAAACGAGACCATTACATTAGTGTTCTGAATTATCGATACTTTTTCTTGGTTTATTTATTTAACACTAATGGGTATTAACAAACTCTATTGACAGATTTTTAGATAAAAATGCGCGTAAATAGTCTCGTGAACAACCCAGTCCGGGGGTAGAGATTATGTGGCGCAAAGCACTCCTTCTGTCAGTCGCGAATGTAGCAATCTGTTCGCATGCTGCAGCACAAGCAGATCAAGGCACGATCACGCCTAGTGGCGGCGATATCTCAGCTTTCGGCGGGGATATCTCCGCATTTGGAGGAGATATCAGCGCGTTCGAAGGCGATATTGCAGCGTTTACCGGTGATATCTCTGCATTCGGAGGGGATATCAGCGCTTTCACAGGTGATATCTCCGCATTCGAAGGAGACATCTCAGCCTTTGGCGGGGACATCTCCGCATTCGAAGGAGGCATCAGCACGTTTGAGGGCGATGTTTCGGTCTTCCACGGAGAGATCAATCCCTTCCGTGCAGACATCAGTCCTTTCTACGGTGACGTGAGCCCATTTTGGGGCGACACCTCGGCCTTCTGGGGTGACGTCAATCCGTACTATGCAGACAGCATAGAATTCTGGGGTGACACGTCACCGTTTGGCGCGGGGGGCGATCCCGTGGTCGGCGGCCTCGCGAACTACTGGGAAAGCATTGGGCCGCTTTGGGCTGAGATCAACGATACTTGGGACAGGGCAGCCAACCTAGTCGGCGACAATCGCATCCTACTGAACCAAGTCGCTGACGATCTGAGTGCGATGGTGGAAAGCGGGTCCATCGCTTGGGGCGATACGATTCTTTTCCAAACAGATGATGATTTCAAATCCAGTTTTTCTGACGACTTGTTCGCTGGCTTTGGCATCGACTTGGATGACAGTAGCACCCTGAACGATTTATCAGGTATCGAACGGTCGGCCTTCTTCCTGGCTTGGTATGATGGTCTGATGGCGTTTTCAGGCATGGATCAGGTTGACCACTGGATGCCGCAGGTCAATTGGGCCCCAGCGATCACGCAAGACCAAGGCGAAGGCCACGACGCAAAGGTCGGCCTTCTCGACATGCGGATCGCCGAAACTGATCATAACGTCGAATATCTGGTCGATGTTGGCGGCTATGATGTGGACGGCAACCACCACGGCGCCGCTGTCGCGAGCATCATTGCGGCGCGGCACGACGGCGAGGGCAGCATGGGCATTGCTCCGCGTGCCACGGTTTATCACTACAACCCCTTTGATGAGACGGGTACCGCCAGCCACCACGATGTGCGCCAAGGCATTCAAAAACTCGCCGAGGTGGGCGCCAACGTCATCAACATGTCCCTTGGTGTTCCGGGCCACACATTTGATCAAGAGATCGCCAACATCCTCACGGACAATGGCCTGAACAGCAATAGCAACAACACCGTGATCGTTGCAGCCGCAGGCAATGATGGCGCGATCCAATCCACCGATGTGGAATGGAACGACAGCGGTATTCAGCTCTCAAGCCTTTTGATCGTTGGCTCTGTGAACCCTTCGGACGGCATTTCCTACTTCTCGAACCGTCCGGGCACGGCTTGCTTTACAACCAACAATCAGTGTGAAGAGGGCAACCGGATGATGGATCGGTTCCTGGTAGCACCAGGTGAGCTGATCCTTGTTTCGGATAACAATGGCGGCACCACGCGCGCTT
>CAWUIJ010000313.1:0-1710 GCA_963922235.1 uncultured Parvularcula sp. | reverse complement strand
ACCGCAGGGGTGACGACTGTTCTTGATAGCCTGAGCCTCCATGGTCGTTCGACCAGCGGGCTTCATCGGTCGGAGGCTCTTGCTGATCTGGTTGGCGCGCTTGAGGACGGTGTGAAGCAAGACGCCTTCCGTATTGATCATAGGCTTCATCTTCGCTGTGAAGTGACCAACCCGGAGCTTTTCGATATTCTTGAGGACCACATCGAGTCGGATCTCATCCAAATGCTCTCGATGATGGATCACACGCCGGGTGCGCGCTATCCTGGTGGCCTTGAGGCTGTTAAAGAGAAGTGGCGCGGTCGGGGAATGACTGAAGACGAGATCCAGGCGCGTTTGGATCGCCAAGGCGACTGGCGCGATGCCGAAGGGGCGGCTGAACGCCGCGCAGGTGTGGCAGCGTTGGCCGGCGAGCATGGTTTACCCCTGGCTTCCCACGATGATGGCCTTCCTGAGCATATTGATGAAGCCAAAGAAATGGGCTGCGGCATTGCTGAGTTTCCGATTACAGCGGAAGCGGCAACGCGCGCCAGCGAGGTGGGCCTTGTCAATGTGATGGGTGCCCCCAATTTCGTTCGGGGCAAGTCACACGGAGACAATCTCTCGGCACGTGCTCTGGCTGAGCTGGATCATCTTGATGCTCTTTGCTCAGATTATGTCCCGCAGTCGATGATCCGTGCGGCGTTCATGTTGACAGAGGATCCGTTTGGTTGGTCACTCGAGAAAGCGGTCGCTACTGTGACGTCTGCTCCCGCCAAGATGTCCAACCTCGACGATCGTGGAGATATCGCTGAAGGCAAGCGCGCAGATATTGTTCGTGTGGCCCATACGGAAAGCGGCTGGCCGTTGGTCCGTGAGGTGTGGTCGAAAGGTCGCCGAGTCGCGTGAGCGAGCGCTATGCTATTTACTTCACGCCGGATCCGGAGTCGGCGCTGTGGAAACGCGCCTCTGCTTGGCTGGGGCGCGATGCTGCTACTGGTCTTTCGTTGGACCGTCTCGATACGGAGCTAGACCCGGAGGTTGTCGAGGAGCTGACGGCCAAAGCGGCGGGATACGGGTTTCATGCCACCATGGTGGCGCCATTTTCGCTCGCTAAGGGCGCTTCTGTCGAAGCGTTGTATTCCGACCTTGAGGCGTTCGCGAAGGATCGGCAGCCTTT
Source organism: uncultured Parvularcula sp. (assembly GCA_963922235.1). GTDB lineage: Bacteria > Pseudomonadota > Alphaproteobacteria > Caulobacterales > Parvularculaceae > Parvularcula. The sequence continues at coordinate 554 of CAWUIJ010000313.1, read as the reverse complement.
TGACCTGCCACTCCAGGTGACGCCCTTAGGTTCGTTCTTGGCGCTATGCCCGCCTGCCAGGTCAGAGCCGTTGGATCGTCTTCATTCTGATCTTATCAAGACATTTCACTCTTATGGTGAGCCCTTGAGCGAGGCCGATCTTGAAAGGCGTGCAAAGGGCGGGCGCCTCTCAGAGCGTCAAATGGATCATCTCCGCGAGTGGGGATATCCCTTTATTTTCGAAGACTTCCGATTCCACATGACGTTGACAAAAAGCGTGGACGAGGATCAGCGCGAGAACGTGCTGCGCATCTTGACCGAGACGTTTGGTGATGTGTTGAACGAACCGATTCCGGTGGATAGCATCGCGCTCTTTCACCAGCCTACGCGCGAAGAGCCGTTCCTCATCCTTCGGCACTTTACCTTTGACGGAAACTAAGCGTCGCAGCTGAAGTTAGTGCGCTGATGTCAAGACACTGTCATTCTCGGGTGCTAGCGAGCGAGTATGCTGAAAAAAACACTCTCCGCTGTCGCTGCACTGTCACTCGCTTTGAGCCAGGCTTTTGCTCTTCATC
>CAWUIJ010000312.1:0-1734 GCA_963922235.1 uncultured Parvularcula sp. | reverse complement strand
CCGAGTTGAGCATCGCAGCTGCGTTGGTAGAGACGTCCTGTCACCTTCGATAGGGCATGGGTCTGCCCACGATACTCCATGCTGATGGTATCACCATCCCGCGTGATCTCGCCAATTGTGCCCGCGGATAAGAGAAGCCTTGCCGCCACATCTTCGTGATCCACACGCCAAACCTCCGCACGCGCCCGGGCGTAGCGATCAGCATCGATATCATTGAGGGTCACGCCGCCCTCTGACAGACCAGTCAGAATATCGCCATGATCCGGGGCCAAATCGGCGGTCATCACCAAGCTGTCCATGGTCATGCCTGGATTGGCCTGGAAAAGGGTCCCACCAAACTGAAGATCAGCATGATGATTGGTGAGCCCAACCTCGAAGCCATCAGTTCGGGTGATACGTACGCAAAGACAAAGAGATGCCGCCTGCCGAGACAACCGCTCCGCTGTATAAGGATCGATATCCCTCACAGCTGAACCTCGCGCAATGTCACCTTGGGAAGGGACGCGCCCTTTGCCCCCACGAGGCAGGTCAAATCATCGCTGTCGAAGCGAGTGGGAACATCGAAGAGGAAGCCCGCCGTCACCTCAGCACCGGCACTTGGTGCCGAAGAGAGGACAATCGCGTCGCCATCGATGCTGAGCGCAAAGTCACTCGGCGCCAGCTCGCTTCCGTCGATTGCGATGCGCAACGTGTCCGTATCAGGCAAAAGAATGGAGCGGGTCACCGCGTAAGGAGCACTGCTATAGGTCTTGATCAAGGGAAAGACCGTATTCGCCCCATCACCGGTACCGATAGTCTGATCCGTCGGCGAAGGAGCCGCGCCGCCTCCGGCCGAGCTATAATCAAGCGGATCCCGGAACCGAAAGGCGTACCGGCGTCCCTGACGCGCCTCGAAAAACGCGAGAAGCGTTTCGGCTTGCGCAAGCTCAGTCACCCCTCCGGCCACGTCCCATTGCCTCAGCGCCCTGCTCCACCGCGCTTGGCGCACCTCGCCGCCCGATGCGAGTGATGTCACCTCTGTGGCAAATGAAGGGCCGCCCCGCGCGCCTGCGGTGATCGATGCGGGGAAGACCACGTTATGAAAGCCGGGCTTATCCATTCCGCAAGCTCCGCCGGATGATGGTCCCTACAGGATCGTTTCCTTGACCATCCAAAGGTCCACTCCCAATACCTAGGGCCCGCTCCAGGGGGTTCTTGATCAGCTCCTCAGCGGCGACGCGTGCGAGATCGTCAAGAATGCCATCGACCATATCCCGCATCACCAAACGACTATCAGTCGACAAACGGAGAAGCTGCTCCTCTACCGACCGAGCCATGTCGGAGAATGTGGCTTCGACCACAGCGTTGAGCGGTTCCAACTGACTGGCCGCAATGCTGGTGATGTCGCCATCATTGCCCGGACGCCGTATCGGATCTGTTTCACTCATCTTTCTCTCCTTTTACGGATGGGATGTGAAGGCCACCACACCGGTTGAGGTGAGGCGTAGGCTGACCATCACCTCACCCTCCGCTTGACCTGTAAGAGACAGTGTCGTGACAAAGAAGTCTCCCTGCCAAATCCCCTCGTCCGGAAGATCAAGAGCAAACTCTCTCGGGCCCGCAGACAGGACTGCGGAGCGGATAGAAGCCATGGCATGGCCTGAAACAAAGACGCCGTTCGCGCGCAGCTCCGCCGTCAGCGGACGATCGATGACCGCGGCCTGCCGCCAACCATCTCCTCCCGCCTCGGTCACA
>CAWUIJ010000311.1:0-1734 GCA_963922235.1 uncultured Parvularcula sp. | reverse complement strand
TGGCGGAGGAGGAGGGATTCGAACCCCCGGGACGCGTAAACGCCCAACGGTTTTCAAGACCGCCGCTTTCGACCGCTCAGCCACTCCTCCGGAGCGCCAGCCCCTAGCGCGGCTTGCGCAAATTGGAAACGTTTTTCGACGCTGATTTAGTAAGCGCGAATAAGGCCTGCGAGACGGCCCTGCACTTTCACTTGGTTCGGTCCAAAGATCCGTGTTTCGTAGGCTGGGTTGGCCGCTTCGAGGGCGATCGAGCCGCCCTTTTTGCGGATCCGCTTCAGCGTGGCTTCTTCGTCTTCGACCAACGCCACAACGATCTCGCCATTCTGTGCATCATCGCAACGAGCAATGATCACCGTGTCACCGTCGAGGATGCCGGCATCGATCATCGAATCGCCATGCACCTCGAGGGCGAAGTGCTCGCCGCCACGGAGCATCCCCTCAGGGACGCGGACGCGGTTGGTCTCGTGCTGGATCGCTGCGATCGGTGTACCAGCGGCGATGCGGCCGAGCATGGGAACGCCCTCTTCTTCGAAACCGCTGGGCTCTGGCGCAGGTTCGAAGTCTTTGTTCTCGATGACCGCCGGTTTGAAAGCTTCGCGCCGAGGGGGCGCGACGGCCTCAGGCAAGCGAAGCACCTCAAGCGCCCGCGCTTTGTGAGGCAAGCGCCGAAGGAACCCACGCTCCTCCAAAGCCATGATCAGGCGATGGATGCCCGACTTCGATTTGAGATCGAGCGCGATCTTCATTTCTTCAAAGGATGGCGAGACACCGGTCTCTTCGAGACGTTCATGGATGAACATCAACAGCGCATGCTGTTTGGCTGTGAGCATGGGAACCTCAAGAACAAATCATGATCGTTCTAAAGTTGTTCTCCTGGGTGGTCAACAGCCTCCACGAGTTCCGTAAGAGCAGCCCCTGGATTGGGCTGACGCATCAGGTGCTCACCAATCAAAAACCGTCGAAACCCCTGCCCCACCAGCGTGCGCATGGCGTCGGCACCATCGACCCCGCTTTCGCTGACGATCGGCACGCCGGGCGCGAGCGCAGCGAGGCGAGGCGTTGTGGCGATGGCGGTTTCGAAGGTCTTCAAATTGCGATTGTTGACGCCGAGAAGATCAGGATCGAGCCGCAGCGCGCGCTCCACTTCATCTTCATCATGGACCTCCACCAGGACGTCGAGGTCGTCATCTTTCGCCGCCGCGCGCAGATCAGCGGCCAGCGCATCATCCAGACACGCCATGATCAAAAGGATCGCATCCGCTCCGGCCGCGCGGGCCTCGGCGACTTGATACGTGTCCACCATAAAGTCTTTCCGGAGGAGCGGGATGGAAACAGCCTCGCGCGCAGCGGTGAGGTAATCGAGATGACCCTGGAAACTCGGCGTGTCTGTCAAAACGGAGAGGCACGCAGCCCCACCGCTTTCGAGCGAGGCAGCAAGCGCTGCAGGCTCAAAGTCTTCACGGATAAGGCCTTTCGAAGGACTGGCCTTCTTGACCTCAGCAATGATGCCAAGGCCAGCTTCCGCCATGCTGTGCACACGAGCCGCAAATCCCCGCGGGGTCATCCCATCGGCGCGATCCCGGACCGCAGCAAGGGGACGGGCCGCTTTCGCTTCAGCGACTTCGTCCTTCTTATAGGCGATGATCCGATCAAGGATGGTGGTCATGACTTGGCCGTTGCAAGAAGCGCCAGCTTGGCCTTGGCCGCGCCGCTATCGATCGATGTCGCTGCCAA
>CAWUIJ010000310.1:0-1736 GCA_963922235.1 uncultured Parvularcula sp. | reverse complement strand
GCCAGCCGCTGCGCCTGTTGCCGCTGCTGAAGCAGCACCCGCTGCCGCGCCTTCCAACGGCGAAGCGATCCGCTCCCCTATGGTGGGCACAGCTTACCTCTCTCCAACGCCTGGCGCGGCGCAGTTCGTCGAAGTCGGCGGCGACGTGACGGAAGGCCAGACCCTCATGATCGTCGAAGCGATGAAGACGATGAACGAAATCAAAGCTCCGCGCGCTGGCCGGGTGCTGGAAATCCTTGCGAAGAATGCCGAGCCCGTCGAATTTGACGAGGCTCTGATCGTCCTTGAGGCGTAAGCGATGTTCAAAAAGGTCCTGATTGCCAATCGCGGTGAGATCGCCATGCGGGTCCACCGGGCCTGCCGTGACCTCGGTATCGCCACCGTCGCTGTCCACTCCACTGCTGACTCCAACGCGATGCATGTTCGGCTTGCGGACGAGAGTGTCTGCATCGGCCCACCGGCAGCGAAAGACAGCTATTTGAACATCGCAGCGATCGTGTCGGCCGCCGAGATCACCGGCGCTGACGCGATCCACCCTGGCTACGGCTTCCTGTCAGAGAACGCGAAATTCTCGGAAATCGTCAAAGCGCACGGAATCACGTTTATCGGCCCGTCGGCGGATCACATCCGGACCATGGGCGATAAGATTGCGGCCAAGAAGGCCGTCGGCGATCTCGGCATCCCACTTGTTCCGGGTTCTGACGGCGCGCTCGCCAATCTCGAGGAAGCGCGGGCAGCCGCCGAGAAAATCGGCTACCCCGCCCTGATCAAAGCTGCTGCTGGCGGCGGTGGTCGCGGGATGAAGCTCGCACGCGATGAAAGCGAACTCGAAACCGCACTCGCGGCCGCGAGTACGGAGGCCGAGGCCGCCTTCGGTGACGGCTCTGTCTATATCGAGCGCTATCTCGAAACGCCTCGGCATATTGAGATCCAAATCGCAGCCGATAGCCACGGCAATGTGGTGCACCTTGGTGAACGCGATTGCTCGCTTCAACGCCGCAACCAAAAGGTCCTGGAAGAGGCCCCCTCGCCTGTTCTGTCAGAGGAGGCGCGCGCTAAGATTGGTGAGACGACCCGCAAAGCGATCGAAGGCCTTGGTTATCTGGGTGTCGGGACGGTTGAGTATCTCTACGAGAATGGCGAGTTCTTCTTTATCGAGATGAATACGCGTCTGCAGGTCGAACATCCGGTGACGGAACAAGTCACCGGCATCGACCTCGTTCGGGAACAGATTTCTATTGCCGCTGGCAACCCGCTCAGTGTCAAACAGGACGACATCAAGATCCAAGGCCACGCGATTGAGTGCCGGATCAACGCAGAAGACCCGACCACCTTTGTCCCCTCACCGGGCCGGGTTGAAGAGTTCCATGCACCGGGTGGACTCGGCGTACGTTTCGATTCGGCCGTCTATGACGGCTACTCCATCCCGCCTTTCTACGACTCGATGATTGGCAAACTGATCGTCTGGGGCGATGACCGGGAATTGGTCCTGAAACGCCTGCAACGCGCCCTTGAAGAGACCGTGTTGTCCGGCATCAAAACCACGGTGCCCCTGTTCGAACGTCTTCTTCAGGAAGAGGACGTGCAGACGGGCAACTATCACATCCATTGGCTTGGTGACTGGCTCGCAAGCCACGAGGAGTAAACGTCATGACCTTGGCGAACCGACTGACCCTCCTACGAGCGATTTTGGTTCTGCCTTATGCGGTCCTTGTGCTGACGGGCTATTTGATCCC
>CAWUIJ010000309.1:0-1786 GCA_963922235.1 uncultured Parvularcula sp. | reverse complement strand
ACGACTTCGAAGATGATCCAGGTGGGGATGATCCAAGAGAGAAGGAATGCCATCACCGGCTCACGGCGCCGGGTCCATGCCGCCGCGCCTGCCAAAAAGAGAAGCGCTGTGCCCGGCCAGAACATAATGGGCAGAGCAAGAGTGTGGTAGCCAGGAGGCCCGCCATGCGCGTCATCACCCTCAGCGACTTTGCCGAGAAGCGCATGACCGACGGACTCGCGAATGAACTCACCCTCGGTCTGAATGGTGATCAGCGCGACCCAGGTCAAACCGACCACCGCAAAGACCACAAGACCGATGAGGGGTCGCAGCCGCCGAAGCGCGCGCCAATCCCTTGTCAGTGCGAGATAACCAGCGATCGTTGTGGCCGAAACCATGGTGATGATCGGGCCTTTGATGAGGACAGCCAACCCGCCGCCAAACCAAAAGAGAAACGGCCACGGGCGGAAGCTCTGCGGCGGCGTGCCTTTCGGCTGGACCAGGATCATAAAGAGACCGAGCTGCGCCAGGGTTCCGCTGGCGAGCAGCATTGCGTCCGTCTTCGCGATCCGACCTTCGACTCCAGCGAGAAGCGAAAAGCCCAAGATACCGCCTGCTAGAGCCCCCGCTGGGCCTCCAGCGATCCGGGCACCGATCATGCCTGTCAGCAGGCTAGCGATAAGAATGCCAAGGAAGCTTGGAATACGGAACGCCCCGATCGGCGCGTCTGGACCGCCGAAGGGTTGCGTCGTCACCACTTGCATCCAATAGATGCCAGCCGGCTTCACATAGCGCGGCTGTTCCTGGAACCGGATGTCGACATAGTCGCCGGTCTCCATCATCTGGGTCGCCGCTTGGCTGTAGCGTGCCTCATCACGATCGGTGACGGGCATCGACCACTGCCCAGCGATAAGCGCGAGGGCCACGAGCCAAAGCATCAACAGGCCCTGCTGAAGCGATAGCTTTCCAGCGGGTTTGTAGGCCGAACCGAGCGGCTCAGACGCGCTCAACGGGTGTCCTCCGGCCGCAAGAGAAGCTGCGGTGATGGTGTGTGCGTCCGGCGCATCAGCCAGACCACGCCCATCAGATCGAAGAAGCCCGCGACCGCTCGGCCGACATTGGAATATTTCGACACGCCTGCCTGACGCGGACGGTTCGTAACCGGAACATAGGCCGCGTCATAACCGAAATGCTTCACCCACGCGGGAAGATAACGGTGGAGAGCATCAAAGAACGGCATCGCGAGGAAAAGATCGCGCGGCACCACTTTGAGACCACACGCCGTATCCGGACAATCGTCATTGAGGAGGCGCTTGCGCAGTCCGTTGGCAAGGCGCGACGCCGTCTTACGGCTCGAACCATCGGTCCGGTTCTGACGTACACCGCCGACAAGGCCGATACTGCCCACAGTCCCAAGATCGATCTCTTCTGCCATGCGCACGAGGTCGGCAGGATCATCTTGGCCGTCGCCGTCCATGGTGCCGATCCAAAGGCCCTTTGCGGCCAAAGCACCGGTTCGCACTGCGGCGCTCTTCCCTGCCCGATTGGGATGGGTGATCACTTGCAGGCGATCAGATTCACTTTGCGCGCGCGCCGCATCCGAGGTTCCATCATCAGAGCCGTCATCGACGACGATGACCTGAGCGCCCAGATCTTCAGTCTTCTCGAGAACCTCAGCGATCACCGCGCCAATGTTTTCGGCTTCGTTGAAGCATGGAATAATGATGGAAAAGGTCGCCCCGGCCATAGATCTCTTGTCTCTTTGATTTTCTAGGCGGTTAGGCGGAACCGCCGCCCGACGCAATTG
>CAWUIJ010000308.1:0-1853 GCA_963922235.1 uncultured Parvularcula sp. | reverse complement strand
CCGTGAGTCGGCCATAGTGTTCTACTTCTCCGTCGCGGATAGCCGCCCCGAACCCAGGACATCCCTGGAAGCCAGGCGGCAAAAGGAGCGGAAGGGTCACTCCCGCAGGCGCAGCGCGGCCGCTAGCACGCGTTTTTCAGGGGTGCAACGGGCGCGGCCGACGCAGACGCTATGGAAGGAAAAAATCCTCCAAAGCGTCTCTCCGCTTAGCCCTTGATCAAATCCGCCGCCCTTTCAGCGATCATAATCGTTGGTGCATTGGTGTTGGCGCCGACCAGGTTGGGCATGACGGAGGCATCGATCACTCGGAGGCCTTCGACGCCGCGGACTTTGAGGTCGGGGGTGAGGACGGCCATCGGATCATCATCCGCGCCCATCTTGCAGGTCCCGACCGGGTGATAGATCGTCTCGCCCTTTTCCCGGATATGCACATCGAGGACATCATCGGTCAGCTCGACACCATCGAGCTCCCGCGCAGTGGGACCATGCTTGGCGAAAGCTGGAGCCTCAGCCAGGCGGCGCGCGATGCGGAGGCCCCGGCGCATGGGCTCCCAATCCTCCTCCGCCGTGAGGTATTGAGGATCAATCTTCGGCGGCGCTGATGGATCGGCGCTCCCCAGACGGATGGTTCCCTTGCTCTTGGGATAAAGAAGACAGACGTGGAAGGTGAATCCATCCCCCCACACCATTTCCCGACCGTGATCGACCAGGATCACCGGCAAGAAATGGAACTGAAGGTCCGCAATCGGCAGCGAGGGATCTGATTTGATGAAGGCGCCCGACTCAGCGATGTTCGACGAGAACATCCCGTCACGCTTAAAGGCATAGCGGAGCGGCTCCGGGATCGCGCGCAAGAGCGCTGAGATCGAATATCCGTATCCCACAGAACTCTTGGTGTTGTAGGTCCAAGATGCATCAAGATGGTCCTGCATGTTCTCGCCCACGCCCGGGCTGTCATGGACGACGTCAATCCCATGCTCTTTGAGATGTTCAGCAGGCCCAACACCGGAGAGCATCAGGATCTGCGGCGAGCCCAACGCCCCCGCGGACAGGATCACCTCGCGCTCGGCCTTGATCGTGACGACTTTCTCGCCCTGGAGAAAGTCGACGCCCACCGCGCGCTTGCCTTCAAACACCACGCGCTGAACCGCCGCCTCCGTGATGATCGTCAGATTGCTGCGGGCTTTCACCTCGTCTGAAAGGTAAGCCTTGGCAGTCGAACACCGCTGCCCGTTCTTTTGGGTGACCTGATACCAGCCGAAGCCTTCACGATCGAAACCGGCCAAGTCGACGCCCGTGGGGTACTGAAGTTCTCCGCCTGCCTCGATGAAGTCCTTGCTCAGCCAATTCTTTGTACGGATATCTGAAACGGATAGCGGGCCACCTGCGCCGTGCACTTCGGTTTCGCCGTGCTCGTTGTCCTCAGCCTTTTTGAAGTAAGGAAGGCATGCTTCCCAGGTCCAACCCGTCGCACCGGCAGCGTGCCAACCGTCATAATCCTCTGAGGCGCCGCGGGTGTAGCACATCGCGTTGATCGAGCTCGAACCACCGAGGGTCTTGCCGCGCGGCCAATACATGGCGCGATTGTTCATCTGGGTCTGGGGCTCGGTCTCAAAGCCGTAATTGATCGAGTCCATTTTGGTGATGAGCGTGATGCCAAGAGGGATATGGATCGCCGGGCTTTTGTCCGCTGGCCCTGCCTCAAGCAGCGCAACCCGGTTGTTTGGATCTTCGCTCAACCGAGACGCCAAGCACGCTCCTGCCGAACCTCCGCCGACGACAACATAGTCAGCCTGGTGCATGACTTACCCTCCTTATACGGCCTTATGTTTTCTTGATGTTGGCCAAACCAC
>CAWUIJ010000307.1:0-1974 GCA_963922235.1 uncultured Parvularcula sp. | reverse complement strand
TATCGAGAAGCCAGCCGTCAGGACCCTGATTGCCAAGCCGCATTCGCCTATGCCGAGCAGACGGCATGCATTCGCCGCTATGACCGGCAGTTCCTGAAGCCGCTTGGCGCGACGCCATCGAACCCAACGTAGACTTTAAGGATCAACATTATGACCAAAACCTGGAACATCTATCTCTCTGGTGAGATCCACACAGACTGGCGCGATGAGATCGCTGAGGGCATCAAGGCCCGCGACCTGCCGGTGAACCTCAGCGCGCCGGTGACCGACCACCCTGCGTCCGATGATTGCGGCGTGGCCATTCTTGGCGCGGAAGAGAACAAGTTCTGGCACGACCGCAAAGGTGCGCAGGTCAACGCCATCCGTACCCAGACTCTGATCAAAGACGCAGATATCGTCGTCGTGCGTTTTGGTGAGAAGTATAAGCAGTGGAATGCCGCGTTTGATGCAGGCTATGCCGCAGCACTCGGCAAACCGATCATCGTCAATCACGGCCCTGACATCGTGCATCCCCTGAAAGAGGTCGACGCAGCGGCGATGGCTGTCGCCGAGACACCTGCGCAGATCGTCGAGATCCTGGACTATGTGATCAATGGGAACCTCAAGGGCTACACGGGCTGAGGTTCCCAGCGGGATAGGACTTGCGCGCAGCCCATGAGCGGCGCATTTCCTGCCCATGCCGATCAATGCTGAAAACCTTGCTCACCTTCGAGAGATTGCCGCGCCGCCGTCCATCGTCCCCGACGATGCGAAACAGCCTCACCTGGAGGAATGGCGCAGCCGCTGGCCCGGGGAGAGTCCCCTCATTCTCGCCCCCGGCTCCACCGAAGAGCTGAGCCAAATCATGGCCGCCTGCTACGAGCGGGAGATCGCGGTGGTTCCCCAAGGCGGGAACACCGGGCTCGTCGGCGCGCAGGTGCCAAATGGCGAGGTCTTGATCTCGACTAAGCGCCTCCGCGGCGTCCGGGATGTCTCACCCGAAGGCTTCACGATGACGCTGGAAGCCGGTGTGACCTTGGCAGAAGCGCAGCAGCACGCAGCGGCCAAGGATCGCCTCTTCCCGCTCTCGATCGGTGCGGAAGGAACAGCGAATATCGGCGGTGTGCTGAGCACCAATGCAGGCGGCGTGCATGTCCTGCGCTATGGCAATGCCCGCGATCTCGTCCTCGGCCTGGAAGTCGTGCTGCCCGATGGCCGGATTTGGAATGGCCTCAATGCCCTTCGCAAGAACAACACGGGCTACGATCTTAAGCACCTCTTTATGGGCGGCGAAGGCACGTTGGGGATCATCACGGCCGCCGTTCTCAAACTCTACCCCAGCCCCAAAGAGCATGTGACGGCCCTTCTCAGTGTTCCGTCAGCGGAGCATGCGGTTGAGCTTCTTTCCATGGCGCAGGATCTTTCCGGCGGCCAGGTGGGTTCTTTCGAACTCATGGGCGGACCGATGCTCGAGCTGGTGCTGAAGCAGTTCCCGGACCTCTCCCATCCACTGGGCGAGCGCGAGCCCTATTATGTGCTCACCGAATTCTCTGCAGGCCGCGAAGGCGCCTTGCGCGAGACGGTGGACGACATCCTTGCACAAGCGATGGAGAAAGGTCTCGTCACGGACGGAACGATCGCAGCGGGCGGCAAACAATCAGAAGCGCTCTGGACCCTCCGCCACAACGCCACCGAGGCGATGAAGAAAGACGCGCGGCCTTGTGTGAAATGCGACGTGTCTGTTCCGATCGCGAAGATCCCTTCCTTTTTGGAAGCAGCCGACGCGGCCGTGGTCGAGATGGACCAGGCGGCGGAGATCATCGCCTTTGGCCATATGGGTGATGGAAACATCCACTACGATGTTCTCCTCCCCGCGAGCGATGACAAAGCCAGCGTGCGTGAGCGCCTCGATGCCTTTGAGCGCCGCGTGCATGACGTCACCGTGCGCCACGACGGCTCCATCTCAGCCGAGCACGGCATTGGCCAGCTCAAGCG
>CAWUIJ010000306.1:0-2008 GCA_963922235.1 uncultured Parvularcula sp. | reverse complement strand
GGAGCGGCAGTCACAACGGTCTCACCAGCGGGCAGCTCTCGCACCGCGACGCGAATGCCTTGGGTCGGCTCGTTGCTGAGCCAGCCACGGTCAAAGGGCATGTCCGAGGTTTGGCCTTCGCCGAGCGGCGTGCGTCCCATGCCGGTCAGAAGATAGGCGGCGCCTCCATCAGGGGCGAACCGCTTAAGGACCGTTCGTACGCGTTGTTCTGATGTGTCGCCAGGAATGATGGTGAGCGGCCCCTCGGCCTGCACCGCTTCCCCGATGAGAACCGCTGCCACGCGCGCTTCTTCCGCGGCGCCAGCCTCGCGGTTCCTCAGCTCTCGCGAGCCGCCCAGCACCAAAAGACCGACGGCCAGAACCAAGGTTAAGATGATCGCGATCGTTAGGCCATGCGCGCGGGCTGCAGCGGCGGGCTGTTGCGCGGAGGGGGTCTTGATGCGATCAGCGGTCACGCGAGCCTTCGAGTCGTTGAACAGATCCTTACCGTTACGGTGGTTTGGTAAGGCCGTCACCTCTTTCGGCAGGTTTCGTTACCGCTGAAAATCGTAGAGCCCAGGGGCCTCCATGAGCACGGTGAGGGCGTCTAAAGCCTCGCGAACCTCGCGTAACAGCTGGGGATCGGCGAGATCAGCGGCGGTCAGTCGGTCACGGTAGTGGGTTTGGACCCAGCCCCCGAGCGCGGTGATTTTTTCCTCATTAAGGATAAAGCCAGGATGGGTCGCGGCGAGATCGTCCTCATCAAGCACAACCCGAAGGCGCAGGCAGGCCGGACCGCCGCCATTCTTCATCGACTGGCGAAGGTCCATAAAGACGGTCTCAGAGATCGGTCCATTGCCTGCCACGGCCGCTTCGCACCACGCCTTCGTGCGCGGGTTCTCTTCTGCCTCGACAGGCAAAACAAGCAGCATGGTACCATCCGCCTTGGTCAGGAGCTGGGAATTGAAGAGGTAGGAGACCACTGCGTCTTCGAGGGACACTTCGTCGGCTGGCACCTCGATAAAGATCGGATCAAAACCGAGCTTGTCCGCCTTGCGCCGAATCTCGTCGAGGCTCGCCTCTGTGTTCTCGTAGGCATGCTGATGATAGAGAAGCGCTGGACCATTGGCGACGGCCACCACGTCATTGTGGAAGACACCCGCATCGATCGCTTCAGCCTTTTGCAGCATGAAGACAGAGTGCGCCTCGTCAATACCGTGTTGGCTCGCGATGGCTTGGCTGGCTTCAAGGGCCTGGCGAGCAGGGAACTTGCCTTGCCAATCGCGAGCGAAGGCTTCGCGTCCGTAGGTGTAGAGATGAAGTCCAGGTGAGCCATGCTCAGCACAGAGGCGGCCGTGATTGGCGGCGCCTTCGTCACCCATATGTCCGCCGCTGGGAATGGCGCTGTGGACGGCAAAGCGTTCGCCGCTAAATGCCGTCGCCAATGAGCGTTCCGTAAACGGTGCTTCGATCGAGCGGTGGAACATCGCGCGCAAATTGGCGGGCGTGAAATGCGTCTTGCCGTCCAGCGTGTCGGTGCGAGGCGCCACCGTCGCCGCGTTTGCTGTCCACATTGCCGAAGCCGACGAGCAATTCCGCAAGAGGATCGGCGCTCTTTTGCCGGCCTGTTCGACCACAGCCGCGTCCGATCCTTCAAATCCGAAGCCGCGTAGCGTGGGCACATGCGGGCGCTCATGTGGCGGGAGGAAGCCTTGGGTGAACCCGCGACCGATCAGTTCCCGCATCTTCTGCAGACCCTGAAGAGCAGCCTCGCGAGGATTGGACGGCGTCTCGGTCGATTTCATCGAGGCGACATTGCCGAGAGAGAGGCCGCCGTAATTATGGGTAGGGCCGACGAGGCCGTCGAAATTGACTTCGCGCGCCGTCATTTCTTGAGGCCCTTCACGGGCTGGTCATCCGCAAGCGGACCAGATGCGAGCATGCTGGCCATCGGCCAAGCGCAGAAATCAGCAGCGTAGGATCCGGCGGGGCGATGGTTGCCCGAAAGACCTGGGCCGCCAAAGGGCAT
>CAWUIJ010000305.1:0-2020 GCA_963922235.1 uncultured Parvularcula sp. | reverse complement strand
AACCGATGCTCAGCGGGCGTGTTGAAGCGCAACTCATGGGTCTGCACCTCAGTCTCAGTGGTGGAATTCACAAACAGGTTCGGCGCTTGACACGTGCCAGATGGGCCGCTCGCACCAGGATAGGTCACCGAACCGTCGCAGATATAGTACGGCAAGTACTGACCAACAAACAGATAGTCTGTGTAATCTACCGTCTGTTCAGTTGTTCGCTCTGTATACGCACCTGTATAAAGAGCCGTCAGTGCCCCGATGCGCCCCTCGACGGTCCACGCGGTGTTGTGAAAATCGTCTTCAATGGAATCATCCGCAAAGCGCTGAATCTCGTAGTCGTCGAGTTCTGGGTCATCGAAGAAAACGCCGTCCGACTCGATCGACTGGCGCGCGTGGGCGAGTTTGATCCGCCAATCGTCGTTGACCTCGTAAAGAAGCGTAAGACGCCCACCGGAATAAGAGGTGTCATTGAAATCGTCTTCGACGAGCGCGCTGTTGTCGGCCTCGATGAAGTCGACGCCAGAAAGGTCAGCGCCAGCCTGGAAGCCTTCGCGCCCTGCCGAGACGGGCACGCCATTGGCGCGGACTGTGCCCGCCGAACGGAAGCGCGCGGACTCTTCTGCGGATCTCGTTCCGGCGACGTTGTCGATATAGCCGCCCTGATTATCGACATAAACGACACCGCGCAGGGCGAGTTTATCCGTCACAGGGACGTTGATCATCGCCTCGACTTTGTTCGACATCTCGCCGCCATCAGTGAACGACGTCGCAGCATCCATCCGCGCTTCAAAGACGCCGAGCTTCGGCTCGTTGGTGATCAAGCGAACCGTTCCCGCCTGCGAGCTTGCACCGAAGAGCGTGCCCTGCGGTCCAGGAAGCACCTCCACCCGTTGAAGGTCAGCGGCGTACACATCAAGATTTCGACCAGGTTGCGCGAGTGGTTGTTCGTCGAGATAGAACGCGACGTTCGGCGCCAGACCGGCAACCCCGGCTGTCGTCAGGTTCGGCGTGGTTGAGGCCACGCCGCGGATATAGATCGTGTTCTGGCCCGGCCCGGCGCCGCCTGCGGTCACACCTGGCAGCTGAACCAGGTAGTCATTGAAGACATTGACCCCGAGCTCTTCAAGGGTGTCTTCCCCAAGAGCGTTGACTGTCACAGCCACGTCTTGGGCACTTTCCGCCCGCTTGGTCGCTGTGACGATGATCTCATCGTTCTGGGCAAAAGCCGATGTGGTGAGGGTGCCGCCAGCAACAGCAAGCAATGAAACGGTTGTGTAAAGTCTAGACAAAAGAGAAGCCCCAAATTCTTCAAAACACGCAGCAGGGACATGCCGTGCTTCCGCACCGCGCACCTGCCTAAGCGAAGCCCCTATAGCAGATCATTCGTTTTTCGAAAGGTTTTTCGTTGAAGCCTTGGCGGGGCCAGCTCGAAGACCACAATTACCCCTCCATCGCTTCGTTTTTCGAAGATTGAACCTGCTTGCGGGCGGACCCACGCGATATCCTGGCAAACCGGGAACCTCAGAACGGTCAGCGGCTGCTCGGCACGGATGGCGCTGATCGAGTATGATCCGTCCACGGGGGTTGAGACGGCGCGCTATGGCTATCTGACCAATCGTTAGTCAGATCGTTAGCGCGGAACAGGACTTGAACGAGAGAACCCAAGACGCGAGGTGTTGTGGCAATGGTCCTGTGGTGTCCAGGACCTGATCTTCGTGTCGTTGGAAAAATGGTGCCGCATGCCGGACTCGAACCAGCGACCTCCTCATTACGAATGAGATGCTCTACCACCTGAGCTAATGCGGCCAGGGGCGCGGGCTAGCGCAGTGTGCGGGCGCCCGCAAGATGCATGGGGCGCAAGCGACACAGCAGGGGGGCTGAGGCTACGCGCGGAGGCTCGCGCCAAGCTTCTCTGCCGCGGCGATGATCTTGGCCGACACGGCTTCGATCTCCTCATCAGTGAGGGTCTTGGCCTTGGGCTGGAGCACCACTTCGACGCCGAGGGACCGCTGGCCTTCAGGCACGCCCT
>CAWUIJ010000304.1:0-2038 GCA_963922235.1 uncultured Parvularcula sp. | reverse complement strand
CGCATACCAGCCTCATCCGAGAGCAGCCATGACTGCAATCTCGTTATATGTGAGCCACATGCGCGTCATGCTTCCAGGGCCTCATGTCCGGCGAGATCGTCGAGGATAGGGCAGTCGGGCCGGTCGTCGCCTTGGCAGCGCCTGACCAGGGTTTCGAGCGTGGATTTCAGTGCCTGAAGCTCATCAATCTTCTGCGCGATTCGATCCAGATGCTCCGAGGCAAGCGCTTTCACATCGGCGCTGGCGCGGTCCCGGTCTTCATAGAGGGACATGAGCGTGCGGCAGTCCTCAATCGTAAAGCCGAGCGAGCGGGACCGACCGAGAAAGGCCAGCTTGTGCGCATCCTGCTTAGTGAAGTCGCGATACCCGTTAGCCCCGCGCGCAGGACGGACGAGGCCTATGTCTTCGTAGTATCTGATCGTCTTGGCCGACAGCCCACTGGCACGCGACACCTCTCCGATATTCATGAGCGCGAAACCTCCGTTACTGTAGATATACAGCTTCTAGCCGCTGGAAGGTCAATAGCGAATTTTTCCTTGACCTTCCGGTGACTGGAAGCCCTATTTTAAGTGTCAACCTGAATTTGAATAATGACAAGGAGGCGCGCCATGAACGCCGAGCCTGGATTTCCACAGTCACTGACATTGCCGGTCGATGGCATGAGTTGCGCCTCCTGCGTCGGCCGCGTGGAGCGAACGCTCAAGGCCGTGCCCGGTGTGGCGCAAGCCAGTGTGAACCTCGCCGCAGAACGTGCGGACGTTCAGTTTGATGCCGCCACTGACCCGACCGTGATTGTGAAGACGATCGAAGATCTTGGTTACCGGGTGCCTCAGCGCTCCGTGACGCTGGCTGTCGAGGGGATGACCTGCGCCGGTTGCGTGCGCAGTGTTGAGCGCGCCCTTCTGGCCGTGCCCGGTGTGATGTCGGCCCATGTCAATTTGGCGACCGAGAAGGCCGTGGTCACAGGCGCGGCCCCCATACGCGATCTCATTGCCGCCGTCGGCGCCAAGGGCAAAACAGCACGCGCGCTGTCGGGGGACGAAGGACGGGCGGATCAGGTGGTCAAGAAGGATGAGGAAGCGCGCCTGTTAAAGCGGCGCGGCGCCCTAGCAGGGGTTCTCACATTGCCCGTCTTTGTGCTGGAAATGGGTAGCCATCTGATCCCAGGCATGCACCATCTGGTGATGAGCACCATCGGGATGCAGGCCAGCTGGCTGATCCAGTTCGCGCTGACCACGGCTGTTCTCGTCGGACCCGGCCTGGCCTTTTATCGCCTAGGGCTGCCCGCGCTTTTCAAAGGCGCGCCGGACATGAACAGCCTCGTCGCGGTGGGCACGACGGCCGCATATCTGTTCTCCGTTGTCGCCACCTTCGGCCCTGGCTTGCTGCCTGAGGGCACGGTCAACGTCTATTACGAGGCCGCAGCGGTGATCGTGACGCTGATCCTCATGGGCCGCTGGATGGAGGCGCGGGCCAAGGGCCGCACGTCCGAGGCGATCCAGAGACTGGTGCAGCTCGCCCCCAGAACGGCGCGGGTCCGGCGTGGGAATGCATTCATCGAGATTGACGTGGGACAGGTCGCCCTTGGCGATATCATCGAGGTGCGGCCGGGCGAGCGCCTGCCCGTGGATGGTGAGGTGTTGGATGGCACGACCTACGTAGACGAGAGCATGATCACGGGCGAGCCGGTTCCGGTGGCCAAGGGGGCGGGCGCCCCAGTCGTGGGCAGCACGGTGAACCAGACCGGCAGTTTCACATTCCGCGCAACCGCTGTGGGCCGCGACACGATGCTCGCCCAGATCATCCGGATGGTGGAAAATGCCCAGGGCGGCAAGCTCCCGATCCAGGCCATGGTCGACAAGGTCACGATGGTTTTCGTTCCCGCGGTCATCGTGCTTGCGGTTCTGACCTTCGGCATCTGGTTGATCTTCGGACCGGAGCCGGCCTTGACCTTCGGACTGGTGAACGCGGTCGCGGTGCTGATCATCGCCTGTCCCTGCGCCATGGGTCTGGCCACGCCCACCTCGATCATGGTCGG
>CAWUIJ010000303.1:0-2047 GCA_963922235.1 uncultured Parvularcula sp. | reverse complement strand
GCCACAGGAGCGATGCGAACATCTGACCCCAGAACAATGGTCCCTGAACGCTGATCAATCACCACCCGCGCCCGGCGATCTGGCTCCAGCATCATCCCCTCAATACTGGCGATGAGGTGAGCGGGCTCTAAGCCGGTGAGGCTCGCATCCAGCACCACCGTGCCCGCATCCGTCATATGAGCAGGTGCGCCGGCAAAAGCGATATTGAGCAAGCCCTCAATCCTTCCGGCGGTGGTGAAATCAGGATCACGCAAAGCGAGGCGGATTTCCTGCAAATCACCAAAGGTGAACGGAACCTCGCGCTCAATCCGTGCACCTCCTGCGATCGTACCGATCGTCTGTGTTCCTTGTTGGGCGGCACCCGCCTGCCCTTCAGCCGCAAATCCGCCCACCACGAGCGGTCCCTGCGCCACGGCATAGACCTCGCTGTCGGCCCCTAAGAGCGGCGTCATCACGAGGAGCCCGCCTTGCAGACTTCGCGCGTCACCAATGGAGCTGACAGACACATCAATCGCGCTGCCGCGGCGCGCAAAAGGCGGCAGCGTAGCGGTCACGATCACCGCCGCGATGTTATCCGGTCGAAAGCGCTCATCCTGAACGTTCACACCAAGGCGCTCGAGAAGACTTGAAAGTGCTTCCTCCGTATAGGGTGAGTTCCGCAAGGTATCACCCGTCCCGCCGAGGCCGACGACAATGCCGTAGCCGATAAGATCATTGCCCCTCACCCCTTCAATATCGACCAAATCTTTCAGTCGCACGGACTGGGCCTGGGAAGGCGCAAGACCAAAGACAAAGGCGATGAGGCAGAGGAGGAATGATCGCATCAGAGGAAGTTCGACAATCTGAGAGAGGCCGTCCGTCCCGTGACGGTATAAAGAGCCTGAAGCCGCGACTCGAGCGACTGGGTCTCTGATACCGACTCGAAAGGATCGACGCCGATGAGGTTATCAATGGTGGTTTGCGCGTCGAAGACCACTTGGTCTTGACGATCGACGTCACGTTGAATGGAATTTTCCGCAAGACCGATCCGAGCTTCCAACATGGTCAGTTCTTCACGCGAGGTTTGGATGAGCGCGCCGCCATCCGACAGCCACTGCTGGCGTTCAGCGGGATCCACAGTTTCGTTCACCGCGACCATCGCGAGGCCTTTGAGGATCTCTCGGATCGATGCATCATCAGCAGTCGGAAGGGAGGTGATGACTTCCCCGCCTGGAAGAGTCGGGGACGTGAGCGCGGCACCTCCGGTGTAGACGTTTGTATCAAACCCGCCGCCCGGTGCGAACTCCGTATCCAGAGCAGCACGCTTATCCGCTGCCGTGGTGGCACCAGCGAGGATGCCGTCGACCCAGGTGAAGAAGGTGTCGGCATCGGTGACCGCTGCGCCGACGCCGTCATCGCCAGCAAAGAGTGACCGGCCACCGAACTGCGTGTTCAGTGTCGAGAGAATAGAGGCTGTCATCGCTTCCGCTTCGGTCGCGGCGACGCTCGGCCCGGTTTCGCCTGTCGCTGAGTCAGCAGATAGAGCTGAAAGAGCAACCGCGCCCGACATCTCGTTGATCGATCGAAGCGATGTGGCAGCTGTTTGGTACCGGCCCTGAAGGATCGTCAGCCTGGTCAATTCCGGCTGCGATGCATCGACGATGGCTTGCGCCCGCAGGAGCACGTCATTGTTGCCGCGCAACGCCTCTGTGGCATTGCCAACATAGCCCGTGCCGAGCTCAGAGATGGCATCATCCAATTGCGAACGAAGATCCGATGTCAGACGAAAGAGTGTCGCCGATGTCAGGGCGTCAGGCGCTGCGAGCAACATGGCTTAGATCTCCAGAAGTTGGCGGAGCATCTCGTCCGCCGCTGAAATGACTCGAGCGTTTGCGGCAAAGGCTTGCTCGACAAGGATAAGGTCTTGAAGCTCACGGTCCGTATCGACACCGGTCTGACGGATCACCTCTTCTTCAAGGCTGACTCGCGAGTCCACGGCGGCATCATAAAGGCCGGTGGCGCGGACAGCATTGGTCCCCAATTGGGTCGAGACCGCACCGAGCATATC
>CAWUIJ010000302.1:0-2058 GCA_963922235.1 uncultured Parvularcula sp. | reverse complement strand
AAGTCGCTCGGTAACCGCCAGCGCTTTTTGCGGCGGGCCCGCAGCCAGATCAAAGACGCGGTGACCAAGTCCCTGCGCGATCGTTCGGTCAAGGAACTCGAGCAATCCGGCAAGATTTCGATCCCGTCGAAATCGACCCAGGAGCCGCGCTTCCGCCTCGATCCCGCTTCTGGTCAGCGTCAGCACGTCCATCCTGGGAACAAGGAATTCACCACCGGCGACCGGCTCCGCAAACCGCCTCAAGGCGGGGGTCGCGGCGGCAAGGATGCGTCGGACGATGGTGATGGCGAGGATAGCTTCAGCTTCACCCTGACCCAGGAAGAGTTCCTCGACATCTTCTTTGAAGATCTTGAGCTCCCGAACCTGGTGAAGACGTCGCTGAAAGAGATGACGGCGCAGAAATGGCGCCGGGCTGGAGTGACGGTGGCGGGTGCGCCGACGAACCTCAATCTCATCCGGACCATGAAGAACGCCCATGGCCGCCGCCTTGCGCTCAAACGTCCGTCGACGGCGGAAGTGAACGAGCTGAAAGAGCGCCTCTTCAATCTCGAGCGGATCTCATCGCCGACCGAAGACCAACGCACCGAGATCAAAGACATCATCAAAAGGCTCGAAGAGCTCGAGGCCCGCCGCCGCTGGGCACCTTACATCGACCCACTCGATGTGCGATACAACGCCTTCCAGCCGCAGCCCGTACCGACCACGGCCGCAGTGATGTTCTGCCTGATGGACGTTTCTGGCTCGATGGGTGAGCGCGAGAAGGATCTCGCCAAGCGGTTCTACATGCTCCTCTATCTCTTCCTGCAAAAGCGGTATGAGAAGGTCGAGGTCGTCTTTATTCGGCACACGCACCATGCTGAAGAGGTCGATGAAGAGACCTTCTTCTATTCGCGTCAGTCGGGCGGGACGATCGTCTCCACAGCGATTGAGGTGATGCAGCAGATCCAGCGGGATCGCTTCCCCACCGACGACTGGAACATCTATGTGGCCCAGGCCTCGGACGGATACACCCAGTCAGGCGATGCCCAGCGCTGCGTCCAGCTTCTCAACGAAGAGGTCCTGCCAATCCTTCAGTATTACGCCTATATCGAGATCCTCGATGAGCGGGAGATGGATGTGTTCTCCGATCCTGACGCAGGTGCGGAGCTCTGGCGGGCCTACCGGTCGATCACCGACGAGCGCTTCGCACAAACAAGGATCGCCCATCCGCGGGATATCTTCCCAGTGTTCCGCGAGCTCTTCAGCAAAGAAAAGAAAAATAGGGCCGCGTGACTCACTTTTCCTTGGTCATATGTGGCAGTCCCTATGCCAAAACCGTTCGTTTCTGTAGTGATGGGATGAACGAGAGCCCGACAGAGGCTCTCGGCCAAACCTACGGAGACGCCAGATGACCACCAACCGCCCCGGCCGGATTCCTCGCGATAAGGCGAATGACTACACGCCAGAGATGATGGAAGAGCGCGCACGCTTTGCTGCCGAAAAGACGGGAGCAGATCTGCATCACGTTCGCCAGGGCTCGGTCGACCCGTCTGTCCTGCCAGGCAACATCGAAAACTTTTTCGGTGTGGCCCAGGTACCGATGGGCCTCGCTGGCCCCCTGACCATCAATGGTGAGCACGCCCGGGGCCAATTCTATATCCCGATGGCGACGACAGAAGGCACGCTGGTTGCCAGCTATTCCCGCGGCATGCGCCTTTTGTCAGAGGTCGGAGGTGTGAAGACCACCGTGGTTGAGCGCTACATGCAACGCGCACCAGTCTTTCATTTTGCTGATGCACGGGAAGCGCGCGAGTTCGCAGGCTGGCTCGACCGCGTCGAAGACGCCGTGCGTGAGACAGCAGAGGCCACCACGACAGTGGGTAAGCTGAGCCATATCCAGAAGTTCAATCTCGCGAATATGTGCTATCTGCGCTTCAACTACACGACGGGCGACGCGGCGGGCCAGAACATGTGCGGGAAAGCCACGCTCGCTGCATGTGAATGGATCCAGCAGAACGCACCTGGCAATCCACGTTTTACGCTTTCAGGCGCAACGGATACGGATAAAAAGCATAGCCA
>CAWUIJ010000301.1:0-2064 GCA_963922235.1 uncultured Parvularcula sp. | reverse complement strand
TCGAGCTCAGCCGTCAGAGCGGTATAGTCCGCCCCCACATTGTTGGCGGCTGTGATCGTTGTCTTCATGGCTTGGAGCACACTGACGATTTGATCAGCACCCTCACGCGCCACACCGACGGTCTCCCGGCCAGCGCTGACATTCAGACGGGAGGTTTCATAACCCCGAACAGAGCTCGTGAGACGCTGAATCTGTGCAAAGCCTTGCGGATCATCAGCTGACGTGTTGATCCGGCGACCAGTGGCAATCGCAGCAGACGATTTCGAGATCTGCCGGTTCAGCAGCTGAACTTCAGCGAGCGCGGTCCGCGATGATGGATTGAACGACACATTTACCATTCTTGCCTCCCAGTTGGCACCCGATCAGCAATCCCCCAGTGGATGCTGACCACATGGAAAGCTCTAACAAGAAATCCTTACCTGTGAGTGTATAACATTACATGTGCTCGCAGGGGTTGCTCAAAGAAAGTTTCTCCTAAGCAAACCGAGGGCTGCGCGGCCCCGTTGCATCTTTCAGGTCATGATCACTTCATCATAGGCGAAAGGGCGACTAAAGCTGGGGCTATGACAGTCTACCCTTCTGTTCTCGCCGCGATCGGGAACACGCCCCTCATCAAGCTCCAACGCGCCTCCGAAGAAACGGGGTGCATGATCCTCGGCAAAGCGGAGTTCTTGAACCCTGGCCAATCGGTGAAAGACCGCGCCGCCCTCGGTATCGTCGAAGCGGCCGAGCGAGACGGAACCTTGCAACCTGGCGGAACCATCGTCGAAGGCACGGCTGGCAACACAGGGATCGGCCTTTGCATGGTTGGCAAAGCCAAAGGCTACAATGTCAAAATCGTGATGCCCCGGACCCAGAGCCAGGAAAAGAAAGACGCAGTCCGTCTTTTGGGCGGTGAACTGATCGAAGTCGATGCTGTCCCCTATGCCGATCAGAACAATTACATCCACTATTCGCGGCGTGTGGCTGAGGCCACCGAGAATGCGGTGTGGGCAAACCAATTTGACAACACAGCCAACCGCGAGGCCCATATCCGGACCACGGGCCCTGAGATCTGGCGCGATACGGACGGCAAGATCGACGCGTTCACTTGTGCGATCGGCTCAGGCGGCACGCTGAGCGGCGTCTCTATGGCTCTCAAAGAACGCAACAAGGATATCAAGATCGCGATCTCTGACCCCTATGGGGCCAAGATCTTTGATTGGTTCCACAAGGGCGAGCTGACCACGGAAGGCTCCTCTGTGATGGAAGGGATCGGCCAAGGCCGGATCACCGCGAACATCGATGGCGCGGAGTTTGACCAAGCCTTCCGCATAGATGATGCCGAAGCACTGGAGATCATCTTTGCTCTGACAGCGGAAGAAGGTCTTTGCCTTGGCGGCTCAGCTGGGATCAATGTCGCGGGCGCGATCAAGCTCGCAAAAGAGATGGGCCCTGGGCACACGATCGTCACGGTGCTGTGTGACTACGGCAACCGCTATCAATCGAAGCTCTTCAATCCGGAATTCTTGCGCTCGAAGGATCTGCCGGTACCGGGGTGGCTGGTCTAACCCGTGCACAAGACGTTCGATGCCCAAACACCGGAGACTGCCCCGACCACCTTCGACACCTTCATGGAGGTCGATATCCGTGTAGGAACAGTGATTGAGGCCGTACCCTTCCCCGAGGCGCGCAAGCCCGCGATCAAGATGACAATCGATTTCGGCGAAGGTGTTGGCATTAAGAAGTCTTCTGCGCAGATCACGGTCCACTATTCGCCCGAGACGCTGCCGGGCCGGCAGGTGATGGCTGTGGTCAATTTCCCGCCGCGCCAGATCGGCCCCTTTATGTCCGAGGTCTTGGTGCTTGGCTTTGCAGACGCAGATGGTGCTATTGTGCTCGCTGGGCCGGAGAAGCCGGTGCCGAATGGAATGCGGATGTCATGAGCGCCACGGTGAAAGCCCCTCAGCCCCTCGAGCAGCATGAGGTGACCATCCAATATCTCGAGCAAACAGAACCCCGGGTGCAGATGCCGGTCGCTGTGCCGGGCCGGAAGCTCGCCGTGATGCGCGCTGAGACGCCGCC
>CAWUIJ010000300.1:0-2078 GCA_963922235.1 uncultured Parvularcula sp. | reverse complement strand
TTGACGAAGGTGCCTCCCGCCATCGCCTGCGCACCGATGCCGTAGCCCTTCCGTGTGCATATGAAGATGAGCGGCGTGGAAAGCTCCGCCCCCGCCCTAATAAACCCGCAGGCCTCTTTCACCCCGCCCTCTTCTTCGCTGGCTGGGCCCACCATGAAGCCTGGTGTGTCGCAAAGCGAGAGCACGGGCAGCTGGAAGCGCTCGCAGAACGTCAAAAACTCTGCCGCCTTTTTCGACGCCGCCGCATCTACAGCGCCGCCCAAATGCGCCGGGTTGTTGGCGATTAGGCCCATGGAATGGCCTTCAATCCTGATAAGGCCGGTGATCATACCCAGCCCGAAATGTGGCCTCAGCTCAAAGAAACCATCCGTATCGGCAAGATCTACGATCAGAGCACGCATGTCGTAAACGCGCTTCCGGTCCTCTGGAACAGCGTGGCGCAAAGCGCGCTTATCCCCCGCTTCCCAGTTGTCCCGCGGACCGCCAAAATAGCTCATCACCTCACGGACCTTCTCGCAGGCCTCTGCGTCGTCCTCCACCAGGATATCGACGAGACCAGAGGCGGCCTGCATGTCGGCTGGTCCGATATCGGTGGGCGCAACAACGCCAAGGCCACCGCCCTCAATCATCGCCGGACCACCCAAACCAATCCAAGCGTTCCGCGTTGCGATCTTCACATCGCCTGCGCCGAAAACAGCTGCATTGCCCGCAAAGCAAAAGCCGCTGACCATGGTGATGTTCGGTGCCCAGCTTTTATGGCGGGCAAAGTGATGGAAGGTCGTGACGCCGAGGCCTGCCCGAATGATCTCCTGGAAATCGACATCATTGGGCCGACCACCACCGCCCTCAGCGAGGAAGATCAGAGGGACATCAAGTTCTGCCGCCACATCAAACAAGCGATCCGTCTTTTGATGACCAAAAGCGCCTTGGGTCCCCGCAAAGACGGACCCATCATAGGCGAGGATGGCCACGTCCTGTCCCTTGCCGCTGCCTTGCTCAACGCGCATGGACGCGATGCCCGCAACGACGCCGTCACCCGGTGATTTGCGCATGAGGTCTTCACGCGCATGTTTCGTTCGTTGGGCCGCGTAGGTGAGCTGTCCGTATTCGACCAAACTCTCCGGATCGATGATATCGCCGATGTTTTCCCGCGCCGTTCGCTGGCCGCGGCCATGCCGACGCGCCACGGCATCCGGTCGATTGGCATCGAGTGTGAAGCCTACGCGCTCTTGCAGTGCCCTCAAATCATCCCGGATGTGATCAAGATCGATTGCTTCCTCAACGCCTTGGTCCCCAGCCGCGGTGTCGTCTGGCTCCACAATCAGCAGGACTTGCTCCGCACTCACTGTTTCACCAATCGCGACGGGAACGGATCGCACCACACCAGCCGTCTCGGCCTTGATGGCGTGCTGCATCTTCATCGCTTCTAAGAGAACAAGCTCTTCGCCCGGTTGAAAGCGTTGGCCGTTTTTGACGAGTACAGAATGAACGACAGCCTGCATAGGGCTCTGAATGCCTTCGCAATCCGTGGGTATCGCGATGGTGCTCTTCGAAAAGGAAGGCGTATCGCCGTCCGCACCTGAGACTGGCGGTTGCCGGAGAGTCCCGACACCGGGTGCGCTGGCGGCTTTCACCAAGTTCGTTTCGTACGCGGCGACATTGCCATCCCACTGGGCCAATGCCTCATCGCGCGTGAACGCGCGCAAGAGGTTGAGATTGGTGGGAAGACCTTCGACCGTGAATTCGCTCAGTGCCCGCCCTGCTTTCGCTAAAACAGATGCAAAATCAGAGCCCGGTGCATGAATGATCAGTTTCGCGAGAAGGCCGTCGAAGGACGGGTTGGTGGAATAGCCGGTATACAGATAACTATCGACCCGCACCCCGGGCCCAGACGCAGGCACATAGGTGTCCACCTGGCCACTTGCTGGAGTGAAGACGCCCTCATTGCTGACCGTTTCCGCATTGATCCGGAACTGGATCGCATAACCGCTGCGACTTTGGGTGACCCCTTCGGCCAAGCCCAGATCACTTAAGGAGTGACCTGCGGCCAGGTCGAGTTGAAGTCCAATCAGATCCAG
>CAWUIJ010000299.1:0-2082 GCA_963922235.1 uncultured Parvularcula sp. | reverse complement strand
TTGATCGTGGCGACCTATGGCGGCGGCACCGGCCTGCCGACCCAGCGCGAATGCCTCGAGATGCTTGGCTGTTACGGCAAGGGCCAAGTCGAAAAGTTCATCGAAATCTGTGCAGCCACAGTGCTGGCGGGAGAAATCAGTCTGGCTTCCGCTGTGGTCCATGGCGATTGGGTCAAGTCCCACGATGAGTTAGGAAGAAACCGTCCATGAATGTGATCGCGCTGTCCTTATTGCTGCTCTCGTCCTTTGCTCAGATCGGTATCGAGCGGGACGGCGTGATTTATCTGAATGCAACGGAAGCGTTCGAGCTCATCGAGAGCGAACCCGACCTGCAGATTCTCGACGTCAGAACCTATTCTGAGTTCCAAGCTGGGCATATCGAAGGGGCTATACAGATCAATTATTTTGATCGGAACTTCCAAGGACGGCTCGCTGAGCTGCCCCTGGATGTCCCTTATCTCGTGCACTGCCGAAGCGGCAACAGATCCAGCCGCGCTGTCCGTAACCTGCAGGCGGCTGGTATCGAAACAATCTACCATCTCGATGGCGGTCTCAACGCCTGGCAGGACGCCGGGTTCCGCATCGTGCAAGAGGAGGCAGGTCCATGAGCGCCACACCCAAAGCCGATCAACTGTATAAAGACGGTGCATGGACCTTTGAGGATCTTCAGCGCACGTTCGATGCGATCGAGGATATCGGCCTCAATGATCTAGGCCTCGACGTCTATCCGAACCAGATCGAGATCATCACGTCCGAGCAAATGCTCGACGCTTACTCCTCCCACGGCATGCCTTTAATGTACCGCCACTGGTCATTCGGGAAGGCCTTCGCCCGGGACCAGATGAACTATCAAAAGGGCTATGCCGGCCTCGCCTATGAGATCGTGATCAACTCTGATCCGTGCATCGCCTATCTCATGGAGGAGAACTCCATGACCATGCAGGCGCTCGTGATGGCGCATGCTTGTTTTGGTCACAACCACTTCTTCAAGAACAACTACCTCTTCCGTCAGTGGACGGATGCCGGATCAATCCTCACCTATCTCGACTTCGCCAAGAAATATATCAATCGGTGTGAGGACGAGTATGGTTGGGAAGAGGTCGAGATGACCCTGGACGCAGCCCACTCGCTGCAAGACCACGGTGTCTTCCGCTACAACCGGCCGCCTAAACTCTCGGACAGCGAACGCCGAGAGAAGGTGATGAAGCGCCTCGAGCATGAGCGCGAGACTTTCAACGACCTTTGGCGCACGCTTCCCCAAAGAGAAGAAGACGAAGAAACACAAGAAGCGCGCCTCGGCGAGGTGCGGAACATCAAACTGCCAGAGGAGAACATCCTCTATTTCGTGGAGAAGGCCTCACCGAGCCTCAAGCCGTGGCAGCGCGAACTCATCCGTATCGTGCGGAATGTGAGCCAGTACTTCTATCCGCAAAAGCAGACCAAGGTGATGAACGAAGGCTGCGCGACCTTTGTCCACCATTACATCATGAATGAACTCCATGCCCGCGGTCAGATCACGGACGGCGCGATCTTAGAATTCCTGCACTCGCACTCCTCGGTCGTGTTTCAACCTGAGTTCGATGACCGCCGCTATTCGGGGATCAACCCTTACGCGCTTGGGTTTGCGATGATGGAGGATATCGTCCGGATCGTGACGGATCCGACCGACGAAGACCGCGAGTGGTTCCCGGCCATGGCCGGCCACGGCGACTGGCGCAGCGAGCTCAAAGACGCCTGGGCCAATTTCCGGGATGAGAGCTTCATCCAGCAATATCTCTCACCCAAGGTCATTCGCGACTTTGGCCTCTTTTCTTTGGGTGATGACGGACGGAAGCCCTATTACCGTGTCGAAGCGATCCATGATGAGATGGGCTATCGGGGCGTACGGGACTCCCTCGCTGCAATGTATGACCTCGGCACGCATGAGCCGAACCTGCAGGTGACCGGCGCTGATCTCGAAGGCGATCGGACCCTCAAGATCCGCCATACGGTGTACAAGGACCGTGTTCTTGAGACCAAGACCAAGGAACAGGTCCTCACGCACCTCAAATATCTCTGGGGCTATGACGTCAAGCTTGAGCA
>CAWUIJ010000298.1:0-2110 GCA_963922235.1 uncultured Parvularcula sp. | reverse complement strand
CAGAAGTGGCTGACACATTTACTGAAAACGATTTCATTGTGCGCGGGGAAGATGGTGTTGCACGTCCTGTTCTCTGCGTAACACTTCAGCCATCTGATGACCCTGGCGACCGGCGTTCCATTCTTCTCATTGGAGAATTCGGCGACGAAAATGACCAACCTGTCTCCGTCGAGGTGGTGGGTGAGTTGTGGTCGGCTGATTACAGCGTATCTTATCAAGGGGCTTATGCGGACATTATTCCGCTGGATGCTGCGCCTGCGTTAATTCTAGCTGAAGTCGTTCCGGAAGAAGAGTGGGATCTCGATAATCCAGGAACGCAGATTCCATGGGGCGGTGGTACAGGGTGTCCATCAGAGGGCACCGTGCAGGTATTACGTGTCGGTTGGGGCGGGGGTATCGTTGCTGTTGATGGCAACGAGGTGACAGAGAACGAATGGAGTCGTTACCGTGTTGCTCTGCGAACGGAAGAACGCCGTATTGTGTTCGTGACGCCATTTGCCGTCGGCGATCTCAATGATCAGGACAACAACCACGAGCTCTGTTTAGCCGAAGAGGGTGTCCCTTTGAGCGTTCGTTTTCCGGGAGGCTTCTTGATTGATCCTAACGGCGACGTGAATGAAACCACGCGCATTCGGGTCACAAGAGAAAAAGAACGCTTTTAGTCATCAATAAAAACCGCCGAAGTGACGTCCTCCGGCGGTGTCGTCTTGTCAGAAGATAGTGGGCAACAACGGAAAGACTCTAGTCTTCCGCCATCCACTCGTCGAGCGGCGCTAGGTCCGTGCCGATTTTTTGGAAAAGGCCTCGATAATAATCAGCGATAAGAGGTTCTTGGCCGATCGCTTCGATGACCCTCATCATGACAGGCCAACCATTCGCGCCGTTGACGAAAATCACGGCACCATGGTTTTGATCGGGTGAGGCATAAACGAAGGCCACTTCGCCGCCGTCGCTGCCTGTATGCTTCACCAGCTTATGATCACCCCACTGAAAAACATGCCAACCGACCGCGTGGCCATAGCTGTCAGGGCATGTCAGCCAGTCTGAGGGTTCGCAGGCGTAGATGCCATCATTCTCGAGCGTCGCAATCAGCGTTTCTCGCTCTTTTGGATCTCCATCCAATGTCTTTGATCCGCCCGTAAGGCTTTGAATGATCTTGGCATAGGCGGGGACAGTGACAATCAGATCATCAGCGCCAGACTCGGCTGCCCATGTCCCGATACCTGGATTGATGTCAGTGATCTCACGATAGTTGCCCTCGTTATCCATGGGCATAGACATATGGCCCTCCGTCCAAGGAGGGGTGACGCCCATAGCGATTCTCTCGATGCCCAAGGGGTCAAAGACGGCCTCTTTCGCAAGCTCGCTATACGAACGGCCTGTCTTGGCCACGGCATACTGAACAACAAGTTCGATGCCGGCACCGGAATAGCTCGTGCGGGTACCAGGATCGTGGTCAAAGGCGAGAACACCATCCTCATAAAGATAGGCCCAATTCAGCAGGCCACCCCGATGCGAGAGCAGCAGGCGCGGCGTGAGGAGCGCGTAGCGTTCATCAGTAGAAAGACTGGGGTGCTGCACATAAGGCGCGATTGGCTCGTCGAGATCGATCAGGTTGCGTGCAGCGAGGGACAGCATCGTTTCCGCCGCAACTGTTTTGGCGACAGATCCTGTGTTGAAGGCCGTGTCCCTCGTCACGGGGATGCCCGGGCCTTGTTCGCCGTAATAGCCCTCCCAAATCACGTCACCGTCTTCGATCACGGCAATGCCCACGCCCGCAACGCTGTTCTCGTCGATCAGTCGCGGCATGATGGTGTCGAGTGTGGAGACGAAATCGGGCTCTTCAGCACTCCACGGCAGGCTCGAGCATCCAGCGAGCAGCCCGAAGACAGCGACACAGGCCCATTTCATTGGATCAATAACCCCAGCGTTGTCCCCGATCGATATGATATCAGGACGGGCCACCTGCAACCATTCACGCTCCCGAGCGTTCACCTTGCTTTGAACGGGCTCTATCGCCAGTGCCGCGGACGGCGCTAAGTGGCGGTTATGAGTGACCAACCATCCCAGCCCACCAGTTCCATGACACCCGCCGAGACGATGCTATCGC
>CAWUIJ010000297.1:0-2116 GCA_963922235.1 uncultured Parvularcula sp. | reverse complement strand
ACCCGTGGTGGCGGGAGCTGGCGGACGGGTGGAGCGGAGCTTCACGCGCACCGCCTCGCCCGATGGCAGGTCAGCGCCATCACCGATCCAGTTGAGCTCTTTAAGCCGTACACGAAGGGTCAAAAGCGATTCCTGCCGCCCAACAATCACGCGGCGGTTCTCCGCATCAAGACGAACAACGTAGAGCGGCTCTTCCAGCCCGCCGACACCCAGTCCACGGCGCTGTCCCACGGTGTAGTGAATCACGCCAGCATGGCGGCCGAGGACCTGGCCCTCCTCATCGACAATCTCGCCGGGTTCAGCCGCGCCGGGGCGCAGGCGTTCGACAACAGAGGTGTATTTTCCTTCGGGCACGAAGCAAATGTCTTGGCTGTCCGGCTTATCTGCAACCTCAAGGCCCATCTCCGCCGCAAAGGCGCGGGTGGTCGACTTGGGCAGCGTACCGAGCGGGAAACGCAGGAAGTCTAGCTGCTCGCGAGTCGTTGCAAAGAGGAAGTAGCTTTGATCCTTCCCCGGATCTTCTGCGCGATGAAGCTCTGCGCCGTTCGGTCCATCTTCCCGGCGGATGTAATGGCCGGTGACCATCGCTTCGGCACCGAGGTCTCGGGCCGTGGTCAAAAGATCTTTGAATTTCACTGTTTGATTGCAGCGGACGCAAGGGATCGGCGTCGCACCCGCAAGATAGGTGTCCGCGAAATCCTCCATCACACTTTCGGAGAACCGATCCTCGTAATCGAGCACGTAGTGAGGGATACCAATCGCATCGGCGACCTGGCGCGCGTCATGGATGTCTTGGCCAGCGCAGCAAGCCCCCTTTTTTTGGATTGCGACGCCGTGGTCATAGAGCTGCAGTGTGATGCCAACCGCATCGTAGCCCGCCGCTTTCACCAAGGCCGCAGCGACCGAGCTGTCCACACCCCCTGACATAGCCACCACCACCCGGGCGCCTTTCGGCACACCGAGGTCAAGCGATGCAGCATAGTCTTTGAGGGTCAAATCCATCCGGGGCACCTAGGGAGTGAAACCCCTGATGAAAAGACCAGATCTTAGCGGCGCCGCCGCTGGATTGTGCCAGGAGCGGAACCGCCGGGGCCCGCTTGGCGGCTCAAGCTTGCTGGATCGACAACCCGCGAGATCTCGCTCCGCTCGAGTTGGCCATTGTCGTTCTTATCGAGCGCGTTGAACCGAAGGGTGAGAAAGCCAACAAATTCGGCCTCAGTCACGAGCCCATCACCGACCCTGTCAAAGCTGCCCATTCCATAAGGCGCGTCCCGCGTGCCGATCGCTTGCTCGACCCAAGCTGAAAGCTCGAGCGGGCGCAGGTGGTTGTCGCCATCGGTATCGGCGCGCACGAACTGGATCGGCGCACGCACGTCGAGCTCTTCACGAGAGATGACGAGGTCATCGTCCATATCCATCCCGACATAGAAGAGCGCGAGAGGGTCAACCACGACCCGCGGCTTTGCGGCCTGGGCGCCCGGGCGCTGCGGTTCAGGATCCGAAGCGCAAGCACCCAGGGCCATCGCAAGACCGAGCACGGACGCGTAGCGGTAGTAAGGAACACTCTTGATTGCAGATAAAACGGTCATCGGCTGCTCTCCCTCTCGTTGGCGTAAGCCACTTCTGAGAAGCCGGAAAGGCGAATTCCGCCCGCAACTTTATGAACGATTGGACGCGTTTGCTGCGCTCGCTCATGCAGCACCGCGTAAGGCCCCTGGGGAGAGGCACCCCCAGAGACCTTCGCGATAGGCATAAGCAGGACTTAGAAGAAAAGGCGCAAGAGCGAGTCCTGGGTTTCATTGCTGACCGCCAGCGCGGAAATCGCAAGATCGTATTGAGACTGAAGATTGGTCAAGCGAACCGACTCTTCCGCCACATCAATATCCCCAATCCGAGAAATGCTGTTCTCTGCACTGAAGATCAAATTGTTGAGGAAGCTCTCTTGGGTGTCAAAGCGCCCCTCGGATGAACCAAGGCGAGACGCCGCATCCGTTGCAGCGTCGATCAGGGCATCAATTTCCGTCAGCGCTGCGGCCGCATTTGAACTGGATGAGACGGACAAGTCACGCACACCGCGCAAAGCACCACTGGACGTTCCGCCCTGGGCATCAGCGTA
>CAWUIJ010000296.1:0-2148 GCA_963922235.1 uncultured Parvularcula sp. | reverse complement strand
TCGGTTCCTCGGTCCTGGCTGTGCGCCGGGCTTGTGGACGGGTGGCGACCGTGGCTGTCGACTCCATGCATTTCGTCCGGCCTGTTCAGGTCGGCGATATCTTCAACTGCTATTGCCATATCGTCCGTGAGGGGCGCACCTCTGTGACCATCAAAGTTGAGGCATGGGTGGAGCGCCGCGGCACGTTCAACATGGAAAAAGTGACCGAAGCCGATTTCACCTTTGTCGCCCTCGATGATGACGGGCGCCCGACACCCCTCCCTGCGGAGACTCCCCAATGAAGTTCACCGTCAGCTGGCTGAAAGACCACCTGGAAACCGACGCGTCGCTCGATGAGATCCTCGAGACGATGGTGAAGGTTGGCCTCGAGGTCGAAGAGGTCATCAATCCCGCCGATGCTATCGAAGCCATCACCGTGGGCTATGTGAAACATGCCGAACCGCACCCTGATGCGGATCGCCTGCGCGTGTGCAAGGTCGACACCAAAGATGGCGAGATGCAGATCGTCTGTGGTGCCCCTAATGCGCGAGAAGGCATCAAAGTCGCCTATGCCCCCGTCGGCGCTTACATCGCCGGTATCGATGTCACGCTTTCCAAAGCGAAGATCCGTGGCGTCGAAAGCTTGGGCATGATGTGCTCGAGCCGCGAGCTCGAACTCGGCGACGACCATGACGGCATTATGGAGCTCGACGCTGATGCCGCCGTCGGCACGCCGCTTGTTGAGGTTGTGGGGCCACTCGATCCGGTCATCGATTTCGAGGTCACCCCCAACCGTCCTGACACGAACGGTGTCCGCGCCATCGCCCGCGACCTCGCGGCCGCTGGCCTGGGCAAGCTCAAACCTCTGGACGTTCCTGCGATTGAGGGCACCTTCGAGCAGCCCGTCACAGTCACCACAGACACGCCCGAAGCCTGCCCCGCCTTCGGTGCCCGGGTCATTCGCGGCGTGAAGAATGGACCCTCGCCTCAATGGCTTCAGGATCGCCTGACCGCCATCGGTCTGCGTCCCATCAACATGCTCGTCGATGTGACGAACTTCCTGTCTTATGACGTCGCACGCCCACTGCACGTCTATGACATTGCTAAGCTTAAAGGCCCCATCCGCGCTCGGATGGGCCAAGCGGGCGAGAGCTTCCTCGCGCTCAACGACAAAGAGTATACGGTCGATGAGACCATGTGCGTGATCGCCGATGAAAGCGGCGTTCTGGGCCTTGGCGGTATCATGGGCGGCGTGAGCTCTGGCTGTGATGAGACGACCACGGATGTCTTGATCGAGAGCGCCTATTTCGATCCGCTGACGATCGCCAAGACGGGCCGCAAGCTCAGCCTCACCTCCGATGCGCGCTATCGCTTTGAGCGCGGTATCGATCCTGCGAGCATCGAGGAAAGCCTCGAGCGCGCAGCCGCACTGATCCTTAAGGCTTGCGGCGGCGAAGCGAGTGCCATCAGCATCGCTGGCGAAGCGCCGATCCGTGAGCATAAGGTGGACTACAAACCCACCGAAACGCTCCGCCTCACCGGCATGGATGTCCCAGAAGGTCAGCAGGAGCAAATCCTGACCGCGCTGGGCTTCGATGTGCATCGCGGCGGCACCTGGACCGTCACGGCA
Source organism: uncultured Parvularcula sp. (assembly GCA_963922235.1). Taxonomy (GTDB): domain Bacteria; phylum Pseudomonadota; class Alphaproteobacteria; order Caulobacterales; family Parvularculaceae; genus Parvularcula. Next base: position 539 of record CAWUIJ010000296.1, on the reverse strand, counting down.
CCGACTTTCCGCCCTGATATCGAAGGCAAAGCGGATATCGCTGAAGAAGTCGCCCGGATCCACGGCCTTGATAACCTGCCGACGCTGACGCTTCCTGGCCTTAAGGAAGCGCCGCGGCGCAGTCCGTCGCTGAGCGAGACCCGCGTTGAAGCGGTGAAAGATGTGTTGGCCTCATCTGGTTTCTTCGAAGCCGTGACCTGGGCGTTCACGGACGAAACTGCGGCCGCTTTGTTCGCTGACCAAGCGCCGGAGCTAAAACTTCTCAATCCGATCTCGTCGGATCTCGCGGTGATGCGTCCTGGTCCTCTCCCTGGACTGCTTCTCGCCACCTCACGCAATGCTGCACGCGGCGCAGAGGGTGTGCGTCTCTTTGAAGTTGGCGGGGCGTATACGGATGACACACCGCAAGGCCAACGCACGGTAGCCGCAGGCATTCTCTGGGGACACGGGCCGCGCGATTGGCAAGGCTCAAGCGAGGAGCCCGGTGTGTTCGCAGCCAAGGCCGCAGCGCTCGCAGCCCTCGAAGCCGCTGGCGCGCC
>CAWUIJ010000295.1:0-2149 GCA_963922235.1 uncultured Parvularcula sp. | reverse complement strand
GGTATGCGTGGCAAACGGATCACGGAAAGCATGCTGGCATTCGTAGATCGCGCCAAGTTTGCGTAGCTCTTCCTCGGGGTGCTTTGGGGTGACGGCGATGCCGAACGTGTTGATCTGGCCGTTCGTCACCCCTGTGACGCGGCGGCCTTTGACCAGCGGCTCACCGTCGAGCCCCTTGGCGCTGCACAGGCCCAAGGCACCATGGCAAACCGAGCCGAGGATCTTGCCGGCTGCGTTCGCGCGGGTGACGAAATCCGCCAATTCCGCGCTCTGCATCATGTCATAGGCAGCGCCCCAGCCGCCGGCCATAAAGATCACGTCGTAGTCGTTGGGGTCGAGGTCAGCGATGGCCTTGGAGTTTTTGAGATCATGCATCGCCTTCTTGTCGGCCATGAAACGCTTGTCGTCATCGCAGGCCAGCGGCCATGACCAGGACCCAGGCTGGATCGGGATCACGCCGCCCTTGGGTGAGGCCATATCGACCTCCATCCCGGCATTGACAAACGCATAGTAAGGCACCGTGAATTCCGAACCGAACGCGCCTGTGTCGCGCTTCAAGGGATCGAGACGATTGTGGTTGGTACAGATCACCAGCGCCCGCCGACCTTTCATGTCGAAGTCAGGGATGGTGTAATGACGGTGAATGCCCAGCAGGCGCAGAAACGCGGGAAGGTAAAGATACGTAAGGATGGCCAGTGCGGCCAGAACGATAAGCGTGATAACAATCCAGTTCATAACAAGTCTCCGAAGTTAGGTGTTGAGGAAGGCGCCCCGGGACCGGAGCGGATTGGTTTCAGGTTTAGTGGGCCGGACGACGTACTGCCATCCGCACCAGGCGGAAGAGAGCATAGAGGCCAAGAAACATCATCAGTATGAGGCCAGCCAGATAGGGCCAGTATTTGCTGATCGTCCGATCTAGCAGGTTGGAGAACAACTGCGCTTCTGCATAGTCTTCGCGCCCCAACTCAAAAACGCCCGTCTGTGTGGCATAGGCCTCATATTCAGCCCGCATCTCTGCGAGGAGGTTCGGGTTGTCGCCTGACAGATCAGTGGTCTCGCCCGGATCGACCGACAGATCGTAGAGCCGCCAAGTGAAATCGCCGCGCGGCAGCGCGGTGCGCACAAGCTTCCAATTTCCACGATAGAGCGACGCATTGCCGCTCACCTCGCCGCCAAAGCTCTCATTAGCACCGCGGGTCTCAGTCGTCTCTCCAGCAAGCACTGGCAGGATGCTTCGCCCATAGAACGCACCCGCATCATAGGCCACGCCGGCCGCGTCCAGAAGGGTCGGCATCAGGTCGGAAACGTGCACCGGGGCGTCCTGGATCCCTCTGGCCTCGACACCTGGGCCCGCAACAACCAGAGGCACCCGGAGTCCGCCTTCGCTTGAATAGAATTTGTAGAGGTTGAAAGGTGCTGCCTCGACCGAGGCCCATTCGGATCCGATGGCCGTCAGACTGCCCGGCAGCCCCATGTTTTCCGGGGAATTGTCGATGCCTTCCAGCAAATGGATGCCACCCAAGAGCGTGTTGAAGATCGGGTTATCGAGCGTCGTGACACCGGACTCGGGACCGTTGTCAGAGGTGACGACGACAATCGTATTCTCAAGCTGTCCGGTGGTCTCCAGATAATCCAGAAGACGACCAATATGGAAATCGGCGGCCTCTTTCATACCCGCGTTCACTTGCATGGCACGCACGGCCTCTGCCTTCTCTGGCTCTGACAGGTCGTCCCAGGCGCGGTGATCTTCGTGCACCGGGGCCAACGTGGTCGTCTCAGGCACAAGGCCCAGTTCGATTGCACGCGCTGTGCGCTCTGTGCGCATAACATCCCAACCTGCGTCAAATACGCTATCATATCGGTCGATGAACTCGGCCGGGGCCTGAACTGGAATATGCACCGCCTGAAGCGAAAGAAAGCCGAAAAACGGCTGATCGGCGTCCCCTTCGTCGATGTAGCGGATCATCTGATCGACAAGGTTGCGAGACGAATAGAAATCCTCTGGCAAGCGGATAGGTTCGCCATCCTCGTACCACGACACATCCGGGTAGCCCGGCAGATAGTGGGAATGGTCGTAGTTGCTACCGCCGGTGGAATCCATGACATAGGAGCGGTCAAAGCCGAAGCGGTCGGGCAGGTTTTTGCCCTT
>CAWUIJ010000294.1:0-2158 GCA_963922235.1 uncultured Parvularcula sp. | reverse complement strand
ATTGCGCTGCCTGAACTGCCGCGGCATGTTCAAGCCACGGTGTCTTACAAGTTCTAAGCACGTTCCGCTAAGCTTGGGAGGCCGTCTGCTTGCGAAAGCGAGTGGGCGGCCTTCGACGTTCAAAGGGAGAGAGAATGACCTACGCCCCCGACCGAGTCGCCCCCATGTCCTTCCGCGCCATCGCTCTTGGTGCGTTGAGCGCTTTGGGCCTTGCTGCCTGTAGCGAAGCGCCAACAGCCACGGCTGAGCCGGCAGTCGCCGCGCCCGTCGTTGATCCTAACGATTGTCAGCCAGGCTATGCGTGTTCATCGCCTCTGCCGGTGAAAGCCGTCGTCGTGACGATGTTCGAGATTGGAGAGGACGAAGGCGATCTCGCGGGGGAGTTCCAGCTCTGGAAAGAGCGCCGGAACCTGAACGTCCAGATTCCGTTCCCTCATTCGCACCATGACCTTTTCTATGAAGAGGAAACAGGTGTTCTCGTGATGGTCACCGGAATCGGGACCATGAAGTCGACCTCGTCGATCATGGCGCTTGGCCTCGATCACCGCTTTGATCTGACCAAAGCCTATTGGTTGGTGGCTGGCATTGCCGGCATCGATCCTGAAGATGCCACGATCGGATCTGCCGCTTGGGCGCATTATTTGGTCGATGGCGATCTCAGCCACGAGATTGACCCACGCGAGATCCCACAGGACTGGGATTACGGCTATTTTGCTCGGGGTACAGACGGTCCAAATGCTGAAACCCCGCCTGAGCCAACCGGCGAGCTCTTTGTTCTCAACGAAGGCCTCCGTGACTGGGCCTATGAGCTGACCAAAGACATCGAGATCCCAGAATCCGAGGGCCTGATTGCTGAGCGTGAACAGTTCACGGAGCATGAGATGGCGCGGACGTCGCCGATCATCATGAAGGGTGACCACGTTGCTGCCATGACCTTCTGGCATGGCGAGATGATGAACGAATGGGCCAATGACTGGGTCGAGTTCTGGACAGAAGGCGATGGCACGTTCGTCACGTCTGCGATGGAAGACACCGGCACGCTGCAATCGCTCACCTATCTCGACAATATTGGCCGGGTGGATGTCGATCGCGTGATGGTCCTCCGTTCGGGAAGCAATTTCACCATGCCGCCTCCGGGCTTCACGGCAGCGGAGTACCTGCTGCGTGAGAACGAGGTCTATTCAGGCATGGAAGCGGCTCTTGAAGCGCTCTACCTTGCTGGCACCACGGTGGTGGATGAGATCGTCGCCAATTGGGACGTCTACGCTGACGAGGTTCCGTCGGCGGAGTAAGGTGGGGCGATGTCACTGCTTCGGCTCATCGTTTTGTGTTTCACTGCTGTAGCCCTTGCAGGCTGCAGCACCATTGAACTTCCGCGTCTCGGCGGAACATCAAACGAAGCTGCCGCAGCGCGCGCCTTTGACCAGGCGCTCGATGACTATGCCGCCTTGAGGCAGTTTTTGAAGGCTATGCCCAAGGGCGGCGACCTGCACACCCATCCTCCGGGCGCGGTTTATGCGGAAAGCATGCTTGCCTGGGCTTCTGAGGAAGATAGCGGCATTTGTTTGATCCCTGATCAAACAAAGCTCGTCATGTGCAATGATCCGCAAGACGACGGTGTGGAGGTGGTTCATACATCGGTCGTCCTGACCGATGAGCCTCTTCGGAACCGGCTGATCGATGCCTTCTCCATGCGGAATGTGTCGACAAGCTCGCCAGGCAACCCGCGCTCTGGCGCTGACCACTTCTTCTCGACATTTGAGCGCTTCATCGCTGTCTGGCGCGTTTATCCCGACCGCAGTTTTGCTTGGCAGATGGAAACAGCGGCGCAGCAAAATGTGAGTTATATTGAGCCGACCTGGGTGACCCTAATCCCGAACCCAGCAGATTATGGCGTCACCAGCCCACTTGAGACTGGTACAGACGAAGACTTTGCAGCCTACGAACAAGCTCTTCTCGATGGTGGTTTTGACGCGGCCGTTGATCAGGGCCGTGAGCAGCTTTCCGCGACCCTAGACGGAGCCCGCCGCGTGCTGCGCTGTGATGGAGACGATCCCATGTTGGGTTGTACCGTGACAGTTCGGCATCTTGGGGCGGTCGCCCGCGTTCTGCCGCCTGAGCTCGTTTTCACCCAGGTTATGCTCCACTTCATGTTGGC
>CAWUIJ010000293.1:0-2158 GCA_963922235.1 uncultured Parvularcula sp. | reverse complement strand
GTCGATGCCAAGGCGCTTCTCGCTGCCTGCGCTGTCGACCTCGGAGATCTGCGTGAGGCCCTCACCGAGTATATTGAGGACGATCTCGCGAATCTCGTGGTTGAGGACATCGATGAGGCCAAGCCTACGACGAGCTTCCACCGCGTTGTGCAGCGCGCCCTTATCCATGTGGAGACCTCCGGTCGTGCAGAGGTCACCGGCGCCAACATCATCGTCGCGATCTTTGCGGAGCGCGAAAGCCACGCCGCGTACTTCCTACAAAGCCAGGGCATGACCCGCTACGACGCGGTCAACTACATTTCCCACGGCCTCGCCAAAAACGGCCAGAGCCAGCCGAAAACCCCTCGCGGTGCGGAGGAAGAGGACGACACCCAGACCAAACAGGGGCCCGAGGCGCTTGAGGCCTATTGCGTCAACCTCAATGACAAGGCCCGCAAAGGGAATGTCGACCCGCTCATTGGCCGCTTAAAAGAGGTCGAGCGCGCGATCCAGATCCTCTGCAGACGGCGGAAAAACAACCCGCTTTTCGTCGGTGACCCAGGCGTCGGTAAGACCGCCATCGCTGAAGGCCTCGCCCGTCAGATCGTGGACGAAGAGGTGCCGGAGGTTCTGGCCGAGGCGACGATCTTCTCCCTCGACATGGGCGCGCTCCTCGCGGGCACCCGGTACCGCGGCGACTTTGAAGAGCGCCTCAAGGCGGTGATCAAAGAGTGCGAGAGCCACCTCCACGCGATCCTCTTCATCGATGAGATCCATACCATCATCGGCGCGGGCGCAACGTCCGGCGGCGCGATGGATGCCTCGAACCTGCTCAAGCCAGCGCTGCAGCAGGGCACGCTTAAATGCATGGGTTCGACGACCTTTAAAGAGTATAAGCAGCATTTCGAGAAGGACCGTGCGTTGTCCCGCCGGTTCCAGAAGATCGACGTGCACGAACCATCTGTGCCGGATACGATCGAGATCCTGCGCGGCCTCCGTCCTGCGTTTGAGAAGCATCACAACCTCACCTACACGGACGAAGCGATCAAAACCGCTGTCGAGCTCTCGGCCAAATACATGACCGACCGCAAGCTGCCGGATAAGGCGATCGATGTGATCGACGAGGCCGGCGCGCGCCAGATGCTCTTCAAAGAAGAGGATCGGGTGAAAGAGATCGGCACCCACCAGGTCGAAGAGATCGTGGCTGTCATGGCCCGCATCCCGCCGAAATCCGTGTCCAAGTCCGATACCGAGCGGCTCAAGAACCTCGATGCTGATATCAAGCGCGTGGTCTTCGGCCAGGACGAGGCGATCGATCAGCTCGCAGCAGCCATCAAGCTCAGCCGCGCTGGCCTGCGTGAGCCGGAGAAGCCCATCGGCAACTACCTCTTTGCTGGCCCCACCGGTGTCGGTAAGACCGAGGTCGCCAAACAGCTCGCCTCCATGATGGGGGTCGAGCTCCTGCGCTTTGACATGTCCGAATATATGGAGCGTCATACCGTCAGCCGTCTGATCGGTGCGCCTCCTGGCTATGTCGGTTTTGACCAGGGCGGCGGTCTTTTGACCGATCAGGTCGACCAGAACCCCCACGCGGTGGTTCTGCTTGATGAGATCGAAAAGGCGCACCCGGAGATTTTCAATATCCTGCTCCAGGTGATGGACAATGGCTCCCTCACCGACAGCCACGGCAAGAAGATCGATTTCCGGAACATCATCCTCATTATGACGACCAATGCGGGTGCGGCGGATGCCAACCGTATGGAGATCGGCTTTGGCCGTGGTCGTGCGAACTCGGAACAAGAGACAGCGATCAACAAGCTCTTCACGCCCGAGTTCCGGAACCGTCTCGACGCGGTGATTGCCTTCGCTGGCCTCAGCAAGCCGATCATCGACCGCATCGTCGCCAAGTTCGTGCTGCAGCTGGAGGCGCAACTCGCCGATCGCAACGTCACATTCGAACTGACGGACGAGGCCACCCGCTGGCTCTCGACAAGGGGCTTTGACGAGGAAATGGGCGCAAGACCGCTCAGCCGCACGATCCAAGAGCACATCAAAAAGCCGATCGCGGACGAAATCCTCTTCGGCAGCTTACGCTTCGGCGGCGTCGTCCGGGTCACTCTGGGTGATGACGAAAAACTCGCCTTCGAATTCATCCCCGAAGACCCCGCCAGGGTCGAAG
>CAWUIJ010000292.1:0-2164 GCA_963922235.1 uncultured Parvularcula sp. | reverse complement strand
GCTCGCGGCGGTAAGATTGGCCTCTTCGGCGGTGCCGGTGTGGGCAAGACGGTTCTCATCCAAGAGCTCATCAACAACATCGCGAAGGTGCACGGCGGTTACTCCGTGTTCGCTGGCGTCGGTGAGCGGACCCGTGAAGGCAACGACCTTTACTGGGAGATGATCGAATCGAACGTGAACAAGAACCCAGCAGAGAACGGTGGTTCTGCTGCCGGTTCGAAAGCTTCGTTGATCTACGGTCAGATGAACGAGCCTCCTGGTGCGCGTGCCCGTGTGGCGCTGACAGGTCTGACTGTTGCTGAGCACTTCCGTGATCAGGGTCAGGACGTTCTCTTCTTCGTCGACAACATCTTCCGCTTCACGCAAGCCGGGTCGGAAGTGTCGGCGCTTCTTGGCCGGATCCCATCGGCTGTGGGCTATCAGCCAACCCTCGCCACCGACATGGGCGGTATGCAGGAGCGGATCACCACGACCACCAAAGGTTCGATCACCTCGGTCCAAGCGGTCTATGTCCCTGCGGACGACCTCACTGACCCTGCGCCGGCTACCACCTTTGCTCACCTCGACGCGACGACGGTTCTTAACCGCGCGATCTCGGAGAAGGGCATCTATCCAGCTGTGGACCCACTCGATTCAACCTCGCGGATCCTCGACCCACGCGTTGTGGGCGAAGAGCACTACGAAGTGGCGCGCGGCGTTCAGAACATTCTGCAGCGCTACAAGTCGCTTCAGGACATCATCGCCATCCTCGGCATGGACGAGCTCTCGGAAGAAGACAAACTCACCGTGGCACGCGCCCGGAAAGTGGAACGCTTCCTTTCGCAGCCGTTTGACGTGGCCGAAGTGTTTACCGGTTCACCGGGTGTCCAGGTCCCACTTGAGGACACTGTGAAGTCCTTCAAAGCGCTCATTGCGGGCGAATATGACCATCTTCCGGAACAAGCCTTCTACATGTGCGGCGGTATCGACGATGCCATCGCCAAGGCTGAGAAGATGGCAGAGGCTGCATAGCATGCTTAATAGGGGTCCCGGCGGGGCCCCTCACAACCAAAGCGGGCGTGGTTTTCGCTGGTTAATGACGGGCACGGACTAGCCCTAACATCCAGTAAACGCTCGCTTTTTTCTGCCAATAAGGCGGAAAATAGGCCCTTCTGGGCCCGAAGATTGCAACGGCGTCACCAAGTCAGTTCCTCAAGGAGGTTTGTGATGGTGAACGTTGTTGATCAGTTCTGGATGTCGATGGGCATCTCGAAGGAAGAATTGGCTCAGGTGAGCCGCCGCGGTTTTGCTTATGCGGTTCTCTCCCTGGCCACCCTTGGCTCGCTTGCGCTTGTCATGGATATGATCTTGAACCTGTCGGGCCGCTTTGGTTGATCCGAACCACTGCGGCGGAGATGAGACCGATGTCGCAGTTTGCTTTTTCTCTTGTGTCGCCTGAGCGTGAGCTCTTCAGTGGTGACGTGGATGCCGTCGTGGTGCCGGGCACCGAAGGCATTTTTGAGGTGCGCGCCGCGCACGCGCCGCTGATGGCGACCCTCTCCCCAGGCATGATCGAGGTGCACACCGGCGGTTCGGTCAAAAAGACCTATGTCCGCGGCGGCTTTGCCGACGTCTCGCAGAATGGCTTGACTGTTCTGGCCGAGAAGGCCGTGGATGAGGCCGATCTCTCTGGTGATGTCCTGACGGCTGAACGCGAGGAAGTCGAAAAGCTCCTCAAAGACGAGGTGCCTGAGACGGTTCTGAACGCCCAGCGCGCGATTGACGCCCTCGCGAAATACTAAGCGCGAAACCAAGTCACCCGGTATGAGCCGCCCCTCCGTGGGCGGCTTTTTTTGTGCGATCGTCACGTGCTTGGTCTTGTGCGGTGCTGTCTTGCTCCCATGTTGGCGCAAGCGCCAAATAAAGGCCAAAAGCAGGTGAGGTATACTGATGACGGGTGTGAGAACAACTGAAGGCCGCGGCGAGATCTATGACAGCATTGTCGACACGATCGGCAACACGCCAGCGGTGAAGATCCAGCGCCTCGCGCCCGAAGGTATCGACCTCTACGTGAAGGCAGAGTTTTTCAATCCGGCGGCTTCGGTGAAGGACCGGCTCGCGATCTCGATCATTGAGCATGCGGAGCGAACGGGTGCTCTGAAGCCAGGTCAAACAGTCGTCGAGG
>CAWUIJ010000291.1:0-2197 GCA_963922235.1 uncultured Parvularcula sp. | reverse complement strand
CTTTCGGGTTGGCGGGCGGAGCTCGCTGACCTTGGCGCCGATTGGGATCGCTTCGCCGAAGAGCTCGGCACCGAGCGGCGGCAAATCCGCTATGGCCCATTGATCGGATCAGCGCCCACCACGACGGTGTCATCCTTCCAGGCCAATCCTTTCGCTGTGCCGAAAGAGGTGCGTGCCCTTTATGCTACCGAGCTTGAGGCCCGCAGACAGGCTGAAGCGCGCGCGCGGTTTGAATCGGCTGAGGGTCAGCAGGTCGGCACAGAAGCTTTGACTGATAGCCAAGACGCCGCGACCTACGACCCCGCAGCGCCAAGCGTCACGCTCCCCCAGCCGAGCATCTTCTTTGAAGAGCCCGGCGGAGATCAGTAAGCGTTCCGTTTGCTGCTTAAGTCAGAGCAAAGACGAAACGTGTTTGCATCCTATCCAAACACCGATCTCGAGAAGGCTGGCCACCAGTTGATCCCGTCGATATTCAGCTTAAAGGCGAACGCTCCGATATAAAGAGCCATGCCGATGAGCGTGGCCCAGTGTGGCTTCTTTAATCGGAATAGGTCGTACACCAACATCGCGAGGAGCAGGCTGAACTCCAGCGCCAAGATGAGCATGCCGGGGAGGCCCAATCCGAAAACGAGCCGGGCCATAGCCGGATCGATCATCAGGATGGCGGCAAGCAACATGAATCGCTTATGCGCGTTGGCGTTGCTCCGATTGAGAAAGCCCAGGGTATAGACGATCGAGAAGTTGATGATGTCCAACATCGGAAAGATAGCGCCGATCAGGGCTGGCCTGCCTGCGATCATCCCATCTGGCTTCGCCACCGCTGCACGGATCACAAGGTAGCCAATGATGACGATCGCGACAGCCAGACCGACACTCGTGAGTCCCAGCCGCATATGCAGCGCGCGATTGCCCTGACCGATAAGCCGCGCTTGGAAAGCTAGCAGTACGAACCAGGACAGGAAGACCGCGCCGTGAAAATGCAAAAACAGCGGAACCGCGAGCGGGCCACCGGGCCTTAAAAAACCGGTCAGCGTGAACCCGCATAGAACGAGCGCGATCAGCAGCAGCGCCATATAGAAAAAGAATGGTTCGCGACGTTGTTCCAACTTCGCCCCCTCGTTGCCCGAGGCGGAGTGTTGATGGATGCAAGAGATCAGCGCAACACTGGTCCGCATGACCTCTGATAACGTCCCTGAATACTCCGTCTCCGAACTCTCTGGAAAGCTCAAGCGCACGATTGAGGACACCTATGGATATGTCCGTGTGCGGGGCGAGCTTGGCCGGGTGACCCGCGCGGCATCGGGGCATGTCTATCTCGATATGAAGGATGAGCGGGCCGTCATCTCTTCCGTGATGTGGAAGGGGACGGCCGCGCGCCAGTCGGTGAAGCCCGAGCAGGGTCTTGAGGTCATCGCCACCGGCCGAATGAGCACGTTCCCCGGTCAATCGCGCTACCAGCTGATCATCGACACCCTCGCGCCAGCCGGCGCGGGCGCGCTCATGGCGCTTTATGAGGAACGGAAGAAGAAGCTCGCGAGCGAAGGCCTCTTTGCGGCGGAGCGGAAACGCCCGATCCCGAAACTGCCGCGCCGCATTGGCGTCGTGACCTCGCCATCGGGCGCGGTGATCCGCGACATTCTCCATCGCTTGCGGGACCGATTCCCGAGCCACGTGATCGTCTGGCCCAGTGTCGTGCAGGGCGAGGGTGCCCCCGCTCAGATCGTGCGCGGTATCAAAGGCCTCGCAGCGCTGCCGGAGGACCAACGCCCCGACACGATTATTGTGGCCCGGGGCGGCGGCAGTCTCGAGGACCTCTGGTGCTTCAATGATGAGGATGTCGTTCGTGCAGCAGCGGCCAGCCCTATTCCTCTCATTTCGGCGGTGGGCCATGAGACCGACACCACTCTTATTGATTACGCCGCCGACCTCCGCGCGCCGACGCCGACCGCTGCGGCAGAGCTCGCCGTTCCCGTTCGCACAGAGCTTTTGTCGGAGGTCGCCAATTTGGAAGGGCGCCTGATTCGCCACGCTTCGGGGCTTCTCGAAGGCGCGCGTCTCCGTTTGCAGGTGGCGGGGAAGGGGCTGGGGTCTCCCAGCTCATTGCTTGAGCCGGCGGTCATGCGCCTCGACCGGGCGGATGAGCAGCTCCGCAATGCCGCAGGCCGCGCTCTCGATGCACGCGAGCTGCGCCTTGGCC
>CAWUIJ010000290.1:0-2243 GCA_963922235.1 uncultured Parvularcula sp. | reverse complement strand
GCTAACAAAAAAGCCCCGGCGCGATGGCCGGGGCTTTGATTGTTCAGGGGATCCGCTGAACCTAGTCACGCATGATGCTGAGCAGGTTCAGGACGTGGATGAACAGCGTCACGAATGTGCCGTAGAGGGCAAAGGCGCCGAAGATGGCTGCCCGCTCGTTCGCTTCACCTGCACCTTGTTGATACAGGTTTCGGATCATTTGGGTCTCGTAAGCGGTCACCGCTGAGAACACGAGAACCACAGCGCTCGAGACCAGGAAGCTCAGAAGCTCTGAACCGAGGAAGAAGTTCACGACGATCGCGATCAGAAGGCCGATCGACGCCATAAACAGGAACCGGCCCCAACCGGAGAGGTCTTTCTTCGTCGTGTAGCCATAGATCGACATCGACAGGAACAAGGATGCGGTGATGAAGAAGGCCTGCGCGACCATGCCTGCAAGGCCAGCGCCGACGTAAAGCGCGATCATCGGGCCAATCAGAACGCCCCAAAGGCTCACGTAAGCGGCGTAAGCGCCAAACGCGACCGGACGGCTTCCGCCCATGATGAGCTTCGGCGCGAACCAACCAAGACCGATCAGCGCGATGAACGGGATGAACTGCAGGCCAGCTGCGAATTGCAGCGCTGCTGGGTTGGTTAGAAAGAAAAACGCGATCAGCGCTGTGCCGGCGATGCCAAGCGCCATGTAGTTGTAGACGCCAAGCATGTACTTGCGCAGGCCTTCGTCAAAGGCGACAGCGCCGGTCTGCTCGCGATAAAGACGTTCCGTCTCAGACATTCTCATCTCCTCATGTGCGGTGGGTTGGTCGCACGTGCAGCTTAGGTAAGCCTCCCGCGCTCAGGCTTCAATCCTTGATCGCCGAAGCGTTCTCTCAGTTTCAGCTGCCTAAGGGCTGACGTCCTCACGAGATCTTGCCGCGCGCTTGCCCCCAAATCCTCGGTTCGATGCGCCACTTGGTCCAATCCTTGCTCCCATACCTATTCTAAGTCTTAGCAAATTCTTGCGCATTGAAGCTTTGGCGTTAGGGTTCGGTTTGAATTCAATCACACGGCACCGACGGTGGTGAGGCCGGGTGATCGTGGTCCCTGGGGGTTCTTCTGATGGTGAAATCTTGGTTGGTCAGCCTTTTCGGGCTGTGCGCGGGCCTCGTGTTGCCGTCTTTGAGCACGGCTTGGGCTCAAGACGATGACGATGATGAAGGTTTCCCAACGGTCAGCGAGGCCATGGAAGGGATGGAGGCTGAAGACGGCCTCTTCCCGATCTACAACGATCCTGAGACCGGAGAGGTCTACCTCGAGATCTCCGAAGAGCAGCTCGGCGCAGAATTCATCGCGTTCAATTACATTGAGAACAGCGTGCTCGAGGCAGGCGGGTTCCGCGGCGCTTACGGCACCCAGAGCATCCTTCGCTTCGACCGGCATTTTGATCGTATCGAAGTCGTTGAGGTGAACACCTCCTTCGTGTTCGACGAAGACAACCCCGTCTCGCGCGCAGCCGATGCGAACATCTCCGACGCTATCCTCACGTCCCTCGAGATCATCGCGATCACGGAAGACGATGAAGGCGACAGCTTCCTTGTGAGCGCCGATGATCTTCTCCTCGATGAGACGCTGGAGATTGTCCGCAATCTGCCTGGTCCCTTCTCTGGTCCCTTCTCCTTTGAAGTGGGAGATCTGACATCGGCGACCAAGTTTTCTGAGATTCGGAACTATCCTGAGAACGTCGACTTTGTCGTTGATTACGTCTTTTATAATCCGTACCCGTTCAATGGTGGTTCTGATGCTGTCACCGATGCGCGCAGTGTCACGGTCAAAGTGCAGCACTCTTTCATCGCGATGCCTGATGATGGTTTCACGCCGCGGATTGATGACTACCGGGTCGGCTATTTCTTCGACCAGAAGACAAACCTAACGAGCGACTCGGCCACACCCTATCATGACCTCATCAACCGCTGGCGCCTTGTGAAAAAAGATCCGGAGGCTGAGATCAGCGATCCGGTCGAGCCCATTACCTGGTGGATTGAGAACACAACGCCTTACGAATTCCGGGACGCGATCGAAGAGGGCGTTTTGGCTTGGAACGAGGCTTTTGAGGCGGCGGGTTTCTCCAACGCGGTGGTGGTCAAGGTTCAGCCGGATGATGCTGACTGGGATGCCGGGGACATTCGGTACAACGTTTTGCGCTGGACCTCATCGCCGATCCCGCCCTTTGGCGGTTATGGGCCGAGCTTCACCAATCCGCGGAC
>CAWUIJ010000289.1:0-2266 GCA_963922235.1 uncultured Parvularcula sp. | reverse complement strand
TAGACTGTTTTTCCTACGAATCCTCTGCGACCCATGAGCGGCTTGCCGCAGCGCAAGAGTTCGATCATATCGCCTATTCAAGATGGAGAGACCAAGCCTTGACCTATGTCGTCACGGACGCGTGCATCGCATGCAAATACACCGATTGCGTCGAAGTCTGCCCTGTGGACTGCTTCTACGAGGGTGAGAATTTCCTCGTGATCAAGCCTGATGAGTGCATCGATTGCGGTGTGTGCGAGCCGGAGTGCCCCGTTGACGCGATCGTGCCAGACACAGACGATCCCGATGGCAAATGGCTCGAAATCAACACCAAATACGCTGAGACGTGGCCCAACATCACCACGCAAAAAGAGCCCCTTCCCGAGGCCGACGCGATGGCAAACGTCGAAAACAAACTCGAGACGCATTTCAGCGCCAATCCCGGCGAAGGCGATTAACTTTTTGCGGTTGCTAACGTCTCATTGTGAGACGCGCCCTGGTCATCGTTAGAATTTTTTGCTATAATACAGAGATGGTTTGCAGGACGAACGATTACCACCGGCCCAAACAACGTTTGGCCGGAACAGGACCTGCGGCCCGGTATGAGGGTAGCGTCGACACCCCTGGCCTTCGAAAGTCAGACCTCACCAAGGATGTCATGGATTTCATGGCTGATTTTTGGGCTGAGCTCTTATCTTCGATAGGAAACGTGTCGGCATTTCGTGATCAAGACATCCGCGCATCTGGTGCTTTCCCTGCACAGCGCGCGACACTGTCCTGAACACGCGGCTGAATTTAAGAGAAGGCAAACGTGGCTAGTACAAAGACTGCGAACGCGCTGAAAGCGATCAAACTCACCCCTGCATCTCCAAAGACCAAAAAGTCTGACGGGGAAGCGGAGAAACCAAAAATTGCGCCGGCGCCTCTGCGCCCTGCCCTGAAGGTTGCCAAACGCGCGGAAGCTAACCGCGACAAGAACCAGAAGTTCAAGGTTCAAACGAACATCATCTATCCAGCACACGGCGTTGGCTTCATCACTGAGCTTGAGAAGCAAGAGATTGCCGGTCTTGAGATTGAACTTTTCGTGATCGACTTCGAACACGAGAAAATGAAGTTGCGCGTTCCTGTTGCCAAAGCTGCTGCCGCTGGCATGCGGAACCTGGCGACTGGCAAGCAGATCGACGAGATGATGAAGCTGATCCAAGGCAAACCGCGGATCAAACGCACGATGTGGTCGCGCCGCGCTCAAGAGTACGAAGCGAAGATCAATTCTGGCGATCTCCAAGCTGTCTGCGAAGTTGTCCGTGACCTCTTCCGCCCTGCTGATCAGCCTGAGCAAAGCTATTCCGAACGCCAACTGTTTGAACAAGCGCGCGAGCGTTTTGGCCGCGAAGTTGCAGCCGTCCGTAAGAAGACGCTCGACGACGCGATTGCTGAGATCATGACCAATCTCGACAAACGGGCGAAAGCAGAGAGTTAAGCTCTGCGGTCTTGCGATGATCCGACTCCCGGTCTTTGGTATGCCAAGGCCGGGAGTTTTTTATGCTGACAATCGGGTTCGCAGTGGGCGCAGTAGCCCTTGCCGCAAACGACCTTCGGGATGATGCGTGCTTCGTCGCCGCTCAAGAGGCCTTTGCTGGAACCTGGCATGTGACCCTGACGGAACGCGGGGCTCCTGGCGAAGCTGCTTTTCAGACAAGCACTTGGCTCGAGACCAATCGTTGGATTGATCCTTATACGCTTGTCCTTGAAAGCCGAAACAAGCCCTCCGAGCCTCCTTTCAAAGTCATGACCGAGACGATTTCAGAGGCCGGCTTAGACCTCACGATCGAGAACGACGGATCTGTGATGGAAGCGATGATTCCGCTTTCGACCACGTGTTCGTTCGACGAAGAGACGGGAACTTATCAATTCGATATGGCTTTTGAGCGGATGATTGATGGGCAAGTCTATGACACGGTCAATCAAATCGAGGTCGACCAAGACAACTACGCCCTTGTTCGTCTGGGACGTCTCCTTGGCAGTGAAGAAGCACGGCGGCTCATCAACGTGCAATACGGACAACGGCGCTAACCCCGCCCGGTAAAGACATCGCGGACACAATTGAAATGGCCCCGTGATACCGGCAAACCATTCCGATGGATGTTCTCACCCTTGCCCCGCCGATCGCTGCTTTGGCTCTCGCCTTTGCGACCCGGAATGTTGTTCTGTCTCTGATCTTAGGTCTGGCGCTGAGTGAGACGTTGATTTTGAGCGGGAACGTGTTCCTCGCCTTTCCGCAAACGCT
>CAWUIJ010000288.1:0-2296 GCA_963922235.1 uncultured Parvularcula sp. | reverse complement strand
TGTCCGTCGTCAGAACATTTGGCACAGGTTTCGGCGTATGCTTGGGGAGTGTGGACCTCGTCTGGGTTTGATGTTTAGGCGGCGAGCTTGCGGTGTTGCAAGCGCCGATGTTCGATTGTCTTTCGCTTGATCCTTTCTCTTCTCTTGATGATGGCAGGAGCCCTGCCGAAGTAGGCATCGGCGGGTGTCACATTATCGAGGCTCTCGTGGTAGCGGCAGTAGTTGTAGTGCTCGACGAACGCTTCGATCTGGTTTTCGAGATCGCCGGGCAGGAAGTAATTTTCCAGCAGCACGCGGTTCTTCAGCGTCTGGTGCCAGCGCTCGATCTTGCCTTGGGTTTGCGGATGGAAGGGTGCGCCGCGCACATGGCTCATCTTGTTGGCCTTGATGTATTCGGCCAGTTCCCCGGCGATGTAGCTGGGGCCATTATCGCTGAGCAGGCGAGGCTTGTGCAGCACGTTGGCATGATCGCAGCCTGAAGCTGCAAGAGCCATGTCGAGCGTCTCGGTGACGTCCTCGGCCCGCATGGTGGTGCAAAGCTTCCAGGCGATGATGTAGCGCGAGTAATCGTCGAGCACGGTCGAGAGGTAGACCCAGCCCCATCCGATGATCTTGAAGTAGGTAAAATCGGTCTGCCACATCTCGTTGGGCCGCGTGGTCTGGGTGTGGAACGCCTCTGCTGCCTTGATCACCGTGTAGGCCGGGCTGGTGATCAGGTCGTGGGCCTTCAGCAGGCGGTAGACCGTGGCCTCGGACACAAAGTAGCGCTTCTCGTCGGTGAAGCGCACGGCCAGCTCTCGCGGGGATAGCTCGGTCTGCTCCAGCGCCATGTCGACGATCTGCTGCTGCACATCGTCGCCGATGCGGTTCCACACCCGGCTTGGCGTCGATGGCCGGTCAGCCAGCGCTTCCGGCCCGCCTTCGAGATAGCGATCATACCAGCGGTAAAAGGTCCGTCGGGCGATGCCGAGCTGGTCCAGCGTGCGTTTGGTGGGCAGGTGCGACTGCTCGACGATCCGGATAATCTCAAGCTTCTCGGATGCAGGATACCTCATTCTTCGTCTCCCCCATCCGCGATCATGCTTTTTTTGAGCAACCGGTTCTCAAGGGTAAGGTCGGCCACACATTCCTTCAGATCGCGGGCCTCGCGGCGCAGATCCTTCACCTCATCCGTGGTCGCAGCACGGGCCGTGTCACCGGCGAGGCGACGCTTGCCAGCCTCCATGAACTCCTTGGACCAGGTGTAGTAAAGGCTCTGGGCAATGCCTTCCTTGCGGCACAGCTCGGCGATGGAGTCATCACCCCGCAAGCCTTCGAGCACGATGCGGATCTTGTCCTCAGCGGAGAAGTGTCGGCGGGTCTTGCGGCGGATGTCCTTCACCACCTGCTCGGCCGGGGCCTTAGCACGCGATTTTGCATTGGAGGGTTTGGGCTTCATCTTCGTTCCTTCGTCACTATGACGAAGCCCAAACCCTCCTTAAATCACAGCCTCAAATCTGTGCCATAGGCGCTGACGGGGGACACTCGCATGGCTGTCCATATGCCATCGTTTACGATTGTCCCACCCTTGTCGAAAAGTGTTTTGGTGGGCGCCGATCGGACGAATCCAGCCGCTCGCGATCGCCTCAAGCGCCTCACTTGTCGGGGAACGGTTATGGAGGGGCGACGCACTCTTTTGAAAAAATGCCAATGAAATCAGAGGACAGTGACAGCTAAGGAGGAGGCAAGCGCCCCGGATTTAAGTGCCTGATGTAAAAGCGATAGTCGTATACCGCCACTTTTCCATCTCACATCGTGGAACCTATCCGCAGGCCGCGAGCAATCTAGACGACTTCGGGCCAATACAGCTCTTGCGGATTCTTGACCAAGAGCTTCGTCTGAAGTTCAGTCGTAGGAGCGATCCGTGGGATCATGTCGACCAGGTGACCATCGTCTGGCACTTCGTCCTGCATGTTCGGGTGCGGCCAATCGGTGCCCCAGATACAGCGATCAGAGTAGTCAGCAACGAGCGGCGCGACGGCTGAAGCAAAAGTATCCCATGGATCGCCCGCGCCGCCCTCCTTGATGGCGTCCAAACGATCTGGGCAAGTGGGTTTGAACCATATGTCGTCGCGGCTCTCCAACAGAGCTCGGAACGCCAGCATGTCCGGGCCATCAGGCCCTTGCGACACATCGGGCCGCCCCATGTGGTCGATCACGACCGGCACCGGAACGGCATCGATAAAGGGGCGCATTTCCTCAAGGATATCAGCCTCGAAATAAATGACGACGTGCCAGCCCTCCGGGAGCCGCTTGC
>CAWUIJ010000287.1:0-2300 GCA_963922235.1 uncultured Parvularcula sp. | reverse complement strand
AAGACGCCGTAATGGCCTGCGCCTTTTTGGATGTAGTCGATCCGGTCTTCGGCCTTGAGGCCCGTACAGAGATCGTGCGCGGCCTGGGTTTGGCCGATCCCTGAAATATCGTCGAGCTCGCCCTCAACGGTCATCAGAGCCGTCTTCGTGATCTTGGATGGATCAACGATCTTGCCGCGATGGGTGAAGAGGCCGCGGGGCAGGAGGTATTCCTGGAACACATCGTGGATGGTCTGGAGGTAGAACTCCGCCGACATGTCGCAGACCGCGAGGTATTCGTCGTAGAACGTCTCGTGCTTCTCGGCGGCTTCCTCATCCCCAGACATGAGGTTCGCGAAGTAATCGAAATTCGCGTTCACGTGGCGCTCGATGTTCATCGACATGAAGCTCGTGAGCTGAAGGAAGCCTGGATAGACCTTGCGCGTGAAGCCCGCATAGGGTGCCGGCACGGTCTGGATCATGTTCTGCTCGAACCACTCAAAGCCTCTTTGCTCTGCGAGCAGGTTCGTGACGGTCGGCGATTTCCGGGCGTCGATCGGCGAGCCCATGAAGGTCATCGTGCGCGGAGCTGCCGGATCCTCTTCGTCAGCCATCACGGCGGCGGCGGCGAGGAGCGCTGGGCCAGGTTGGCAAACGGCCATCGTGTGGCAGCCTGGACCGATCAGCTGAATGAACTCGATCAGGTAATCAATATACGTGTTGAGATCGAAACGACCGAAAATCACTGGGATGTCTCGGACGTCGGTCCAGTCGGTGATGAAGACCTCATGACCTGGCAGCATGGCCTCAACCGTGCCGCGTAACAGGGTTGCGTGGTGACCAGACATCGGCGCTGCAATCAGCACCCGCGGTTGCGGTTCAAGATTGGGAACATCGGCCAGCACGGACGGGTCACGACGGAAGCGGAGGAGCCGTCCGAAGGGCTTCTCCAGCACGGTCTCCACGGTGACGGGAACCTCCACCCCATTGATCGTCGTTGTGTCGAGCCGCCATTCAGGCTTGGCGTAACGACGTGTCGCCATCTCAAACACGTTGTGACCGGCGATAGCGATCCGCGATGCCCAGCTT
This sequence comes from uncultured Parvularcula sp., assembly GCA_963922235.1. GTDB lineage: Bacteria > Pseudomonadota > Alphaproteobacteria > Caulobacterales > Parvularculaceae > Parvularcula. The sequence goes on along the minus strand of CAWUIJ010000287.1, from coordinate 1,232 downwards.
TCGCGGAACAAGTTCATCGGAGAGTCGATCACGCTCGCATAAGCGCGGGCGAATGTGCGGGCAGGACCAACAAGCTGGTGAGCCGCTTCATAGGCTGGATAAATCACTTAAAACCCCACAAACCCAGAGCGTCTTCGGTGCGTTGCAGCACAGAAGGACAGAACAGTGCAAGACTTAGCTAAGACCCGTAAAGAATTGATCAAAGCCATCGCTCAACTGCTTGGGCGAGGGCTTTTGGATCCATGCCATCGTCAAAGGCGCGCACCGCACTTCCTTGACGATCTATGAGGAAGAACAACGACTGGTGGTCCATCGTGTAGCCAAGGGCGCTGTCGTCCAGGGGCACTTTCGCCGCAAAAACACGCAGGTTCTGCCGCGCCTGCTCAAGGGCTTCGGCATCGCCCGTCAGGCCCAGAATGCGATCGTCGAAGCTTAAGTGCTGGCGCAGTTTCTCGGGCGTGTCGCGCTCCGCATCCACAGTGATGAAGAGAGGCTGGATCAGGTCTGCCTTTTTGCCCATGGCATCGAGGCTCGCGCTGAGGACGGAAAGCGAGGCTGGGCAGACATCGGGGCAACTCGAGAAGCCAAAATAGATCAGCATCGGTTTGCCTTCGAAACGTTCGTCGGTGGCCGGCTCTCCATGGTGATCGATCAGTTCGAAATCCGCGACGAATGCGTCAGTCAACGTGATCTCGCCAGGAACGGGACCGCTCTCACCGCAAGCGGAAAGGGTCAGCAGAAGGGCGGCGCCAAGGGGCAGCCATGTGCGCAGTTGGTTCATAATCATGGCGCGCGATATAGACGGAGAATGCGCGCAATTCGAATGACAAGATGCCTCTGACCTCCAACCCGCCCACCGTCCTTCGGCAAGGCACGCTGACCAGCCTCCGGTGGTTCGCGGCCGCAGGGCAGTTGGGCGTCCTGATCGCCGTCAAATTTGTCTTTGGTTTTGAGATTCCGCTCGGCCCCGTTCTCGTGGTCATCGCAGCGGGGGTGTGGCTCAATCTCTATGCCACCTTTGCCTTCAGCCCTGCGCGGCCGCTTCGTCCGAATGAGGTGGTCTTCAGTCTCATGGTGGATACCGTGCAGATCTCCGCGATCCTTTTTCTGACCGGCGGCATCCAAAACCCCTTCGCGCTTTGGCTGATCATGCAGGCCATGTTGGCGGCGAGCAGTCTCAATATTCGGCTCGCCGGCGTGGTCATTGGTTTTGTGATCCTCTGCATCACGGT
>CAWUIJ010000286.1:0-2303 GCA_963922235.1 uncultured Parvularcula sp. | reverse complement strand
AAGGTCTGCGCAGCGCCTATGAGGGAACGATTGCTAAGGCTTGGGTGAGTGACCTCGAAAAGGTGGGGTCGCCTCTTCGGATGGAAGACTTTGCAAGCCACCGTGCAATCTCTGAAGAGCCGCTCCGTGTCCAAACGAGCCTCGGGACGCTTTTAAATATGCCGCCGCCCACGCAAGGGCTCATCTCACTTCTGATCCTCTCCGTCTTCGATCAGATGAAGGCGGACGAAGCCGATGGCTTCGCGCATGTGCACGGTTTGGTCGAGGCCACGAAATGGGCAATGCGCCGTTCGCGTCAGGCGGGGATCGGCGATCCTGCGCGTATGAGTGAAGCCGCGCAGGCCGTCCTCGATCAAATGGACACGATCAAAGCCGCAGCCGATGGGATCGATCCCGACAAAGCCATGCCGTGGAACGGTCCGTCAGCAGATGGTGATACGGTCTGGTTTGGCGCGGTCGACCGCGAGGGGCGGATGGTGAGTGCTATTCAGTCCGTCTACCATGAATTTGGCTCAGGCGTGATGCTTCCTGAAACGGGCGTCATCTGGCAAAATCGCGGGGCAAGCTTTTCACTCGAGGAAGGCTCTTGGAACGCGCTTGAGCCGGGGCGCTTGCCGTTCCACACGCTGAACCCCGCTGCGGCTTTGTTCCCAGACGGACGAGCCATGGTCTACGGTACCATGGGCGGCGAGGGCCAGCCGCAAAGCCAGGCAGCGATTTTCACGCGTTACGCCCGGTTTGGCATGCCGCTGCAGCAAGCTGTGACGGCGCCGCGCTGGCTTCTTGGCCGGACATGGGGAGACGACAGCACCAACCTCAAGATCGAGAGCCGTTTCCCGCCCGATGTGATCGCCGCGCTCAAAAAAGCTGGGCACGATGTGCAAGTCGTCGAGCCATTCACCAGCATGATGGGCCATGCTGGTGCACTTGTTCAGCGTCCCGATGGTGTGATCGAAGGTGCGACGGATCCAAGAAGTGATGGGGGCGTGGCTGCATGGTAGAGGCCGCGGTGCATCCACTCCCTGAGGAGCGTGCATCAGGCCAGCGAGCCTATGAACGTTGCCGCGCACTGGGGCACGCGCCATTTTCTCAGCGTTCCGATGGCCTTGACCGACGGTATCTGACGGATGCGCATGCCGCGACGATCGGGCAAGTGGTGACATGGATGCGCGAGGCGGGGATGGATGCGCGCCTCGATCCTATGGCGACGCTCATTGGCCGCTATGAGGGAACGGACCCCCACGCGCCTGCGCTGATGATCGGTTCTCATATCGACAGTGTCCCGAACGGCGGTGTCTTCGACGGACCACTGGGCGTGATGCTCGGTATCGAGTTGATCGCCAGGCTTCATGAGGAAGGTGTACGCTTTCCATTTCCTATTGAGATTGTCGCTTTCGGTGATGAAGAGGGCTCCCGGTTTAACAGCTCAATGATGGCAAGCCGCGCCTTGGCTGGTGTTCCCATCGACGAGAGCCTTCAGCAAAGAGATCAAGAGGGCATGGATGTGTCCTCGGCTCTTCACGCATTTGACGATTACTTGGCACAGTATACGGATCTCGTAAGGCCTTCGGAAGGTGCAAAGGCCGCTGCGCGATCGCCTTCCGAGGTGGCTGCCTTTGTCGAAGCGCATATCGAGCAGGGGCCGGTGCTCGAGGCTGAAGGTCTGGCGCTGGGTGTCGTCACGGCGATTGCTGGCCAGTTGCGCTATGCCATTGAGGTGCAAGGCGCCGCCGCGCATGCGGGCACGACCACGATGACCCTCCGCAAAGACGCCCTTGCCGGGACTGCTGCCATGGTCACAGCTGCCGAAGAGGAGGCGACGGCGCGCGCTGAATTCGGTGTTGTTGCGACTGTGGGTCGGCTCGAGGTTTTCCCCGGCGGAAGCAATGTTGTGCCTGGCCGCGTCCAGTTGAGCCTAGACGTCCGTGCACCGAGCGATGACATCCGCGATGAGGCCGCCGCGGCGATCAAGGAGCGGTTCAACATGATCGCGCAGGAGCGCGGCCTGGCGCACTCTACGGAACGTCAACAAGACTTAAGCGCGACCCCTTGCGATCCTGATCTCACGAGCCTTCTCGGTCAGGCGGTGTCGTCCGTGGACGGCCGGGCCTTTGAACTCTTTAGCGGAGCAGGCCATGATGCGATGAGCGTTGCGGCGCTCTGTCCTGTGACGATGCTGTTCATTCGCTGTGAACGCGGCGTCAGCCACCATCCCGATGAGAACATTCTGCCTGAAGACGCCGACCAAGCGCTTGAGGCTCTTTTGGAATTCACACGACTTTATGAAGGACACCGCCATGCCG
>CAWUIJ010000285.1:0-2306 GCA_963922235.1 uncultured Parvularcula sp. | reverse complement strand
AATTTCCGGAGCGGCGCATCGGCTCTTACCGTCCAGGGACGCTTGATCGAATTCAACGGGTGCTGGACGAGGATGAGGATATGACCGACTTCTTCCGCGAGGCGGTGGACCGCGAACTGGAGCGACGCGAACAGAATGAGGAACGTTCCTGATGGCCCAAGACAACCTCGCTGCCGCCCTGGCATTAGCCTCAGAGTATCACTACGGTCAGACTGATAAAGCTGGTCGCTCGTACATGGAGCATATCTGCGCTGTAGTCGCTGACGTGCAGTCCCCAGCAGCAAAAGTTGTCGCCGCTCTCCATGACATCCTGGAAGACACCGACTGCCGTATTCGCGACCTACAGGCTTCGTTCCCGGCTGAAATCGTCGGTGCCGTTAGGACGCTGACGAGGCAAGGTGGCGAGGAGTACGAGGCGTTCATCGAGCGAGTAGCCAGCGACACGTTGGCTACAGAAGTCAAGCTAGCGGATCTCAGGCACAATTCACAAACGTCGCGCATAGCAAACCCGAGCGATCGAGACTGGGAGCGTTACGCCAAGTATCAGCAAGCGATATCTCGTCTGATCAAGGCTCAGCGTGACGAAATTGGGGAAGCGCAATGACCAAAGAGCGACTGCTTAAGGCACTAGAGTCCTCGGCTGTGGGCATTCTCCCAGAACAAGAAGCCGTCCCTTACATCTCCGATTCTGGCGATACAGTGACGATTGATGGCGAGTTCGATTGGGATGTCCTGTTGCGAAGACTCAGCATCGGCGTCGTCGAAACAAGGGAACGCTCATGAGCGATGAATTGAAGCCTTGCCCTTTCTGCGGGTCCGTACACGTCAAGATCGCTCGGGCGGTTGGAGAAAGTTGGGTTCACTGCACAGTCTGCAAGGCGTCGGCTGGAATGGCATCCGACCCACATCGAGCGGTCTGGAATTGGAACAAGCGAGACGGTGAGGGGCTGACTGGCTACGGACCCTTTACCCCGATCACGGTTACTAGTCATACTGAAAAAAGGGAACGTCCGTGAGCCTCAAAACCCTCGAAATTCTACCCCGCACACGCCGCCTTATGAAGCAGGTGCATGGCGCGCCTGCGGGGAGTGATGAGCGAAAGCACTTAAGAAAAGCGATGGCCGCAGAGTTCATTCGGGAAACTGACGAGGCGACAAAACGCAGCCTAGAAGAAATCAGGCAGGCAGCAGCAAGGGAACGTTCTGATGGCTGATTTGTTGTTTGCCGCCTGGTTCTTCTTTCTAGGCTGGGCGCTTGGCCGGGACTGGTGAAAGGAACCTTCTGATGGCTGATCTTATTCTGTTGCTGCCAGTTATCAGCATTGGCCTCGTCTGCTGGCAAGCGGGTTATCATCGAGGGTGGTGCCGCGGCGCCGAAGAGACTGGGGCGCATTACGAAGCACTTTTTGCCGAAACAAGGGAACGCTAGATGTTTTGGATTGGCTTGATCTCCGGCGCAAGTTTAGCGGTGGTTGCTCTGATAGTGATCTTTGCAATGTTTTTCCTGCCTAAGTGGGGTGGCTGATGGGTGCGTATAGAAACAATCCACTGCCGCCGGAGGTCGAGGAGCACAAGCACGGTCGTTCGCTTGCCCGCGAGCGCACAGAGAGGTTTCTGAAGCACGTGTCTACATCGAACTATACACTCGGTGCACTGATGGAGGCGTGTTATCTAACTGGCCTGATGGATGCGAGCCAGGTGTTTGCGGTGAGTGTGAAGGATAAGGACGCGGTTACAAAAATAGGGGAGCGGCAAGATGGATGAATACGGCTTTGCAGCGGCCATGAGGGCGGGCGCTGAGGTGTTTGAAATGTCCGGTCGGCAGTCTGGCCGCACCATGCGGATGCTCGAGCGCGCGACCGATGGCGACAGGATCGTCACCACAAACGCTCAGGAGGCAAACCGGCTTCGGGGTATACTGAAAGAAATGGACAAAGAGGTCCGCGTGGTGGCGGTGGACCCAGACCGACCATCGCTAGAAAGGCTTCCGACACTATCGGATGGACGGACTTGGTTTGATCATCTCTGGCAAAAGGTGTTCTTCGATCGGGCCTTGGAGCGAGCGGAGCATGATCTCGAACAGATCCAGAGCGCTACATCAAAGACGTGGCCGCAACCTAATGCTGAACCAGTAGATGACCGCGGCCTGAGCCAGCAGGTTCGCAGTCGCTTTTATCGATAGAGAAACGAGGGAACCTTCTGATGGCTGATTTGTTGTTTGTCGCCTGGTTTTTCTTTCTAGGCTGGGCGCCGGGCCGGAACTGGCGAAAGGACCCTTCCGATGGCTGATGACAGGACCATTGCCGA
>CAWUIJ010000284.1:0-2335 GCA_963922235.1 uncultured Parvularcula sp. | reverse complement strand
CTTCGAACATCGGGCGCAGCTCGCCTTGCTCGAACATCTCTTTGACGATGTCGCAGCCGCCGACGAATTCGCCTTTGACATAGACCTGCGGGATCGTTGGCCAGTCGGAATAGGTCTTGATGCCGTTGCGGATGTCATCATCGGCGAGAACGTTCATTGAGCCGAACTCAACACCGAGATAATCGAGGATCTGCACAACAGCAGCTGAGAAACCGCATTGCGGGAATTGCGGTGTGCCCTTCATGAAGAGCATGACGTCGTTCTTGTCGATTTCGGCTTTGATCGTGTCGTGGGCAGCGTCGGTCATGGTGATCTCCTGTTGAGGAGGAGCTAGAGAGCCAACGATGGCCCTGCAAGAGCATCCCCCTCTGATCGTGATCGCTGGACCCACCGCATCGGGGAAATCCGCGGCGGCGCTCGCTTTGGCTGAGACAATTGGTGGCGAGGTGATCTGCGCGGATTCTATGCAGGTGTATCGCGATCTCGATGTGTTGAGCGCGCGGCCCTCCCCGGATGATCATGCGCGGGCGCCCCATCATCTCTATGGACATGTCGATGGGACCGAAAGGTACTCCGCGGGTCGTTTCGCTCGCGAAGCAAAACTGGCGATCGAAGAGGTCCGGGGGCGGGAACGTCTTCCGGTCCTTTGCGGCGGAACGGGCCTCTACCTGAAAGCGATGACCGACGGGCTCTCACCGATCCCTGAGATCGCGCAGGCCATCACCGAGGCACTGAACGCAGAATGGCTGGCAAGCCCCGAAGGGCTGCGCTCGCGCTTGCTGTCGGTGGACCCTGCGATGGAGAGGCTGCAGCCAGCGGACCAGCAACGGCATGTGCGTGCCTTGGCCGTCTTTGATGACACGGGCCGGCCCCTTTCCGACTGGCAAAGGGAGCCGCGGGTGAAGGCGGTCCAAGGACCTGTGCTTCCGCTCCTTCTCAGTCCTGCACGCGAGGAGCTCTACGCCCGGTGCGAGGCCCGCTTTGATCAGATGCTCGAGCGCGGCGCGATGGATGAGGCACGGACACTGGCCGTGCGTGGTTTGCCAAGGGATCTACCGGTGATGAAGGCGCTCGGCGTGCCAGAGCTCATCGCCCATCTTTCCGGAGACCTCTCCCTCGAGGAAGCGCGGGCATCGGCGAAACAGGAAACCCGCCGTTTTGCCAAACGCCAGCTCACCTGGTTCCGGAATCAAACCGATTGGCCGGCGTTTGGTGAGGGTGCGGCACTGATTGATCATGCCGCCCAAGCGCTCTCCGCGGTGTAACCATTATGGCCTGATCGCGAATGAGGGCCCGATAACCAAAGGACGTCTTCATGCTTCTCGCTTCTCTTCTCAGTGTCACCCTCGTTGCCGCAGATCTCGGCCCAGAGGTGGGCGCAACCATTCCCGAGACAGAAGAGTTCAGCGATGTGATGGGTGACGAGGGCGCAACGATCGTCTTTGTCCGGTCTGTCTCCTGGTGCCCTTACTGCAAGACACAAGTGATGGAGCTCGATGAGCAGGCAGGCGCGTTCGAAGCGGAAGGCAAACCCTTGGTCTTCGTCAGCTACGACGCAGCCGACGTCCAGGCGAGTTTTGCCCAGGCCCAAGGCATCGATAGCGCGCTGATTGCGGACGAAGGATCAGAGATCATCCAGGCCTTTGGCATCCTCAATGAGCAGCATCAGCCCGGCAGCCGGGTTTACGGCATTCCTCATCCAGCCGTCTTCATTGTGGACGAAAACGGCGTTGTGGAAGCGAAGCTCTATGAAGAGGACTACGCGACGAACGATAAGAGTTATCGAAACCGTCCCGCTGCCGAAACGATCTTAGAAGCTGTGAAGGAAGCCGACTAAGGCTTAGGCGGCGCCCGCATTCATAAAGTCGGGGACGTGATCGCCGAAGCCTTTGACGTCGTCCGCATGCTTCATGGAGGGGAAGTCGCGCTCTTCACGGGCGCGGCGGCCACGTTCGCGGCGATCGCCTCTATCGCCGCGGTCGCTTCGGCTCCGGCGTTCGTCACGCGGCGCGCGGGTGTCTGGCTGGTCCTTCAGCTCTTTGAAGAAATCGCCGAGATCCAGCTCATCAATGCTCTCCATGCCGGTGGTTTTGAGAACGGCATCAAAAGCCTTCTCATCACCAGGGCAGACCATCATCAGCGCTGTGCCTTTGCGTCCGGCGCGGCCTGTCCGGCCAATCCGGTGCACATAGTCATCGGAATTGACGGGCACGGAGAAATTGAAAACGTGGCTGACTTCAGGAATATCAAGGCCGCGCGCTGCAACGTCTGAAGCCACCAGCAATTTCAGTTCGCCGTCACGAAACTGTTGGAGCGTCTCCATACGGAAGGACTG
>CAWUIJ010000283.1:0-2337 GCA_963922235.1 uncultured Parvularcula sp. | reverse complement strand
TTCTTCAAGGCGATCGAAGCAGGCCGGGCGACATCGGCTTCGGCTCTCCGCGATGTGGACTTCGCCCTTAAAGGCTATTCGGAGCGAGCCGTATCGGAACCCAAAAAGGTCGCGACACGGAAAGCGTCTCAGGACTGTTTGGAAGTGATCAACGCGGCGACAGAGCTGACCCTGGGCGGATCAGCTGACCTGACCGGGTCCAACAACACCAAAACCACGACCCTGCCGATCTTAAGCGCGGAAGACTACGCAGGCCGTTACATCCATTACGGTATTCGTGAGCACGCCATGGGTGCGGTGATGAACGGCCTTGCGCTTCACGGCGGGATCATCCCTTACGGCGGCACCTTCTTGGTCTTCTCAGATTACATGCGGCCATCCATGCGTCTTGCGGCGCTCATGGGGATCAAGGTCATCTACGTCCTCACCCACGACTCCATCGGTCTTGGCGAAGATGGCCCCACCCACCAGCCGGTGGAGCACCTCGCTAGCCTGCGCGCCATTCCAGGGCTCACGGTCCTTCGCCCAGCTGATGAGGTGGAGACGGCCGAGGCCTGGTCGATTGCCCTCGCAAACCCTGGCCCCACGGTGCTGGCCCTGACACGCCAGGGCCTCAAGCCGTTCCGCGACGAGTTCACGGAGAACAAGAGTGAGCTTGGCGGCTACCTCGTGCGCCAGTCAGAGGCCTATCAAGCCACACTGATCGCGTCCGGATCTGAGGTGGAAGTGGCTCTCGAGGCGGCTGAAGAGCTCGCTGCGGAGGGGGTGGAAGTGAACGTCGCGTCGATGCCGTCGCTCGATCTCTTCTTGCTCCAAGACGCTGATCACATGATGGAAGTCCTGGGCGAAAAGCCGCGGGTGGGCATTGAAGCCGGAATTGCTATGGGCTGGACCGATATTCTTGGTATTGGCGGCGTGCCGAACTCATTCCTCGGTATGAACGGCTTCGGGGCGTCAGGGCCCGCAAAGGATCTTTTTGAACACTTTGGCATCACTGCCAAACACGCAGCGGCGAAAGTCCGCACACTTATCGAAGGGAACAACTAAACGATGGCAATTCGCGTCGCAATCAATGGTTTTGGACGGATCGGCCGCCTCACACTGCGCTCCATTCTTGAGCATGGCCGCAGTGATGTTGAGGTTGTGGCCATCAACGACCTCGGCCCCGTCGCCACCAACGCGCATCTACTGAAGTATGACACGCTCCACGGCCGTTTGGGCATGGACGTTTCCAGCACCGATGACAGCCTGACCATCAACGGCAAGACAATCACTGTGACGGCCGAGCGTGATCCAGCGCAGCTGCCTTGGGCGGCGAACAATGTCGACATCGTCTTTGAGTGCACAGGGATCTTCACGGCCCCTGAAAAGGCACAGGCGCACCTCGACGCCGGCGCGAAGCGCGTTCTTGTCTCCGCTCCGTCCACCGCAGACGTTCGGACCATCGTTTATGGTGTGAACCACGATACACTGACCGCTGATGATCTCATCGTCTCGAACGGTTCCTGCACCACCAACTGCCTCGCACCCGTGGCCAAGGTTCTTCTTGAAACCTGCGGCATCGAGCGTGGCTACATGACCACGGTGCACAGCTACACGGGCGACCAGCCAACGCTCGATACGATGCACAAAGATCTCTACCGTGCACGTGCTGCAGCCCAGAATATGATCCCGACATCAACGGGTGCTGCGAAAGCGCTCGGCCTCGTGATCCCAGAAATCAAAGGCAAGCTCGACGGTTCGGCTGTCCGCGTGCCGACACCGAATGTCTCGATGGTCGATCTCGTCTTCGTCCCTGGCAAAACGACCAGCGTTGAAGAGATCAATGCCGCGATGAAGGCAGCCTCAGAAGGCGCGCTCAAAGGCGTCCTTGGTTACACCGAAGAGAAGCTCGTCTCCGGCGACTTTATGCATGATCCGCATTCGTCGAGCTTTGCTGCAGGCCAGACGCAAATCGTCGATGGCGGCCTCGTCCGTGTCCTGAGCTGGTACGACAACGAGTGGGGCTTCTCGACCCGCATGTCGGACACCGCCCTTGAAATGGCGAAGTTCCTCTAAGGCGATCAGGACCATGACAAGCTATAAGACCCTTGACGATCTTGGTAACCTCGAGGGCAAGCGCGCCCTGGTCCGTGTCGACTTCAACGTCCCCATGCAGGATGGGCAGGTCTCTGATGCGACCCGCCTGTCCCGCGCCACACCGACGGTGACGGCGCTGCAGGAGAAGGGGGCGAAGGTCATTCTTCTCTCCCATTTTGGCCGTCCGAAGGGGGAGCCGAACCCTGAGATGTCGCTCGCCCCAGTGGCAGAAGCTTTCTCAAAAGTGCTCGGCGCACC
>CAWUIJ010000282.1:0-2338 GCA_963922235.1 uncultured Parvularcula sp. | reverse complement strand
CGGCACCAAATGACCACTTCGCGGTAGTCACTGATGTCGACATCAGCGGGAATCTCGTACTCGCTGGCGCCGCGTGCGCGGTTGAGGGCGCCGAGGCTGATGTAATTGTCGTCGGTCACGTCGGATGCCACAGTGACCTGATCCTCGACAAGCCAGACCTTGAGGTCTGGGCCGCGGTCCGTGCGGAAGTCCTCCGACAATCTGACCACTGTGCGACCATCATCGAGCTTGACGATGGTCGCTGTACCCTGACCATCGTGCTGACGTGAGTTTTCGAAGGTGCCGGTAGCGAGGACGTCTTCGGCGAAGGCTGCGCCGAAGAGTGCTGTGAGGGCGGCGGCTGCGGCAATGACAAAGCGTTTCATGGGTTGATGCTCCAAAGGGTTCAGCTCGCTATCCGCGCCTGAACCCCGTGAAGTTACACCGTGCTGTCAGGTGGGTGCAGTGCGCCTAGCGGCCAAAACCCGCGAGGCGTTCTTCGGTGTCGGTGATGCCCGGGAAATCGCGCGCGACCTCCTCGGTCAGGGCCTCTTCCAAAGGACGGTTTTCATCACCCAGAGCAAAGAGCTCTTTATACGCAGCGATCGCGCCTGGCGAGTTGGCAGCGATCCTGCTCGCAGTGTCTGCGACCGCTGCGTCCAGCTCCTCTTCCGTGTCAAAGGCATCGTTGGCGAGGCCATACTGAACAGCATGGTCGCCGGAGAATGTTCGAGCGGTGAAAGAGAGCTCTTTCGCGCGCCGTGTTCCGACCGCGCGGGCGAGGGTCTGGCTCATGCCCCAGGTCGGGCGAATGCCGAACTTGGCATGGGTGTCGCCGAATTTTGTTGTCTTTGTGCAGAGGATAAAGTCGCAATGGAGAGCAATCTCAAGCGCACCTGTAAAGCATGCTCCGTGCACGCGGGCGATGACGGGAACCTGTGCTTGCCGAACGGCTGTTGCAGCTTCTGAAGCGGGTCCATCAAAAACGCCCCCGACACGGCCATGTTTGAGGGTGGCTTGCTGCAGCACTTTGAGGTCAACACCTGCGGAAAACGCGCGGCCAGCGCCGCGGAGCACGATCACTTTCGCCGTTTTCGAAGCATCCTCCAGCCCGGCTACCAGAGCCTCGAGCAGGCTTGGCGTGAATGCATTCATCGCATCCGGACGGTTGAGGGTGATGGTTGTGATGCCGTTGTTGTCATCGATTAAGAGTTCGCTCACGGAAGGTCTCCACGTCGTCTTGGCCGTCTTCGCGTGTGCGAAGGGGAGGCTTAGGTCCTAGGACTGTTTCAGCTCTCTCGTTGACATAATCGGGCCAACAGTGAAATCCCAAGGTTGCGGAAAAGGCGACTGCGCAATGACTGTCCACGACCTTTGGGGCGAATCCAAGACGACTGAAGAGGCCTTGGTGATTTACGATGGGCTCCCGGCGGTCACGACTGATGAGATGATAGGCTCGTGGAAGGGCTCGGAGCTCCCCTCCGGCCATGCGCTTGATGGTGTTCTTGGGGTCGCCCGCTGGTACGGCAAAAACTTCCGCAGCGCTGATGCTGTCGATCCCCTCGTGCATCAGGGCTTTGGCGGAAAGTTTGCGGTCAATCCTGCGCTCATGCCGCTAGGTCTAGCGATGCATGCACCATTCCTGCGCAATGGGTTGACCACAACCCTTTTTTTGCTGTCGCAGCCTTTGATCTCAACAGCCAAGCCCAAAGCGCGCCTTCGGATGATCGAGTTTCGCGGTGTGGTCAGTGCCACGATGATCTATGACGCCAAACCCATCAATGACCATTTTCGGAAGGTCTCCGATAACGAAGTGATTGGATTGATGGATGTCCGCAATATGGATCAGCCTTATTTCTTTGCGCTGAAGAGAGACGTTTAGCTCTTTTGATTGAATACAGAGCAAACTGTTTCGCACCTGCGAAAGCAAAGCCTTGATCTCTATCACAATTGCAGCTCTTGCGTTGACAAGATGGCGCGAAAGACGAGATCCTCCCCACAATGAAAAGCGGTGTTAGACCGCGAATGAGGGAGCAAAATTCATGAGTTTGAGGCGTCTCTTGACCGTCGCGGCCGCGACGGCAGTGACAGCGCTGCCACTGTGCGATGCAGCGTTGGCGGGTGGTTGGATCAAGTCCAAACACGAAGGACTCACCCGAAAGGCTGAGTGGGAGTTGCGGCGTGCCAACGTCGACAAATATCTCGGCGAGTTCGCGCCCGCATCATCGGAGCCCTTTGCTCTTGATTGGACACGGCACGACTTTGATTCAGCCGATGGCGAGGGACCGATCTGTATTTCGGGTACAGATTATTCGGTTTTCACCAAGGCCGGTGATCCTGATAAAGTCATTCTCTTCCT
>CAWUIJ010000281.1:0-2350 GCA_963922235.1 uncultured Parvularcula sp. | reverse complement strand
CTCTCCGCTGTCGCTGCACTGTCACTCGCTTTGAGCCAGGCTTTTGCTCTTCATCCAGATGATGAGCATGATGTTCAGCAGCCGCCTTGGCAGGAGGCAACCAGCTGGCCCGATCGTATTGTTGTGACTTTACCGGTTGCGCCGCAAACCGGGTTCGCTGTGACATGGCGTACCGATGAATCGGTCACGGAAACCGTCGCAGAAATTGTTGAAGCGCGAGACGACGCGCGTTTCGATATCGGCGCGGAGTCGTACCTTGCGATGACGGAAGCGCTTGATCCCACGGGGTTCGAGGCGCTTGGTCAACGCGTTGATGTGGAAGGCAACGAGGCTTTGCCAACGTCCCATTTTCACTCGGTTGTGTTCACGGGGCTGAAGCCCGACACGCTTTACGCTTATCGCGTTCGCGGTGCTGATGGTCATTGGTCTGAATGGCTTCAAACCAGAACAGCCGCCGAATCGGGCCCACTCTCCTTTGTCTATGTCGGCGATGCTCAGAATGCGGTCCGCTCGCACTGGTCGCGGCTTATTCGTGCATCGTTCCAAGAAGCGCCCAAGGCTGATTTTATCATGCATGCCGGTGACTTGGTGAACCGTGCGTCACGGGATTATGAGTGGGCGGAGTGGTTTGATGCCACGGGCTTTATTCATGGGATGATCCCGGCGGTTCCTGTTGCCGGAAACCACGAGTACCAGCGCCTTGGACTGCCGGGAGCTGAGCAGGACCGTGTTCTCTCGATCATGTGGCGGCCGCAATTCACGCTACCTGAAGAACCGACACTTGATGCTGACCTTCAGGAAGTCACCTACGACCTTCGATATTCGGAAGACGTGCACTTCTTTATCATCTCAACACAGAACACGAAAATCGAACAGCAAGCCGAATGGCTCGATCGTCAGCTGGCTGAGAGCGATGCGAAATGGAAGATTGTGTCCATGCACCATCCTATTTTCTCCTCAGGTAAAGGTCGGGACAGTGCCGACCGTCGCGCGGTGTTGCTGCCTGTGTTGAACAAGCACGAGGTGGACCTGGTGCTCCAAGGGCATGATCACACCTATGCCCGCGGCGTCATTGGTCAGACGCCTGAGCGGATCGCCTTCGGTGCTAAAAAGGGCGATGTGTCCACCATGTTCGTGAATTCAGTGAGTGGTCCTAAGCAGTATGAATTCCAAGAAGACGGTTGGGATCAGTATGCTTCTGATGAGGTCGTCTTGGTGCGGAAGGCAGAGAACACACAGTTCTTCCAAGTCATCAATATTGATGACAACGTCCTCTCTTACGAAGCGTGGACAGCGACAGGCGCGCTCTACGATGACTTTGAGATGACCAAAGATCGAAACGGTAAGAAAACCATCACCCGCGGCGCAAGCAGCACCATGGATGAGCGGATGTTCTCCAACACCGGAACCTACGAACGGCCCTAGTGCTGCAGGTATGCTGATCCACATCAACTCCTATCCAGGTGTTGGGAAGCTCACCATCGCTTTAGAGCTTCAACGGCTCATTGGCGGGAAGGTTCTTGACAATCATTCCGTCTACAACGTGGCCTTGGCTCTTTGTGAGCTGAAGTCACCTGAGTACTATGAGACTCTCAGGGCTGTGAGGCGCATTGCCTATGATCGCATAGCAGCGATCCCTGCCAACATCCCGGTTGTTTTGACCAATGCGCATGCTGAGCAGTCAAAGTGGGGGCAGGAAGCACGACAATCACTTCATGATCTTGCGGACGCTAGGGGAACACCTCTCCTTAGTGTTATTCTCACGTGTGACCCCGATGAGCATGCTCGCCGAATCCAAAGTGTTGATCGGCGTCTCGCCAGGAAACCAACTGACCCTGATTTGTTTCAGGGCAACCGCGACGGGGTTCCCCTCTTGGATTGTCACAATCCTTCTGCCTTCACGCTCGATGTCACAGCTTTGACTGCTGGTGAGGCGGCACAGGCGATTTCTTCTTGGTTGAGCGCTAGCCAGTAACTCGCCTCATTGTCACAATTCATCAAAGAGGAAATGCCTCAGGCAAATTCGAGCAACAAACGCTCCTCAATCAATCTCAAGGATCACCCCTCGATCCTAGATGCTTTGTACGGAGAAAGCAGTGTCTCGATCAATCTTGCGCTCAATCAGTCTGACAGTCCTTATGGGAACCTGTTCATGGCTTGTATCATCTGCCTACGCCTCAGACCGCGGCAAAATCATTGCTGCCAATTACGGGAGTGGAAACTTGCCCGCCAATCTCGGGCAGCTCGTTTGTGATGAAGCCCCCACAAGGGACGGGATGCCAGTTCACTTTGAAACAGAAGTGGCTGACACATTTACTGAAAACGATTTCATTGTGCGCGGGGAAGATGG
>CAWUIJ010000280.1:0-2390 GCA_963922235.1 uncultured Parvularcula sp. | reverse complement strand
GCTCCCCAGTTCCATGCCCGATCTGCGCGTGCAGACAGTTTCGCGCACTGCTAGGGGCGCCCCATGACCAACCAGACCACTGATTCCAGCGCTGCTCCGCCCAACGATGCCCGCACAGGCGTGCTCGCGGCTGTCGCGGCCTACACGATGTGGGGCCTGCTCCCGATTTACCTGATCGCCCTGCGCGGAGTGGGCCCTGATGAGGTCTTGGTGCAGCGAATCCTGTGGTCCGTGCCCTTTGGTGCGATGATCATCACAGCGCGAACGCAGTGGCCCGATGTGCGCCAAGCTTTATCCGACCGCAAAATCCTGCTGCCGCTTGCGGGCTCGTCCTGCATTATTGCTCTCAACTGGCTGATCTACATCGCGGCCGTGCAGAGCCAGCAAATCTTCGAGGCTTCGCTTGGCTATTACATCAACCCGCTGATCTACGTGCTGGTGGGCGTGGTCTTTCTCGGTGAAACGCTCAGCAATCTGCAAAAAGGTGCTGTCGCTTTGGCCACAGTCGGTGTGTCGGTCTTGACGCTGTACGGAGGAAGCTTCCCACTGATAGCCATGGTGCTCGCGCTCAGCTTCACCGGCTACGGATATTTGCGGAAGATGACGCCGGTCGGCGCTATGCCTGGTCTCTTTATCGAGACCCTCTTCCTCGCGCCTGTCGCTTTTCTCTACCTCGTGATCTTCGGCACAGCAGGAGAGTCAGCATTCGGAACAGAGGTTGGCGTCACGCTGATGCTCATTGCTGCCGGGCCCATCACGGTCATGCCGCTCCTGATGTTTGCGATTGGCGCGCGGCGCCTTCCGCTGTCCACCATTGGCTTCTTGCAGTTCATTGGCCCCACGCTGCAGTTCATCATAGGTCTGATTGATGGCGAGCCCTTCACGCGCGCCCACCAGTTCTGCTTCACAGCCATCTGGATCGCAGCAGCGCTCTTTGCTGGCGATGCGATTTTGCGTCAGCGTGCGGAACGGCTGGCGGCTAAAGCGGCGTGAAGGAAATAATGGCGGGGCACCTTCGAGGGGGAACGAGGGGGAGCGGCACCCCGCCAAAGGTCGCGGAGCAACCTTGTTCGAGAGAGATGGCGCTGGGCCAGGGCCCAGAAAAGGGCTGAACCCGCCTCTCACCATTACGTTTCGTTCAGTTGGTTTCGTCCCACACGGATTCTCCCGCTCCGGTTGCAAGATCAAGCAGAAGGAGACGCTGCTGCCCCTCCTCATTCTCGATCAGAACCAGGGCGCGGCCATCCTCGAGCGCGATGTCCTCAATGCGCTCCCCAACTTCGAGCCCGAAATCGAGCTCCTGGGTTGTCACCGGCGCGTCCGGAGAGCGCGTGATCAAAAGCGTAATCAAAAGGGCGGTGCCGCCGAGAAGCAGGACACCCAGGCCAAGGGCGAGGCCCTTCGCCGCGGCGTGGCTCGGCATAGGAGGATTTTGGTCAGTCATAGCGCGCAGCATTTGACAGAAACGCTCAAAGTTTGCACCGCCTTCCGGTGCAAGAACCAATTATCATCACTGTGACCGAAGGCGCCGGCGAGCGCATTGACCGCTGGCTGGCTGAACGAACGGGCCATTCGCGGACCCAAGTGAAGGCGCTCATCAAAGACGGTGCCCTCACCATCGACGATGAAGCCATGACGGATCCGACCCACAAAGTCATCGAAGGCGAGACCATCTCGCTGGTTCCGCCGCCGGTCAAAGATGCCAATCCTGAGCCGGAGGACATTCCGCTCGATATCCTTTTTGAGGATGAGCATCTGGTGGTGCTGAACAAGCCAGCGGGCTTGGTCGTCCATCCTGCTGCCGGGAATTGGGACGGAACCCTGGTCAACGCCCTCCTCCACCACTGCCGCGATAGTCTTTCCGGCATCGGCGGTGTCGCAAGGCCGGGGATCGTGCATCGCCTGGACAAGGACACGTCAGGCGTGATGGTCGTCGCCAAGCATGACGACTCCCACCGCGGCTTGCGGCGTCTTTTCTCCGTGCACGATATTGAGCGCAGCTACCTCGCCCTCTGCCACGGTGACCCCCGCCCCGCCTCGGGCACGATCGACATCCCGATCGCCCGCTCGCGCAAAGACCGGCTGAAGCGCGAGGCCGATTGGAGCTTTGAGCGGCCCGACGCGCGCGAAGCGGTGACGCATTACAAGAGGCTCGAAGCCTACGGCACTGGCCGCGGCAAGGTCGCTGGCGAGCCGATTGCCAGCATGATCCAGTGCACGCTTGAAACAGGACGCACCCATCAGATCCGGGTCCATCTCTCCACAACAGGCCATCCGCTGCTCGGTGATCGCCTCTACGGCAAAGCGGGTGTGGCAGGCCTCGGCGGAGACGAAGACCACGTCGTGGCCGCCCGCGAAGGCGTCCGCGCCTTCAAACGCCAAGCGCTGCA
>CAWUIJ010000279.1:0-2455 GCA_963922235.1 uncultured Parvularcula sp. | reverse complement strand
TACCGTTCGCTGGGCTGAGGATGTTGTTGGTCGACATCATCAGCACGCGGGCTTCCAACTGCGCTTCGAGCGACAATGGCACGTGCACGGCCATTTGGTCACCGTCAAAGTCAGCGTTGAAGGCTGTACAGACGAGTGGGTGCAGCTGGATCGCTTTGCCTTCGATCAGTTTCGGCTCGAACGCCTGGATACCGAGACGGTGAAGCGTCGGCGCGCGGTTCAGCATGACCGGGTGTTCACGGATCACCTCATCGAGGATGTCCCAGACCTCCGGCCGCTCCTTTTCCACGAGCTTCTTCGCCTGCTTCACCGTGGCGGAGAGACCCATCGCGTCAAGGCGAGAATAGATAAACGGCTTGAAGAGCTCGAGCGCCATTTTCTTCGGCAGACCGCATTCGTGGAGTTTGAGGTCTGGCCCCACCACGATCACCGAACGACCCGAATAGTCGACGCGCTTACCAAGGAGGTTCTGACGGAACCGGCCTTGTTTACCTTTGAGCATGTCCGAGAGTGATTTCAGCGGACGCTTGTTCGTCCCCGTGATCACCCGGCCGCGACGGCCGTTATCGAACAGGGCGTCCACGGACTCTTGGAGCATCCGCTTTTCGTTCCGTACAATGATGTCCGGCGCGCGAAGCTCGATAAGACGCTTCAGGCGGTTGTTCCGGTTAATCACGCGGCGATAGAGATCGTTAAGATCCGACGTCGCAAAGCGGCCACCATCGAGCGGGACCAGCGGGCGAAGCTCTGGCGGAATGACCGGAATAACGGTCATGATCATCCACTCAGGCTTGTTGCCCGACTGGATGAAGCTCTCGATGAGCTTGAGGCGTTTTGCGAGTTTCTTCGGCTTCAGCTCAGAGGTCGACTCGGCGATCTCAACGCGCAGCTGCTCGCAGATCGCTTCGAGATCCATGTTGCCAAGGATTTCGCGAATGGCTTCGGCACCGATGCCAGCAGTGAACTGATCTTCACCATACTGCTCTTGCGCCTCCATATACTCCTCTTCGGAGAGGAGCTGCATAGGCTCGAGCGGCGTGATGCCGGGTTCGATGACGATGTAGTTCTCAAAATAGAGAACGCGCTCGACATCTTTCAACGTCATGTCGAGGAACATCGAGATCCGGGATGGGAGCGATTTCAGGAACCAGATATGCGCCACGGGAGCTGCGAGCTCGATATGGCCCATCCGCTCACGGCGCACTTTCGAGAGGGTCACCTCGACGCCGCATTTCTCGCAGACGACGCCTTTGTACTTCATACGCTTATACTTACCGCAGAGGCACTCATAGTCCTTGATCGGACCAAAAATCCTTGCGCAGAAGAGGCCGTCCCGTTCCGGCTTGAACGTCCGGTAGTTGATCGTCTCCGGCTTCTTGATTTCGCCGAACGACCAGCTGAGGATCTTCTCTGGCGACGCCAACGAGATACGGATCTGGTTGAACGTCTGCGGCTGCGCGAGCGGATTAAAGACGTTTGCGAGTTCCTGAGACATAGTTAGCTACCCTTCTCAGTGCTTTCAGCGTACTCAACAAGCGGTAGGCTGAAGAAACGGCACGACATATTTTGTTTTACAGACCGACTCACACCTTCAGTGGTCTGATTGATTGAATAGTTTCTCGGTCGACGATGTTCGATCACACAGTGGCGCCCTTGCACCCCAGCGATCTCAACAAGCTGTTCGACGCTGGATGGTCCAAAGGTGAAAGGCTCAAGCGCCAGAATTCGCTCACCGGATACGGACAACTCTGCGTTGAACTCATCTGGAACAAATGGATCTCCCTCAGCAACCTGCGGTGCGGCAAAAGCCTCGACCCATTCCTCAGAGATCACGGAGACCATGACGACTTCATCGCCCTTTGCACCTACGCGGACAAACGGGCAGTAGGCCCCCGGACTGTCTTGAAAGCCCGCGGCTGCCAAATTCTTGTTCGCTGGCATCGCACCCAAATGAAAGTTCCCAAACGGGTCCGTCGGCGCCACCGAGTACGAACCGAGCGAGCGCCAGCTAAAGTACGACGCCCGAGGGTCGCACTCCACCTTGAACACTTGGGCAATCACCTCGGCATATGCAGTCGCATTCAGAAATGCACAGGCCATGATAACAACCGATATGCCAGATCGACGGATCAACGGTTCTGCAGCTCCACGTTCAGACCAAGAGAGCGCATCTCTTTGACGAGGACGTTGAAGCTTTCCGGGATACCAGCCTCAAAGCTGTCGTCGCCGCGGACGATGGCTTCGTAGACTTTGGTCCGGCCCGCGACATCGTCCGACTTCACGGTCAGCATCTCTTGGAGGGTGTAGGCGGCGCCATAAGCTTCAAGGGCCCAGACCTCCATCTCACCGAAGCGCTGGCCACCGAACTGCGCTTTACCGCCCAGCGGCTGCTGGGTGACAAGCGAGTACGGACCAATCGAACGGGCGTGGATCTTGTCGTCGACCAGGTGGTGCA
>CAWUIJ010000278.1:0-2470 GCA_963922235.1 uncultured Parvularcula sp. | reverse complement strand
AGCGGCATGGTTTCAATCAGTGAGACGTCGTGACCTTCCGCATGCGCCCATTCGATGAGCCGATAGAGCCCGTCGCTTTCCCCAGCGAGGGCCACAGCATTGATTTTCACATGCAGCCCAGCGGCCTTTGCAGCCTCAATCCCGCTCAGCGCTTGGGTGATGTCCCCGCCCCGGGTCAGCTCGCGATAACGGTCAGAGCTCAATGTATCGAGCGAAACATTGATCCGCTCCACCCCGAAACCAGCGAGAGCTTCAACATGGTGAGACAGCTGCGTTCCGTTGGTCGTCAGCGTCAATTCCTTGAGACGGCCAGGCGCAAGGTCGTTCGCCAAGCCCTCGAACAGCTCCATGATCCCCCGACGAACCAATGGCTCACCGCCCGTGACACGCAGCTTGCTCACACCCAAATCGATGAAGGCGCGGGACAAGCGGAGCAACTCTTCAATGGTCAGGAGCTCCGCCTTCGGAAGGAATTGCATCCTCTCTGCCATGCAATAGGTGCATCGAAGATCACAGCGGTCGGTCACCGACAGCCTCAAATAGCTGATCTGGCGACCAAAGGGATCGATGAGAGGGTCAGTGGGTTCAGTCATCAGCCCACCAGGTTGCGATGCAATACGCCCCAGATCAAGCGCAACGCGACGATCAAAACGATCACCCCCGTGAGACGCCGGATCTGCTCTTCCGGAAGCCCGCCCGCCGCAAGACGCGCCCCCAGTTGCCCGCCGACAATCACGGCAATCGCTAAAGGCCAAAAGGTCGCTGCCTCGGCCGCCATTTGAAAACCGCCTTTGGTGAGCTGTCCGCCGAGCCCGGCGACTGAATTGACCAGAATGAAGACCGATGCCGCAGCCGCGATCCGCCTCGGCATGTCCCAAGCCACCAGGTACATAAGCGGCGCGAGAAAAATGCCGCCGCCAATCCCAACGACGCCCGAAAGCAATCCCACGGCCCCGCCGGTGAAATTGAGCCAAAACGCCGGAACCGCTCGGTCCGCGCTCCCACGCCGTGCAGGAGTTCCCACAAACATGAGGACTGAAGCCACAAGCAGCGCAAATCCCAGCAAGCCGAGAAACACCTCTTCCCCGATGGGAAGACGCCCGCCGAACCACGCCATGGGGACGGAGCAAAGGGTGAGCGGCACCACGCCTCGCCATGGGACATTCCCGCTCACCGTATGACGCCAAGTGGATCCGGCCACGACCAGGATGTTGCAGCTCAACGAGACGACCGGGAGCAATGGCGCGCTCACACCGCTCACCGCGAGGAGCGCAGTGTAGGTCGACCCCCCTCCAAAACCGGCTGAGGCGTAGACGGCTGCCGTCAGGGCAAAAGCGAAAGCAAGGAAAAAATTCACGGGGTTAGAGTAAAAGCATCTCGCGGCGTCGCGGGCCACCCCCTCGCACCGCAGCAAATTTTCGCGCGAACCAACCAATTCCGACCAAATGAGTCTTGTATCTGGGCATACGAACCCTAACTCCTCCTCGGCGTCCACGGCGGCGCCATTCGACAAGAGGAGGAATGGAGTGGCAGCAGGTCGGCACGGCACGCCTTCGGCGAGCCATGTTCTCGGTTTGGTGGTGGATATCCTCGAACCCGAAGGCGATTTTTTGGGCCTGGCCATCGTTTACGGCCTGGGCATCAGTCTTCTGTCGCTGGCCACACCGATCGCCGTCCAGGTGCTGATCAACTCCGTCGGCTATACCGGCCTAACCGTTCCCCTGGTCGTCGTTTCGCTGTCGCTCTTCGGGCTGTTGCTGGCGTCGGGGCTGCTCAATGCTCTTCGTGTGCACCTGATGGAAGTGTTCGCGCGCCGGCTCTACGCACGCCTGACATCAGAGATCGCACTCAAAGCGCTCTACGCTCAGAAGCCTTTCTTTCGGGATGATGGCCGCAGCGTTCTCTTCAATCGCTATTTCGATATCCAAAATGTGCAAAAGGCCGTTCCCGTTCTTTTGGTCAGCGGCTTCACCGTCTTGTTGCAAGCAGCTGTCGGTTTCATTCTGACAGCGTTTTATCATCCCCTCTTTCTCGCCTTCAACGCGATCGTCATTGGACTGATTTGGCTGATTTGGTTCATCTGGGGTGGATCCGCCGTCAAATCAGCTGTCGAGCTTAGTCAAAACAAGCACCGCACAGGCGAATGGCTGCAAGGGCTTGCTGACTCCAACGGCTATTTCAAATCTGAGCATCATATCGCCTATGCTCTTCAGCAGACCGACGATGTCACCTGTGATTATGTGACCGCTCACCGCAAGCACTTCCGGCGCCACTTTGCACAAACCGTTAGTTTCCTCTTCCTTTATGCGGCCGCGAGCGCTTCGCTGCTTGGCCTTGGCGGATGGTTGGTGATCCATGGTCAGCTGACCCTCGGCCAGCTGGTGGCTGCAGAGCTTGTGCTCTCAGTGGCCTTCTTCGGGGTCAGCCAACTCGGCACCTATCTCAACTATTTCTACGATCTGTGCGCGGC
>CAWUIJ010000277.1:0-2471 GCA_963922235.1 uncultured Parvularcula sp. | reverse complement strand
CTAACCCACCATCCGCCAGCGGATGGTTTGGCCGGCGTGGAAGGGCACGGTGAGGGTATCGCCCTCACCGATCGTGTCAGGAACAAACGTGTCTTCGCGCACCAGGGTCACCGTGCCTTCATTGAGAGGCAGGCCGTAAAACGCAGGGCCGTGCAAACTGGCGAAGCCTTCAAAATGCTCGATGGCATCCTCTTCTTCGAACACAGTCAGATAGCTTTCGAGGGCATAGGGCGCGTTGAAGATCCCTGCGCAACCGCAGGCGCTCTCCTTCGCTTCCCGCTCGTGCGGCGCTGTGTCCGTACCGAGAAAGAACTTCGCATTTCCGGATGTCGCAGCTTGACGAAGAGACAGCCGATGCTCCTCCCGCTTGGCGATCGGCAAACAGTACTGATGCGGATTGATCCCACCTTTGAAGATCGCATTCCGATTGATGTGCAGATGCTGCGGCGTGATTGTGGCCGCGACCAGAGGACCTGACGCCTCGACGAACTCCACCGCGTTCTTGGTGGTGATATGCTCAAAGACGACTTTCAGGCCGGGAAAATCTTTGATCAGCCCCGAGAGGATTTTATCGATAAACACCGCCTCGCGGTCGAAGATATCAATATCGGCATCGGTCACCTCGCCATGGATAAGCAGAGGCATGCCCGCCTTCTCCATCGCCCCAAGCACCGGGTAGATATTCTTGACGTCAGTGACCCCGCTATCGGAATTCGTCGTGGCACCAGCGGGATAGAGCTTGGCTGCCGTCAGGACGCCGTCTGCATGGCCCGCAACGATATCATCGGCATCGATGGTATCGGTGAGATAGCACGTCATCAGCGGCTCAAAGCCCGCGTTCTCCGTCGAGAGAGCCGCTTTGATCCGGTCGCGATAGGCAGCCGCGAGCTCTGTGGTGACAACGGGCGGCGCCAGGTTTGGCATCACAATCGCCCGCGCGAACTGCCTCGCTGTGTAGTTCACAACGGCTTTCAGCATCGCGCCGTCGCGTTGATGCGTATGCCAGTCGTCGGGCGTTCGAATGGTGATTGAAGACATGAGGTCGCACTCCTACATTCGTGTCCGGAAGCGAGGGGTCCTCGCGCGCTCAGGGGGCCGATCAAGGCTCGCTCGACTGGTAGCGCTCTCTTGCAAGATTTCCAATGGGATTGGGGAATTCATTGATGATCAGGGTTTTGGCAAGTGGCCTCGTGTTCGCAGCTTTGACAGCTTGCACGACGGTCAGCGAAAGTGATTTTTCTACGGACGATCAAGCCAAGATCAATGATCTCGATGCCTTCGCCAGGGACTTCAGAAGCGAGTCGTCCATGCCCAGCCTCTCGATTGCCGTGGCGACAGGCGAAGGCCTTCGCTTCTCCGGCAGTTACGGCTTCCAAGACCATGACGCCGAAGAACCCACCACGGCAGAGACCAGCTACCTCGCTGCTTCAATCTCCAAAACGTTTGCAGCCGCCACGCTTTTGGCAATGGAGGCTGACGGTGTTCTGAGCCTCCAGGACGACTTCACGACCTTTTCCGAGTGGGACCGGCGCTGCAACTGGCTTATCAATTCAGGGATCATCTTTGGTGGCGCAGATTTGGGCGAGCTCGTCATCCCCACCATCGATTGCGAAGGCACGATCAGCCTGGAGAATGTCCTTTCCCATCGTGTGAACGGTGATCCCGGTGCTGATTTTATCTATAACCCCATCATCTTTGGGCGCCTCTCCAACTATGTCGAGGAAAAGACGGACAAGACCTGGCGGGAGTGGATGGATCAATACGTGCTAGCGCCAGGCAATCTCGATGACATTGCCGCTGGTTGGCGTCATCCTGGCCGCGGCGACGTCCTTACCCATTTCGCGCCGCCCTTCAAAAAGGTTGAAGACGGCGGTTACGCGAACTCAATCCTTCCGAACACGGAGCTCAATGCCAGCTCCGGCATCATTGCCTCCCCCACGGCTCTTGCGGATTACGGCTTAGCGCTTCTCCGGGGAGAGATCTTAGAGCCAGCACTCCTCGAGCGCATGTGGACGCCGACCCCCGGCGCCGATGGCACGCCGGAACCCTATGCCCTTGGTTGGTATGTCGAGGAGGTCCAGGGCCGGAAGGTTGTATGGCACGGCGGATGGTGGCCAGATGCTTATGCGGGCATGCTGATCATCGTGCCAGAAGAGGAGCTTGTCTTCGTCGCCCTGGGCAACACCGATGGCCTCCATTGGGGCAACCCCCTCAACGGGGCCAACATCGCGTCCTCCCCCATGGCCGCCGCCTTCTTTGACGCTTTTTTGGATCAATGAGGAAGGGCTAACCAGCCTTCGATGTCAGAACCGCGCCCGCGATGGCTAGCCCGGCACCGGCGATGATCGGTGCAGAGATGGACGCTAGCCCTAAAGCGCTCAAGAGCGTGATGGCGACCAGGGGTGTGAGGAATGCAAAGCTCGCGATCGCAGCTGCCGATCCTTTGCGCGTGGCGCGATCCCAGAGGACGT
>CAWUIJ010000276.1:0-2472 GCA_963922235.1 uncultured Parvularcula sp. | reverse complement strand
AAAGGCACGCATGGTGACAGGGATCACGGGCTCCCCCACCAGCAGCGAGGGCTCGCTTCCATCATGGATCGCGGGGTCGTTCTCTGCGCGCTCAATGATGGGCCAAAGGATCGAGGCCGAACCCTGGTTCGAGGCCTCTGATCTGATCCGGGCAAGGAGCGACTGCGCCACCATTCGGTAGTTCTCGATCATCTCCCGGTGCGGACCATCGCGAAAGAAGGCGTCGGCGACATTCATCCCTTCCTTCGCCAGCGGATCGAGAAGGTTCAAGAGCTGCCAGCCAAGGTCGTTCGCTCGAAGCACCGTATAGACGCCGTTGAAGACATAAGTCGGTGCCCTCTGACCGCGCAGAAGCCGATCAATGACGGGGATCAGCTTTTCCGGGAGCTGGTCGCCCGCATCGCTCCATCGCTGGACATAACCTGCACAGCCCAGAAGCGCATTGCGCTCGCGGAGAGGTAGCTCAAGCGCGCGGGCGAGGCGCAGCACCATCTGCTCTGAGGGCCAGGCGACACCGCGCTCGAGGCATGACACATGGCGCGGCGAAACATTGGCGAGCTCGCCGAGCCCCTCTTGGCTGAGCCGCTTGGCCTGCCGCCAGCGTTTGAGTTCTGCACCAAACATGAAGGCATCTTAGAGCGTCAGGGGTCTTGCGCGCCATGACCTCTGAGATCATGGTGTTCGCGATGTCTTTGCGAAAGTCTCCGCGGCGTCATCATGGAGGGTGACCCCAATGAACACCGCCACCTTAGACACCCCACACACCGCCAGAATGAGCGCGAAGACAGCGCGCATGATCATGTTCGGCTTTGCAGGCTACGCTGTCTTGTTCAGCGTGTTTCCTAGTATCGCCCGGCTTTATCCCTTTGAGCTGATGTTCTTCGGCGAAGATCGCCCGGCTCAGCTCGCTGATCCCTTCGTCGATCGCACGCTCAACTTTTGCTACGGGCTGATGGGCGCGATCATGGCTGGCTGGTTCCTGACCATCGCCATGTCTATGCGGTCAGGCGCGCGTGTTGTTTGGGACGCAGCCCTTGTCGGCCTGGCTGTGTGGTTTGTGCTCGACAATGCAGCATCGGTGATCTTCGGCTATCCGCTGAACGTGGTCACCAACACAGGCTTCGTGCTCGTCCTGTTGCCCACGCTGCTGCTCTCACGGCCCGCGGCCTAGGCGTCGCCAGGTGCGCGGCCCCAGAGGTTGCGCACCGTGCGGTCCCGTCCGCAAAGACCGCGATAGACCTGATACCGGCCAGGGTTCTTCTTATAGTAATCCTGGTGGTAGTCCTCGGCCGGATAGAAGGTGGGGAGCGGCTCGATCGGTGTGACGATCTCCTGGTCGATCTCCGCTTCGCCCGCTTCGATCACCCGCTCGAGAATCGCCTGCTCTTCCAGCGTCCCGTAATAGACCGCCGTGGTGTAGCCAAAGCCGCGGTCACAGAACTGCCCGCCAGCATCGGTCACATCGATCGTCCGGATAAAGAGCGTCGCGAGATCCTCAAAGCTCACGACCTCCGGGTCATAGCGGATCAGCGCCACCTCGCGGTGCCCGTTATCGTCATAGTTCTGGTAGGTGGGGTTCGGGGTCGAGCCGCCGCCATAGCCGGAGACGACCTCATAGACGCCGTCCACTTTTTCAAAATCCGCTTCCACGCACCAAAAGCAGCCGCCCGCGACCAGCATCTCGCGTAGGTCTTGCGGCATGGGCCCCAGCTCCCGCTGCGCCTCGGCGCCGCATCCGGCGAGGAAGGCAAAAGGAAGGGCGAAAAGCAGGATTAGCTTTCTCATAAGGCGAGCTCTCACGTGGTGTTGTGTCCAGTCCACCACATGGTTCGCGCGCCCGCGAGGCAAAGTTACCGCTGCCCCCTGCGACACCTCATCCCTCCATCTTGTGGACAAAGAGCCCTGCCAAGGGGGAGGGACACAAGATGATGTGTGTGTTAAGACCTTGTTCACCCAATCGCTAGAGCCCAGGGCATAAGGTTCTAAGAGGAGAGAGTTCATGTTCGACGCCCCCGAAAACGGTCGCCAGCTTCCTGGTCTGATGATCCCGTCCAAGGGGTACAAACCTCACCGCTATCCATGGGCCTATGACTATTGGAAAAAGCAGCAGCAGGTGCACTGGATGCCAGAAGAGGTGCCCCTGGGTGAGGACTGCAAGGACTGGGCGCGGGCGCTGAGTGATGGTGAGCGGAACCTCCTGACACAGATCTTCCGCTTCTTCACCCAGTCCGATGTCGAGGTGAACGACAATTACATGGAGCGCTATGCGCGCGTCTTCAAACCGGTTGAGGTGAAGATGATGCTGGCGGCGTTCTCCAATATGGAGACGATCCACGTCGCGGCCTATGCGCTCCTGCTCGAGACGATCGGTATGCCGGAGTCCGAATTCTCCGCCTTCCTCGATTACAAAGAGATGGCGGACAAGCACGACTATATGCAGGCCTTCGGCGTCGACAGCGAGGCGGACATCGC
>CAWUIJ010000275.1:0-2513 GCA_963922235.1 uncultured Parvularcula sp. | reverse complement strand
TCAGCGTTCTCGCTCCACTCAGCGTCGCCTTCTTTCAAGGCGGCTTTGGAGCGGCGGAGGCTCTCGGTGACGAGCTCATCGGTCATGATGAGTTTGGCGGCGGCAATGAGCGAGAAGGGCATCAGTGCCGTCTCTTCCTCACCTTCGAGATCGACCAGCACATTGTCGTCTTCGACCCCGGCGAGAATGCCTTTGAAGCGCTTCTGCCCCTCCACGGCCTGGGTGGTCTCGATTTTGGCCGCGAAACCATCCCAACGCTCAAAGTCTTTGAGCCGGGTCAGAGGCCGATCAATGCCGGGAGAGGAGACCTCAAGCGTGTAGGCCTCTTCGATCGGGTCTGATTCTTCGAGCACGGGAGAGATGGCGCGCGAGAGCTCTGCGCAGTCTTCCGCTGACATCGTGCCGTCGGGCCGCTCGGCCATCACTTGCAGGGTCTTGTTCCGCGAACCGGTGACGCGCAGACGAATGAGCTCAAACCCGGCGGCTTCCACCACGGGCGTCAAAAGGTCATTGAGCACGGTCTGGGCCAAGAGACCCTCCAGAAACAACAAAAGCGGCCCCGGGGGGCCGCTTCCGAGCGGATATCGAAAACTGTTTGTTGAACATAGAGCCCCAAGACGGTGGTGTCACCCCCACGAGCGGTAGGAATGCGGCAGCCATGACTTGGGTCACTGTCCTGATTGTGAATTATAAGGCAGCGGATCTCATCCTCCGCAATCTGCCCAACCTTACGGCCGAGGTGCAGGGCGTGGACAAGCTGGATGTCGTCATCGTGGACAACGCTTCGCCCGATGACTCTGTCGAGGTCTTAAGTGCCGGCATCGAGGCACTTGATCAGGTGGAGTTGATCAAGTCGCCGGTGAATGGCGGTTTTGCAGCGGGCAACAATGTGGGGCTTAGGGCGATCTATGCGCGCGAAGAGCAGCCCGATGCCGTCCTTTTGCTCAATCCTGATACGGATTTCTTTCCTGGATCGCTCAAGCCCTTGCTCGATGCCGCTGAAGCTTTTCCCAAGGGCGGCTGTTTTGGCGGCAAAGCGCTGACGGACGACATGGCGCCCCGGGGCTGCTGCTATCGTTATCCAAGTGTGTGGCAGGAAGCGGCAAAGATCCCCGGGCTTTACCGTGTGTTTCCGGATCGCCTCCGTTCGGTCGACATGCTCGATCATGCTGTAGAGCCCACTCCATGCGACTGGGTGTCGGGAGCATGTTTCCTGCTCACCCGAGCGGCGCTTGATGATGTTCCGTTCTTTGACGAGGGCTATTTCCTCTATTTTGAAGAAACCGATTATTGCCGCGCGCTCAACCACCATGGTTGGCAGGTGGTGCACGTTCCCGGTGCCAAGTTTGTGCATGTGGGCGGACAGTCCACCGGCATTAAGGAGAAGCGTGCGCAAAAGAACGGACTGCCTTCCTATTGGTATGACAGCTGGCGCCGTTACCATGTGAAGAACCATGGCCGTTGGTCTGCTCTTGTCACGGGCGCCACAAAGATCGTGGCCTCCTACCTTCAGTCGATCCTGCGGCCTCATGCACTGCAGGAAGGATTTTCTCGAAAAGATTTTGTCCGTCTCGTGATGGTCCCAACATGGAAGCGAGCCGAGCTGTGAGACTGCCTCATTTTGTCATCATCGGTGCGATGAAATGCGGGACATCGACCCTCGCGCATCAATTGGGTTTGCAAGAGGCTGCGTTCATGACCGACCCAAAAGAACCCAACTTCTTTTCGGATGACCAGACGTTTTCTAAAGGTCTTCATTGGTACAGCGACTTGTTTGCTGATGCGCCAGTTGGTGCGTGTTGGGGTGAGGCAAGTACGCATTATACGAAACTCCCTACACATCCTTTGGCCGTTGAGCGGATGATCAAAGTGCTCCCGGAAGCGAAGCTCATCTATATGGTCCGTGAGCCGGTAGGGCGAGCGTTCTCACAGCTGCGGCACCATTGGAGTGAGCGCAAAGCGAGCGCCGACTTCGACAATGAGGTGCGCCGCATACCCGAGCTCCTGGCTTATAGCCGATATCATGAGCAGTTATCAGCTTGGCGCGAGCACTACTCCGACGACCAGATCTTGGTCGTGGCGCTTGAGCGACTCCATGCTGACCCACAGAACGAGTTTGATCGTGTGCTGCGGTTCTTGGACATCGAGGGTGCTTGGGTCGAGGATGCTGAAAGCCAGAATGAAGGCGCAGCGAGGTCACGTCAGTTCCCGTTGCATGGCCTACTGATTGAAAACCCCGTTATGCAATCGCTTCGGCGCGCACTCATCCCTCAATCGCTCCGCCAGGCGGTTTACCGTATGCGGCAGTCACCGACGCCGAGTGTTTCTGATGACGCGCGGCGTTACCTCGCGGACGGGGTGCGGGAAGATATCGCTGCCTTTGGTCACATGATGGGCATCGAAGGTCTGTCGCCCGAAAACTTTAAAGCGCGGGTGCTTTCGCGGCAGCTCAACCTCGTCGCTGAAACCGCAGATACGTGATGGGGCGACCTGCGGCTTCGCCCTTGGCCATG
>CAWUIJ010000274.1:0-2515 GCA_963922235.1 uncultured Parvularcula sp. | reverse complement strand
ACGTCGCAACCATCTTCTTCGGTCGCTTCCAGTCGGTCATCAGCCAAGTGCCGACCGCGAACCAGGTGATCCCTGCAAGTCCTCCAGCGGTTGAAGAGGGCGACAATAAGATCTCCGCGCCTTACGAGTATGAGCCTGATGAGGAAGTTATCCTCGAAACCCTCCTTCCTCGTTACGTCAGTGTGCAGGTGTTCCGTGCGCTTCTCGAGAATGTCGCCTCAGAGCAGGCCGCATCGATGACAGCCATGGACAACGCGACACGTAACGCGGGTGAGCTGATCGATAAGCTCAACATTCAGTACAACCGGGCGCGCCAAGCCCAGATCACGACGGAACTCGTCGAAATCATCGCGGGCGCCGAGAGCGTTTGATGGATCGGTGGAGGTGCGATTTGTTGCATAATGTGTCGGGGACAGAAAGACTGACGGGCCTGTGATGGCAAGGGTCGATCCGAGGGCGCTGTTAAGAAAGGCAGCTGCCAAAATCGGCATTTATCGTCCTTATGCTGTCGAAGAGAGTGCCATTGTCCGCACCAATCGATCTGTGTCGTATGACGGCGACGTACCTGCCGCGGCTGCCAATGCCCGGACCCAATTTGCGCTAAAATTCGCAAAGGAACGTTTGTCTGCTGAAAAATACGAGGATGTAGTCTATGGCCCGAATGGTATGGCCTGGCAAGGTAGGTGTTTGATTCGGGCGGCTTCGGCGCGGGAGCCTAGTTTTAAGGATCTTTCGCGCGTCTTACGGCGTCGTCGACTTAAGAATTTCGTGGAATGGGGTTGGGTATTTGAGTCCACAACTCCCTATACGTACGGAGATTGGTTCGCGGGACAATTGAGGTCTCTCGTTCGCCTCAATGGAACTTACCCGCCAGGTCCCTTGATTTTACCACATTTCTTGGCTGAGAAATCCTATATCGTCCGTGATCTCTCCGCGCTAAATGTTGAATTCATTGTTGCGGACAAGGATGTTTTTATTGAAAATTGTACCGTGGTCCGGGAGATGTTTCCACGTTACGAGTTGGGTATAGAAGATGTCCACGCATATCGAAAGGCGTTCGGTATCCAGCCGATAGAACCAAAGCCGGGCTCAATTCTTTACCTTGCTCGCTTTGACCACAAGTTCGAAGTGAAGCACCGGATTTATCCAAGCAAAAGGGTCGCCAAGATCATTGACGAGCGAGGCGGGCATGTCTTCGATACTCTACATGCGACCCCTCAGCGCTTGTCAGATTTGGCGCCCTATGCCGAGACGGTCGTGGCAGATCAGGGCTCAGCTATATTCGGGGTTGTTCACTGGAAGCCAAAACGATTGCTCGAACTCACGACGGACAACTGGTGGAATAGTGCCAATGTTTTCATCGGGCGTGCGACAGGGATAGAGACGTACCGCGTAAAGGTTATTGATGAGATCTCGGACAACGATCTCACCAGGGAGCTGCTAGAATTCTTGCCGACAGCGAATACTCTCTAGTATTGGTGTTGTCGAGGACATCACTTCACGTACCGATTCTTTAGATTCCGAACAAATCCAACGAATGGAAAGGTGTCTTTCCAGCTAACGGGTGAGATATCGGAGTGAGAAGCCCGCTGCTTCATGATTTCGGGGGTCGCAAGGACCGTTCTGATATCAGGGTGTTCTCGCCGGAACCAGCTATAGGCACCGTCGACATGCATCGGTCCGCCCTCCGGTGAGCCTTGAGGCCGTGCAAGCATGGCTTCGAAATAGCTGACGATCGAGGCAATAGCCGGTCGTTTGATGGCCATAGCATGCGTTGTCTGAACTCGCATGTCTGGCCGAATAGAGGTGAGAGCACCTTCAGGTTGCAAAGACTCATCGAGATGATAGCCAGCGTAAAAGATGTCCCAGTCGTCATTGCTCAAGCCATCGAGCACCGCTTCGAGCTGCTGATGGAATCGCTCGTTCGGGGTGGCATCGTCTTCGAGGATCAGAAGCGTCTCGAGGTCGTCGTCGAGTGCCTGCTTCAACAGGCCGAGGTGGCTCATGAAACAGCCGCGTGCGCCGATCGAGGGGAAAGCGCCGGGATCATCCGGTGCCACAGCCGGAAACAGCGTGATGTTGTCTTGGCCAACTTGGGTGCCGAGTGATGCCAGCTCAGCCGCCATCTCCCGCCGGCGGTCATCTCGCCGCTCGAGATTGATGATCAGTGTTTTCGAAAAGGACGCGAAAAAGGGGTGGGACATTGTTCTCATCTCTCAGCGCAAGGTGGCCGCGACACCATCCGCGACATTGAACACCGCATCAGTGCTAAAAAAGACCTGCGATCTCGTTGACGCTCTTGTTTGCATCTCTTATCCGCCCATGAACGTTCAAGGTTGGACATCCAAATTACCGATTGCTCCCTTTTGGCCATGCCACATTCGTCGCAGCCACGAAACACGAGTTTCAGCAAGCGCGCTTCATTTGGGCTAGGTCATTACGGAGAGCATTATGGAGGACAGTAGATGGCAGAAGGCAAAATTGCGCAGGTGATCGGCGCGGTCGTGGACGTCGA
>CAWUIJ010000273.1:0-2530 GCA_963922235.1 uncultured Parvularcula sp. | reverse complement strand
CGCTGGTTCTTCCGCGAGACAACGAGGCTCGCTTGGTCATTCCAGCCAAGCCGTGTGCTGATCGAAACCTGCAGCCTTGATAGCCCCCGCGCGCTCCAGCTTTATCAGCGCGAGGGCTTCACTCTCTATGACAGAGCCACCGGCATGATTGAGTGGTACGGATGAAAGACGAAACCAAGCTCTGCCATGGCGCAAGGCCTCACGATGGTGTGCGACTCGTCAACCCTTCTGTCGACCGAGGGTCGACAGTTCTCTTCCCTGATTACGAAAGCTTCGTCGCCCGTCCGCGCCCGCGCTATTACGGCCGCCACGGGACGGATATCCACGATGCCCTGAAGGAAGCCGTCGCTGGGCTTGAAGGAGCGGACGAGGTCATTCTCACAAGCTCGGGTCTCTCGGCCGTCAATCTCACACTCTTGAGCTTTGCCACGCCCGGCGCCGATATCCTGGTGACCGATACAGCTTATGATCCTGTACGGAGTTTCTGCGATCACTTTCTGATGAAGCGCGGGATCAGTGTGCGCTATTACGATTCCCTCATTGGGGAAGGTATTCGCGACCTCATCCGTCCGGAGACCACACTGATCCACACCGAGAGCCCGGGATCTCTGACCTTCGAAGTGCAAGACATCCCTGCGATTGCGAAAGCCGCGGGCGATATCCCCGTCTCGATCGACAACACATGGGGAGCTGGCGTCTATCTCAAGCCTCTCTCACTCGGCGCGTCGATCAGCATCCAGTCCGCCACAAAATACATGGGCGGGCATTCCGATGCCTTTTTGGGGACGATCGCGACCAACACGGCGCTCGGCAAAAAGATCAAGGCGCAGGCCACGCTTCTGGGTAATCAGACCTCGCCCGATGATGTCTACGCGATCCTTAAGGGCATCAGAACCCTGCCAACGCGCTTGAAAGCCCATGAACAGCAAGGCCTCGCCCTCGCCAGGTGGCTCGCCGACCGCCCTGAGGTCAAAACGGTGATGCACCCCGCGCTCGAGAGCCATCCACAGCACGGTCTCTTTCAACGTGACTTTACAGGGGCTTGCGGCCTGTTTTCCGTGATCCTTGAACGTGGTGACGAGGCCCATACAGCGGCCTTTATCAACGCATTGAAGCTCTTCGGATTGGGCTACAGTTGGGGCGGCTATGAGAGCCTGTGTTTGCCGGCTTGGCCTGCGACATGCCGTAGCGCGGTGCCCTGGAAAGACGAGGGCCAGCTCCTCCGTTTCCACGCAGGGCTTGAAGACATAGACGACTTAACCACAGATTTAGCGAAAGCGTTCCATACTGCAGGTCGGGAGTGAGAAGCGTGAAGAAGGGCTTGTTGGCAATCGTCGTGGCACTTGCAGCCTGCGAAACTGGTGTTCCCAACGGAGTGGGTTGGGCTCGAGGCAGCTTTGATGCGCCTGTGGGGCCGATCATTTCGTCGACGCCAGAGAATGCCAGCCTGGTCCATCCGAACGGTGTGTGCCGCACGCCTTGCCGCGTGGACTATGCGATGGCTGTCGAAGTCACCGTCGGCAAGGAGGGCTACAAGCCCATTCAGCTGCTCATCCCGGTTGGTGCTGGAAACCACACGGTGACGTTAGAGGCGGTGGGCCGCTCGCAGCCGGTGGAAGAAGTTGGACTACCCGAATTATGAGTTTTAAACCCACGATCCTGGCCCGCGACCTGATCTCTGTCCAAGGCTCCGATGCGGCGGCGCTGCTCGAAACCGTCTTGGCTGGTAATGTGGTCGGAACCGAACCCGGTGAGGTTCGTTTCAGCTGTTTGCTGACGCCCCAGGGCAAAGTGCTCGACACGATGTTCTTGCATCGGCTGACCACCGGGTTCGTCATCGATTGTTTTGCAGGTCGTGGGCAGTTCCTCGTCAAATCGCTGAACAACTATCGCATGCGGGCGAAAGTCGCCTTTGAAAAAGTGCCTGGCGGTGTCTTCGTTGGCCCACCCGAGGCTGCACCAGATAATGCAGCTGATGATCCACGCCTCGAAGGTTTAGGTAAGCGCTGGTTCGAACTCGGCCCCATGGTCACCGGGCCCAAAAGCCCAAGCTATTTCATGATGCTCCGTAGACGTGGCATTCCTGAATTCGGCCTCGACTATATGTCCGAAGACGTCTTCCCAACCGACGTGAACATCGATCTCTTGGGCGGCGTTGACTACAAAAAAGGCTGCTTTGTTGGCCAAGAGGTTGCGTCTCGGATGAAGCGCAAGGGCGAGATCCGTAAGCGGACACTTCAGGTCTTTCTCGACAAGGATTTGCCGCGTGGTACTTCGCTTCGTCAGAAAGCGGGCGTTGTTGGCACGGTGTCCTCCATGATTGCAGGCGAAGGCCTTGCGATGATGCGGATGGACCGGGTGGAAGGCGACGAAGCCATGGCGCTCTTTGATGGCTACGATCTGCGGCTCAAGATCCGCACCCCAGATTACGTCCAGTGAAGCGTTGCCCTTGGCCCACGCCTGGCGATGAGGTCTATGAGGCCTATCACGACGAAGAATGGGGCGTTCCTGAATATGACGACCGCGCCCT
>CAWUIJ010000272.1:0-2560 GCA_963922235.1 uncultured Parvularcula sp. | reverse complement strand
GAATAGCCCGTGAATTCGGTGGACCCCAGCTCATCGCCTAGGTCGTACCAGACTTTGTCATCGCCAGCCTGGCCAGCGAACTGGCTGCTCGCCCGCGCACGCTCTTTCTGCGCCTGCATCGCGGCTTCGAAACCGTCTGCATCGAGACCAAATCCGTCGCGGCGCAATGCATCCTCGGTTAAATCGAGGGGGAAACCGTAGGTGTCGTAAAGCTTGAAGGCTGCCTCACCAGGCAACACGCCGCCTGCGCCGAGTTTCGCTGTTTCTTCCGACAAAAGCTTCAGCCCGCGGTCGAGAAGGCCTGCAAACTTCTCCTCCTCAAGCCGCAACGTATCCGTGATCAGGGTTTCTGCGCGCTGGAGCTCTCCATACTGACCACCCATCTCAGCAACAAGCGTCGGCACCAGGCGGTGCATCAGAGGGTCTTTCGCCCCAAGGCTTGCTGCATAGCGCATCGCGCGGCGCATGATCCGGCGAAGAACATAGCCGCGACCTTCGTTCGACGGGGTCACACCGTCCGCAATCAAGAACGCGGACGAACGCAGGTGATCAGCGATCACCCGGTGGGCGGCCGCATCGTCGCCCTCTTCCTTCCGGCCCGTGAACTCAACAGACGCACCAACCAGCTTACGGAAAAGATCAATCTCGTAGTTCGAATGCACGCCCTGAAGAACAGCAGCAATCCGCTCAAGCCCCATACCGGTGTCGATCGACGGTTTCGGAAGCTCAACCCGCTCGCCACCCGGCTGCTGATCGAACTGCATGAAGACGAGGTTCCAAATCTCAATGAAACGGTCGCCATCTTCGTCCGGGCTGCCTGGAGGACCACCTGGGATGTCCTCGCCGTGGTCATAGAAGATTTCCGAACACGGACCACAAGGCCCCGTATCGCCCATCGACCAGAAGTTATCCGATGTCGCGATACGGATAATCTTCTCGTCGGGGAGGCCAGCGACCTTTTTCCAATGCGCGACAGCCTCTTCGTCCGTGTGATAGACAGTGACGAGAAGTTTCGACGGATCGATCCCATACTCCTTGGTCACCAGGCTCCAGGCCGCGTCGATCGCCTCCTCTTTGAAGTAATCGCCAAAGGAGAAGTTGCCGAGCATCTCAAAGAAGGTGTGATGCCGCGCCGTGTACCCCACATTATCGAGGTCATTGTGCTTGCCCCCGGCGCGCACACACTTTTGCGACGTCGTGGCACGCGGCGCAGGCGGCGTTTCTTTGCCCGTGAAGATGTTCTTGAACGGCACCATGCCCGCATTGACGAAGAGCAAAGTCGGGTCCGATTGCGGCAAAAGCGGCGCAGACGGCAGCGCGAGGTGATCGCGGCCTTCGAAAAAGCTCAAAAACGTGCGGCGAATATCATTGACGGTCTGGGTCATAGCGCCGGGAGTTAGGGGCGCGCGGCCCTGGGCGCAATTGGTTTGCGGCCAATGGTCATCCGTTCTTGCTTAGGGCCGCGTCAGCACCGAGCGGTTCCGGAAGAAAAAGGTGTCCTCGCCATCACCAAGGGGATCGACCGAACGCTCGGTGATCAGCTGATTGCCTGAAAACGTGGTGACATCCCGGATGGTCGCGGGCTCATCAGCATCCTCGCCGTCTCGGGTCTGCGTGATCACCCAACCGTCCTCGGTCTCTTCGAAGGTGAAGGAGCTCTCAAACCGGTCCGCGCCTCCGTCTTGGATATAGGCCTGGTAGGCGACGCCCGCGTCAAAGTCATAGTTGGTCACCGACACGCGGTAGACTTGAAAACCGGGGTCCGTGAAGACGAGCTTGCCGATCAGGCTATTGCCGTGCAGCTCGTTCTCGACCGTGACGGGGATCTGAACCAGCTTGTCAGAGCTATAATCCCGATATTCGAGCGCCCCGATCCAAGAGCCTTCAAGATCAGCAAGCATGCCCGCCGCTGCTGCCATCGCCACCAAGAGCATCGTCATCCCCATATCGATTACCGATAGGAACGCTACTGGGGCAGCGCCAAGCTCTCAATGCCCGCGCCTATCACAAAATCGACAGCGGCAGTGAGATCCTCAAATGCAAATGTTTTCCATCTGCCTACCGAATTTTCTCGATCAATGCGTGCGCACATCCCGAGGCGACAAACAGCGACCCGCCTGCTAGCCTACCCCCAAGAAAAACGAGGGAGATTCGTTATGAGTTCAACGCTGACGCCCGTGCTGATCCTGGCATCATGGACATTGGTCATGTGGCTGTGGATGTACGCCACGCGCATTCCGGCCATGCAGAAGGCCAAGATCGACGTCACCAAAATGAAGGACAAGTCCGAGATGGACGTTCTTCCGCGCGAAGTTCGCCAGGTGGCGGACAATTACAACCACCTGCATGAACAGCCCGTGGTGTTCTACGCGCTGGCTCTCTACGCCAATCTTGCAGGCAATGAGAGCGGCTTTGCGGTCACTATGGCTTGGGCCTATGTCGTGCTGCGGATTGCGCACAGCCTCTATCAAGCCCTGGTGAATTTCATCCCTGTACGGTTCGCACTGTTCTCGCTCAGCTCGCTAGCGCTGGTCGGACTTGCGATCTCGAACCTTTTGGC
>CAWUIJ010000271.1:0-2564 GCA_963922235.1 uncultured Parvularcula sp. | reverse complement strand
GCCTCGTCTTCTGTGACACCGACCATCAGCGCTTCAGGCTGCGCAAGGACATTGGCCAAGAGTTTCTCGTGGTGATCACCCAGCGGATTGTGCGACCGCGCCGCGGCAATGAACTCGCAAGGGATGACATCGGTGCCCTGGTGGATCAGCTGATAGAATGCATGCTGACCATTGGTCCCAGGCTCGCCGAACAGCGTCGGTCCCGTGGGATAGCTCACCGGCTCTCCGTCATGACGGCGCGCTTTGCCATTCGATTCCATGTCCGCCTGCTGAAGATAGGCCGCTAGGCGATGGAGGTATTGGTCATAGGGCAAGACAGCGAGCCCGCTCATGCCGAGAAAACTGCGGTGCCAAAGACCTGTCATCCCCAGAAGTACCGGCAAATTGTCAGCTAAGGGCGCCTCTTCGAAATGGTGATCCATCTCCCTCGCACCGGCTAACAGCTCGGCGAAGTTGTCCCATCCGATCGTGAGCGCGATCGGCAGGCCAATCGCCGACCACAAACTATAGCGGCCACCGACCCAGTCCCAGAAGCCAAAGACATTGTCCGGATCAATGCCGAAGGCCGCGGTGGCCTCTGCGTTGGTGGACAAAGCCACAAAGTGGCTAGCGATATCGGCCTCGGTTCGACCATGGCGCATGAACCAGTCCCGCGCGCTGGCGGCATTCGTCATCGTCTCTTGGGTGGTGAAGGTCTTCGACGCGATACAGAAAAGCGTGGTTTCCGGATCAATCACGCGCAACACTTCGGCGAGATGCGTGCCATCGACATTGGAGACGAAGTGCACGGATCGTCCAGGCACCTGATAAGGCTTCAAAGCCTCCGTCACCATCACAGGACCAAGGTCAGAACCGCCGATGCCGATATTGACCACGGTGGTGAGAGGCTTGCCCGTCGCACCCTTGCGTTCGCCCGAGATGACCGCATCGGTGAACGCCTTCATACGCTGGCGCACATCTTCGATCAGCGGCATCACATCCTCGCCATCGACGAGATAAGTGCCATTCCTCCTGTCCCGAAGAGCGGTGTGAAGTACCGCGCGGTGCTCCGTCGTGTTGATAGGCGCACCCGCAAACATCTGCGCGCGACGCTCTTCGAGCCCGGCTTCGTGGGCCAGCGACAAAAGACCCGTCATCACCGAACCAGTGATGCGGGTCTTCGATAGATCCAAAAGAAGTCCGCAGGCCTCACGGGAGAAACGTTCAAAGCGACCAGGGTCGCTTGCGAACATGGCCTTGAGTTCGGCCTGGCCATCGGTTTGCGCCAGGGAGGAGAGATCCCCCCAAGCCTTCAGCGTGGTGGGGTCGGTCATTTCTCACTCCCGAATGCCTGAAGGAATCAGTACTTCACGGAGCATCCATAAGGGGCGGACAGCGTCGTGACCACCTCGTTGCCGTCAGCCATCGAACCCAAAGCTGCTGTCACATAGTTTTGGGCATTGGGAAGATCGGCAGGGTCCGCGGATGGGATTGTGTCGATCGCGCCCGCATAACGAAGAAGACCTTCGTCATCGATGATGTACATGTGCGGCGTGGTCTTGGCGCCATAGGCCCGGCCCATGCTGCCGTCTTCGTCGAGAAGCACATAGGCTGGCTCTGCTCCGCGCGACTCCGTCAGTTCCAAGGCTTTTTCAGCAGACACGTGGCCCTGTTTTCCGGGTGCCGACGAAATCACTGAAATCCAGACCACATCTTCGGCGGCCGCGCGGCGCTGAAGGCCTTGCATGTTTTCGGAATTGTAGTGCTTACGGACGAAGGGGCAGTCGTGGTTGGTCCACTCAAGGACCACCGTCTTGCCTGCGAAATCCGCCAGCGAGACTTCCTGGCCCGATGCGCTCATTTCAGCGAAATCGGGCGCCGTCTCGCCGGGGATCGGGGCGCTGGCAGCGGACAACATGAGAGTGGCGGAAAGGATGGTGGCGGTGATCATCCGGTTGGCTCCAGGGTTTGCGCGAGGCGCTCAGCAGTCAAAATTTGCGGCAGAATCTCGGGCTCTGCCTCTCCCTTATAGTAGAGATAGAGCGGAACGCCGCTACGGCCTTGTCTTTCTATCGCAGCGGTAATGATGGGGTCGGGATTGGTGAGATCAGCGACCATAAAGACGGTGCCAGTGCTGGCGAACAGAGCTTTCACGGGTTCTGTATCGAGCACAACGCGCTTGTTGTATTGGCACGTCACGCACCAGGCGGCGGTGAAATCGATAAAGACCGGGGTGCCCTCAGCCCGGTATTGGGCGAGCAGCGCTTCGTCATAAGGGACCTTCGCTGCGGACGCTGATGCCGCTGCCACCGGTTGGGCGGTCAGCGTGAAAAGCGGGACCAAAGCGGTCACGAGCGCGGCGGCGGCGGCGGCTTTCAGCGGCGTGCTCCCGCCCTTCTCCTGCGCCAGACCAAAAAGC
This sequence comes from uncultured Parvularcula sp., assembly GCA_963922235.1. GTDB lineage: Bacteria > Pseudomonadota > Alphaproteobacteria > Caulobacterales > Parvularculaceae > Parvularcula. The sequence continues at coordinate 166 of CAWUIJ010000271.1, read as the reverse complement.
CAGGCCGCCAGCGATGACGCGACCAGCGCGATCCCGAGGATCAGAACGCCTTGCGGGCCGGCCTGCAGGCTCACGACCCAGGTGAGCCACACCACGGTGCCAAACATGGCAAAGGAAAAGAGCTGCTTCACCCGCACCATCCAAGCACCAGGTTTCGGCAAGAGCT
>CAWUIJ010000270.1:0-2593 GCA_963922235.1 uncultured Parvularcula sp. | reverse complement strand
CCATCACCTGCCAGGTCTTCGATCTCGACCTCGGCATCCGGCATGGCTTCGAGGATCATCTCTTTGATTTCGCTCTCTTGCATCGGCATGGCGGGGTCTCCTTCATGGGTCTCGTAAAGGGCAGGGATGGTGGCTTCACGGGCAGCCGCAAGCGCGGTCAAATCAAGACGATCGGTACCATCAAGGATGATCTCTGTACCACCGAAAATGCCAAGCCTGGTGGCCTGGAGGCCAGCCATGGCGGCCTTCAGCACGAAATTGTCTGCGGATTCAGCTGGCACAGCCACCAGGTACCGGCCTTGGTCCTCACCAAACCAGAAGGCGGCGCGGCGGGCCTGAACCGGTGTCGTCACAGCGAGGCCTAGTCCAGCGCTGATCGCCATCTCTGCGGCAGCAACCAGGATGCCGCCGTCGCTAACGTCGTGGACAGCGCTGACGCGGTCTTCACTGATCACTTTGCGGATAAACGAGCCAGCCTTTTCTTCGAGGCTGAGGTCCACAGGCGGCGGGGTGCCGTCCTCGTGACCGAACAATGTCCGCATATAGAGGGATTGGCCGAGATGCCCCCGCGTCACGCCGATCTGAACCAGCGCATCACCCATCTCTGCGCCAGCAATGGTCGCGTGTTTTGTGGCATCGGCGAGGATCCCCACCGCACCGATCGCAGGGGTCGGCGGGATCGGTGCGCCGTCGGTCTCATTATAGAGAGAGACATTGCCGGAGACGACCGGCGCACCAAGTGCCAAGGAGGCCTCGGATATGCCGTCGATCGCGCGCGCGAACTGGCTCATGATCTCAGGCTTCTCGGGGTTGCCGAAATTGAGGCAATTGGTGATGGCAAGGGGTTCTGCTCCGACCGCGGAGAGATTGCGGATCGCCTCGGCCACGGCTTGTTTGCCGCCTTCGAAGGGATCAGCGGCGCAATAGCGCGGCGTGCAGTCGGCTGTGACCGCAAGCGCTTTGTTGGTGCCGTGCACCCGGACCACCGACGCATCACCGCCAACGACCAGCGTATCGGCCATCACCGAGTGGTCATATTGCTCTGTCACCCACGCGCGCGAGCAAAGGTCAGGGGAGGCCATCAGCCTGCTGAGCGCGAGCAGCATCGAGTCGCCACCCGGTACATCTGCAAGATCGACGTCGGACGCTTCCTCTTCGACCCGCACTTTGGTGACAGCACCCGCCGTTTCGAGATTCTCCGCAGCCGTCTTAAAGCCTGCGAAGACATCCTCCGCCGCGCCCGCGGTGGAGCGCGCGTGAATCGTCATCGTCTTGACGCCCAGGCTGATGCCGATAGCGCCGATACCATCTTGATCACGCAAGGTTTCTGCGATCAGCGCATCGCCGATATCGCTCAGTGGCTGCTCGCCCGCCGTCAGGTGCACCTGGCACTCGCGGAAGGTGACCACGGGATCTTCAAGCGCTGCGGGCAGGGGCGCAGGGTCCTGCGGCCGGTCATAATTCGGCGCTTCATCAGCCAGCGGACCAAGCGGCAGATCGCATTCGATCTCGCCCTTGTGCTCAATCACCAGCTTACCCGTCGCCGTGGTCTCACCGATCACAGCGAAGTCGACCTCCCACTTATCAAAGATCGCACGGGCTTTGTCTTCAGCACCGGGGCGGAGAACCATCAGCATACGCTCTTGGCTCTCGGACAGCATCATTTCATAGGCGGTCATCGCCTCTTCGCGCTGGGGCACGTTATCGAGCTTCAGGTGCAGCCCGCCTTCGCCCGCGGCCAGACCGCCTGCTGCCATCTCGACGGAGGAGGACGTCAGGCCCGCCGCGCCCATATCCTGGATGGCGAGGATCGCGTCTTCCGCCATCAGCTCGAGGCAGGCTTCCAGAAGGCGCTTCTCCATAAAGGGATCGCCGACCTGCACCGTGGGGCGTTTCTCTTCAGAGGCTTCGTCGAATTCGGCTGAGGCCATGGTCGCGCCGTGGATGCCGTCGCGGCCGGTCTTCGATCCGACATAGACGACGGGATTGCCTGCGCCCTTTGCGGCCGAGAGGAAGATCTTGTCCTGATCCGCTATACCGACGCACATCGCGTTCACGAGGATGTTGCCATTGTAGCGCGGGTCAAAGCCGGTCTCGCCGCCCACGGTCGGCACGCCCATGCAATTGCCATAGCCGCCAATGCCTGCGACCACACCGGAGAGGAGATGCTTCGTCTTCGGATGATCCATCGCGCCAAAGCGCAAGGCATTGAGCATCGCCACCGGCCGCGCGCCCATAGTGAAGACATCGCGCATGATGCCGCCCACGCCGGTCGCGGCGCCCTGATAGGGCTCGATAAAGCTCGGGTGATTGTGGCTTTCCATCTTAAAGACGACCGCCTGGCCATCGCCGATATCGACCACGCCCGCATTCTCGCCTGGCCCGTGGATCACCTGGGGCCCTGTCGTCGGCAAGCGCTTCAGGTGCCGCCGTGAGGATTTGTACGAGCAATGCTCGGACCACATGACGGAGAAAATGCCGAGCTCCAGCAAGTTCGGCTCGCGGTTCAGATGCCGCCTGATGTCGGCAAATTCGTCAGGGCTCAGGCCGTGCTCGGCAATGGTTTCAGGAGAATGCGTCGTCATGGCGGGGG
>CAWUIJ010000269.1:0-2597 GCA_963922235.1 uncultured Parvularcula sp. | reverse complement strand
GTGACGTCAGATCCCTTAGCGTAGGATTCTGCCCCCTCCGGCATCAGACCCCTTCTAGCTTGCCTAAACTCAATTACTCAGCTACACTTTTGAGTAAAGACACAAATGAGGCAGATATGAGCATAATTTCCGTTTTGAATCCGAAGGGTGGGTGCGGCAAGACCACCATCAGCACAAACCTTGCACGGGCGTTGCATGATCGCGGGCATTCCGTTTTGATCGTGGACAGTGACCCGCAGGGCAGCGCCCGTGATTGGCATGCGGCCCATGAGGACAACCCCATTGAGCTGGTGGCGCTCGACCGTCCCAACAACGTTAAGACGCTGCGCAGCATGGCAGCGAATTACGATTATGTGGTGATCGACGGTGCGGCTAAGCTGGAAGACATGATCGCCGCTGCGATCAAAGTCAGTGATTTTATCCTGATTCCTGTGCAACCCTCGCCCTATGACATCTGGGCGGCATCCGATCTGGTGGACTTCATCAAAGCCCGTCAGGAGGTCACAGACGGCGTTCCACTTGCGGGCTTTGTTGTGTCCCGCGTGGTGGAAGGAACGCGCCTTGGTGGCGATGTGCGGGCGGCTCTGGATGAATACGCCCTACCCGTCTTTGAGACGACCATCACACAGCGGCAGGTTTATCCGCAGACGGCATCCGAGGGGTTGACCGTGTTTGACGCGGACAACGCCAAGGCCAAGGCCGAAACGGTCGCCTTGATTGACGAAGTTCTTGGTATGATCGCGCCTGTGGCGCGGGAGGTGGCGTAATGGGACTTTCTGCCAAACGCCCCAGCCGTGGCGATGAAGCCCGTCAACTCATCTTACAAGAGGTTACGGAGACGGCAGACGAGAAGAAAAAGCGTTTGAATGCTGAGATTGAGGGAAGCCTGTATAAGCGGATCAAGATGAAATCCGTTGAAGAGGGGCGGTCGATTTCCGACATCACGCGCGATTTGTGGTCTGAGTATTTGAGTAAGTGAGTAATTACCAGCTGCTTGTTCGCCAGTTGAAAGGATCGCCTACTTCTTCAACGTTTGGGACAATGAATTGATCTTTGTTCTCATTCAGAAACTCCCATACATCTTCTTGAACCATATATGGCCATTCCAACATGCTATGTGTTCCACCTAGCTTGATAATAATGCCCTTTGATACAAGAGGCGCAAGGCGGCGATCATTGATCTCTGCAGCAAAGGCTTTTCGGCCAGAGGTGATCAGGTAAGCTAAGACTGCGATTTCTTGAGGCGGCGCGTTTTGAACTTCTTTGCATACCCATGAACGGAATTTTTCTTGCGCTTGCCGTGCCTTCATTTTTCTCCAAATACAAACAGGCAGATAGACGATGTTTGCCAGCAGAATGCTGAGTGAAAAGACCCCAACATACGCGGCTGTTACGGTGAGCCAATCAGGAGCCTCGCCGAGGTAGGGGATACTAAACCAGTCACCAGCTACGACAATCGAGCATCCGATGAGCGCTGCTAGAGCTGGGAACCATCCTGCTTGTAAGGCTTCCCAAAAGTCCTTTAAACTTGGCATTAGTCACCATGAGTAAATGATAAAAAACTCAAATGAGTAATCGTGCTTCGCCGTTGCGCGTCACATAGCTTTTGACGAAGTTCACAAACGATCCGCTCGGGTTGTCAGGCACTGATTTCTTGCCGTTCAACATGTCGCGCCATTCACGCTCTAGGAAGTATAGATCATAGCCGCCCGCGTACTTGCGGGCGTTGTCATAGGCGGGAGAGGGCAGGGTGATCTGATCGAGCGCGTCTAGCGTCTCAGGCTCGGTGTAGATATCCGTGAACTCGGAACGCGGGCGGATGATGAACAGATCGCCGTCCAGCTCGAACGTGTAATCGGGGATGTGCTTCTTCTCATCGTTCATATCCACGATGGCCTTGACCATGCGGCGGAACTCTTTGGGTGTGGACTGCGAGCCTGTTTTCATGCGCAACTTTTCCATGCCATAGCGCAGCATGCGGTTTTTGGTGCCGCAGCTCTTGCGGGCGATCTCATAGAGGCGGCGTTCAAGCGGTTTGCGGAGCTGGAAGTATAAGGGCGAGATCGTCAGGATTTCGCCCCCCTTAGCGTCGATGGCGTTGAACAGCCAGTCAGAGAGAGTGATTTCAATGGCCTGCATCCGACCATCACGGGTTTCCCGAACGACGCGGTATTTGTCGATGAAGCCGAAGCCGTCGAGCGTTTCAACACCGCCTGTGGTGACGTTGGTTTCAATGCCTGTGTTACGCAGCCTGTCGAGCGCGTCTTTGAATAGCTTGTAGCCGCGTCTGCTTGTGTCGCGATTTGTGGCTTTGAGTAGGTCATGGGCTGAAAACCGCATTGTGCGATGTACTTGACGACCTTCGTTGAGCGCTGCCATGCACTGGCTGATGCAGTAGATCAGAATGTCACGGTCAAAGACCGTGGCGAGGCCAATGCTGGACGGCTTCAGCGTCAACCAGTTACCTTTCACCTCATAGCGGCGCGGTGTCATATCAGGCTTGGTTGAGAGCGTGAAGAGCGGATACTCCATCGAGGCCATATCCGACTTGGGCGCGGCGTCGAAGATATCGCACACGAAAAAATCCCGCTGCGGAT
>CAWUIJ010000268.1:0-2599 GCA_963922235.1 uncultured Parvularcula sp. | reverse complement strand
ATTGGCGTCCACCGCGCGGCTGGTTTGAAAGGTCAGCTCAACATCGAAACCAAAATGCCAAAACCCGGCAGCACGCATGATGCGATGACCCAGCTTCTTGAGGCGCTTAGGGCGATCTAATGGTGGACGTCAGCGTGCATGTTCCGCTGGATTTATGACATCGTGAATGTCATGACTCGGCAAAGACATGAACGCACAAGCCGATGAGGGAACACAGTCCGTGAACGACATTCGCGACCCGGAAGATCATTCCAACCCACCTAGCATGCGCAACCCCTCTAAGCTTGCGCGGACACTGGGCGCCCTTCTCTACAACCGGGTGGTTGACCCAAAGAAACGTCGGGCCCGCCGGGTCAAGGCAGAAGCCAAACGGCAAAGAAAACAACAGCCGCACACGTTGGAATATTTTCACCAGACCGATGACCCCTACTCCCACCTCGCGGTCCAAAAACTCGGCGCACTGCAAGAGCGCTATGACATCGACTTAAAAGTGCATCTGATGCGTGGCACTGGCGGGAAAAGCCAGCCGCACTATGACGAACTCGCCGACTGGGCCCGCCGTGATGCGAGCCTTATTGCGAAGCCTTATGGGGTTTCCTTTCCAGACAACGCACCAACGACTCCGCCCGCTGATCTCTTAGCAGAAGCGGAGTGTGCTCTTGCCTGTCTTTCACCCGGCGACTTCGTCGCGATTGCTCCAAAGATCAGCGAGGCACTTTGGTCAGGCGACAGCGAAACCCTTGGCTCATTCGCGAAAGCCACACGAACTGAGGCGACAGCAGCGGTCGACCAGGGCAGCCGTCGGCTGAAGAAGCTTCACCACTATTCGGGAGCGATGTTCTTCTACAGTGGCGAGTGGTACTGGGGCACAGACAGGATCGATCACCTGGAACAGCATCTCCGCGAAAATGGTGCGGCGAAAGGCAAGTACGATGATCTGATCATAACAAGGCCGCTGCCCGATGTGGAAGGCGTTGATGCGAGCGATCTCACCTTGCACTTCTATCCATCGCTCAATTCTCCTTACACATCGATTATCTACGATCAGACGATTGCACTGCGAGAGGCATGCGGAATCAATCTCCTCTTCAAACCCGTCCTTCCCATGATTATGCGCGGCGTACCCGCGACCATGGATAAGATCCTCTACATCTTCTTCGACACCAAGCGTGAAGCTGTGCGCAACGGCGTTCCCTTTGGGCCGTGCCTCTCTCCGATCGGAAAACCCGTGCTCGACGCTTATTCCCTCCTCCCTTGGGCGAAGACGAAGGGTCTGGATGAAGCGCTTTTGGGAGAGCTGCTTCGGCGCGCATTTAGCCAAGCGGCGCGGTTGGATACCGAAGAAGGCCTTCGCGCAGGTGTCGAAGCTGTCGGCCTCGACTGGGAGGAAGCCAAAACCCATATGGGTTCTGACGATTGGCGACCGATCGTTGCCGATCATCAGGATGAAATGATCAAAGGCATGGGCCTTTGGGGTGTTCCGTCCTACCGGCTCGAGGGTCCGGGCGACGAGCCGCCGCTCAGCGTCTGGGGCCAGGACCGGCTTTGGGTGATCACGGAAGAGATCAAGCGACGTTCCCGGATGAAAGGCTGACGCTTTGGCGCGCAGTCAGTCCTTCACCGCGCCATTGACCATATCCCACGGCGTGCCTTGCAGCGTTTTGAGAGCGTAGAGACCGGACGATTTCTGATAACGCGGCTTGAGCGGCATCACGAACTCCTGCTCCAGCCCGGATGGGATGTCCGCTGCTGTCTCGAGCCAATCCGCCACACTGGGGATAGGAATTCTCTGCTTCACGTCTGCCCGGGTCTCAGTCGACAGGCCGAGCCAAGCTTTGAGCAACTGCTCCCGGCAAGCGACGCGGTATTGGACAGCCGGCACTTGCGGATAAGGCACGCCATTCGCAACGGCATCAAAGCGCTTCTTTCCCGCCTTCCAAGCCTCAGCATTCTGATCAAGATAAGGAAGATATGCGTTGGCCACCGACCTCCAGACGGGCCGCCAGTGCTCCTCCATCAAGGATGCAAAGGAGCCCTCAGCAAGCGCATCGCTACGAGCATTCCACACGCGGGCCAGCCATGCGAACACGCCGGGCGCCTTCTGCTGCATGATTGCAGCGGGTTCAGGATCGAGCCCAAAGTGACGCCACATCGAGGCGTAAAAGCCAAAGTCGACGATGCTTGGCCGCGCACCACCAAGAAAATCCTGTTGCTGAAGGATATCCTCAAGCGCGGCAAGGGTGTCGAGATAGATCGCTTCGATCGCTGCCCGGTTGTGCGATCTCACCCCATCACCGCGGGTGTAAGTGGAACGCTGGCGATTGGCCAGGTAGGCACGCGCCAGCGGTTTCAGAAAGGGCGGCGACTGAACGAGATCACGCTCGATACGGCGCGCCAAGAGAGTCCGGGTATCAGGATAGGACCAACGGTAGTGAAGCGCCGGCCTCCACATCCACTCATCGGCGTAGTCCTCGATCAGAAGGCTCAAGAACCGCTCTGCTGGATCCTCCGGATAAACTGAGACCTCCGCGAATGCCCGATCAAGATACTCGATCATCGGGGTCGTATCCTTCAGCCATCGACCATCTGGACACTGAGC
>CAWUIJ010000267.1:0-2619 GCA_963922235.1 uncultured Parvularcula sp. | reverse complement strand
GAGACAACCGAACGTCTCGGTGTGAGCTTCCAAACACTGGATGAGACCGTGCGTCGTCGCCTTGGTCTTGATGACGAAGTCGAAGGCGTCTTGGTGTCCGATGTCGATCGTGAAAGCGAAGCCGCTGAGGCGGGCATCGTCCCTGGCATGATTATCACCGAGGCTGACTACCAGGTCGTGACCACACCTCGCGATATTGAACGGGCTGTTGAATCTGCACTCCAACGGGGCAAGGAAAACATCCTTCTCCGTGTGCAAACAAGACAAGGCCTCGATTTCCGCGCGCTGCCGATCAGCAGCTAATCGGAACTCAAGAATAAGGAGACACACCATGCGTGTTCTGGTGATTGAAGACGACGCAGATGCAGCCACCTTTATGGTCAAGGGCCTGAGGCAAGCTGGCCACGCTGTCGACCATGCGCTCGATGGAATGATCGGAAAGTCGATGGCGACATCCGGCGGTTATGATGCCTATGTCATCGACCGAATGCTTCCGCATAAAGACGGCCTTTCTCTCCTTGAAGAGCGCCGTTCGGAAGGCGATGAGACGCCAGCACTCTTCCTGTCCGCTTTGGGCGAGGTGGATGACCGGGTCGCGGGCCTCCAGGCGGGCGGCGATGACTACCTCGTCAAGCCTTACCAAATGCAAGAGCTCATCGCCCGGGTTGAGGCGCTGGGTCGCCGTCGTGGTCCGACGAACATTCAGACCACGTTCTCCGTCGACGATCTCGAAATGGACATCCTGGCCCGGACTGTTCGCCGGGGCGGCAAAAAGATTGATCTTCAGCCGCGTGAGTTCCGCCTTCTGGAATACCTCCTGCGCCATGCCGGCCAGGTGGTGACGCGGACGATGCTCCTGGAGAATGTCTGGGAGTATCACTTCGATCCGCAGACAAACGTGATCGACGTCCATATCAGCCGTCTTCGCGCCAAGATCGACAAGGGTTTTGAGAAGCCACTTCTCAAGACGGTTCGCGGCGCTGGCTACACGCTGACAGCCGAAGCCTAAGCGATGGCGAAGGCGGGCGTGGCGGCGTCGACGCTCCGCGGGGTGCTCGATGAGGCAGAAGATGTTGCGGAGGGCCTCGGCAAAAAGCCTTGGTTCCGCGTCTTCAGCACGAGCACCTTTCGCTATATCGTCTTCAGCGCCTTCCTTTTCGTCTTTGGTGTGATCATTGTCGGTGTCGTGCTCTATGAGAGCACTATCGGCGCGACCTTCAATTCGATTGACCTGGAACTCCAGGCTGAGCTCGACCGATTGGAAAGGGTGAGTGATGCCAACGGGGCGCCCAAGCTCACGGGATTGGGCGCGGTCATCAATGAGGTGGAACAGACGGCCTCGCCCGTCAGTTCGCGTTATCTCGTGGTGCTTGAGGACGACCGAATTGTTGAGCCGATTGCGGGGAACCTGCGCGGTTTTCCCTTTGGGATGATCGGTGCACAGGGGATGTTTGAGTTTTCCTTCGCTCCGCCCAGGCCTGCTTTTGGTGAGGAGAACCCGGATGCCCGCCGCTATGTCGGGCGGACTCGGACGCTCGATTACGTCCGGCCTGATGGTGCGGATGTGCGCGCGACGATCCTCATTGCCCGTGATATCGAGGCCTTGCACCAGTTGCAGCGCATTCGTCAGGGGATTGCTGTGCGGATTGTGAGTGCGCTCGTTTTTGTCTCGGTCGCCCTCGGGGCTATTCTGGGTACGGCGCTTGTGCGGCGCCTCGATGGTATCAACCGCACGGTTGAAGCGATCACGGGTGGTGACCTCACGCGGCGTCTTGCCGTTGGCAATGGCGAGGATGAGTTCGACACCCTCGCGCGGAACATCAATGAGATGCTCGATAAGATTGAGCAGCTTATGACCGGCATGCGCCAGGTCTCTGACAACATCGCCCATGATCTGCGCTCACCACTGACCCGGATCAAAGCGCGCCTTGATAGCCTTTTGGATGATCCAGGCCTCGCCGAGGCTGGAGACACCGAAGAAGCGGTTCTGAAAACCCGTGATGAGGTCGAGAGGCTTCTCCGTACGTTTAATGAGCTCTTGTCGATCACGCGGATCGAGGCGGGCAGCAACACCTTGTCTGGGACTGTGGATCTCAAGGCGGTCGCAGAAGAAATGCTCGAGCTTTATATTCCTGCTGCGGATGATGCGGGTTTTGAGTTGGTGGCGAACCTCCAAGACACCCCGACCATCGAAGGTAGCCGTGAGCTGATCAGTCAGGCTATTGCCAATCTTCTGGACAACGCGATGAAGTATGGGCGTCATCCGGATGGCTCCAACATCAAGCCTGTCATCGATCTGACCGTTGCTCCGCGGCCGACGGGCGGTGCGCTGCTATCCGTCATGGATAACGGCCCTGGCGTATCAGAAATCGACCGCGAACGGATCGTTCAGCGATTTGTACGCCTGGAGCAAAGCCGCTCGACCACTGGTAATGGTCTTGGTCTTTCCCTGGTGAGCGCTATCGCCCGCCGTCATGGCGGACGCCTCTCGATTGGCGTGGGTTTGCCGCATCAAGAGCAGGGGCGGAGTCTTAATCCGTCATCCGCTTATGGATTGGGTGTCCGGATCGCGTTTCCTGCGATGAAAGTTCAAAAGAAAAGCGGCCTACCCGGACAGAT
>CAWUIJ010000266.1:0-2620 GCA_963922235.1 uncultured Parvularcula sp. | reverse complement strand
AGAATGTGCTGCCGAGCGTCGTCAACGTGTCCGCCGTGGCCATTGGCCCAGGCTCCGCAGCGTCCGAGCCCGTCGCGCTTGGCTCCGGTTTTGTCATCGACTCCCGCGGCCTTGTGGTGACGAACAATCACGTGATTGAGAATGCGCGGAACGTCGTCGTCATTTTCGATGATGGCAGCGAGTACCGCGTCGAGCTTCTCGGCCGTGACGTGGAAACAGACCTTGCGCTTTTGCGGATCCTCGATGGCGATCGCCGTTTCCCAGCGCTTGCCTTTGGCAACAGCGACAATGCTCGGGTTGGCGATTGGGTGCTTGCGATTGGTAACCCCTTTGGTCTCGGCAGTTCTGTCAGTGCCGGGATCATTTCAGGGCAGAGCCGTGACATCGGCGCAGGCCTTTATGACCAGTTCATCCAAACAGATGCTGCGATCAACCGCGGCAACTCCGGTGGCCCGCTTTTTGACCGCAGAGGGAACGTCATCGGCGTGAACACTGTGATCTTCAGCCAGACAGGCGGCTCCGTTGGCGTCGGTTTCGCGATCCCATCGGTGCTGGCCGAAGACGTGATTGATCAGCTGCGCCGCTTTGGCAAAACCAGCCGCGGCTATCTTGGCGCTTTCCTTGCCGATGTGGATGCCACCACGCGCGCCTCGCTCGATCTCGAGCCAGGCCGCGGAGCCCTCGTGACGGGAATCGCCGTCATGGATGGCCCTGCCGCTGAAGCCGGCATGCGCACTGGTGATGTGATCCTCTCCTTTGACGGAACAAATGTTTCGGGGCGGCGTGAGCTAACACAAGCCATTGCAGATGCGCCGATCGGTGAGCCGGTGGATGTCGTGATCCTTCGTGATGGTCGCCGGACGCGCCTCGCGGTCACCCTCATTTCGCGCGAGCAGCGTCTTGCGGCTGTGAATGGTCCAGCTCAGCCTGAGGTCGAGATGGCGGGCATCCGCATGCAGACAGTCTCGTCGGACGTGGCTGAGCGTTACCACCTTCCTCCTGATACAGAAGGCGTGGTCGTCACAGGCGTTGCCAACCATCTCAGCAACTCATCATTGCGTCCTGGCGACGTGATCCTCGAGATCGGTTGGGACGAAGCGCAGAACGTCGAGACAGTGAGCAATCACCTGAACCGGTTGCGCGATGCGCGGTCTGGCCCTGTGCAGATCCTCGTCAAGCGCGGCGATAAGCTGTTCTACGAGACCCTGCGTCCGTGACCATAGCCCTGCGCGTTGTCCTCGGCCTCGTTGGCCTGGGTGTGATCGCGCTCGGCCTCAATATGGGGCTTGGTGGTTTCAAGACCTTAGGGCTTCAGGGCCCAACCGACTTCGTCGCGCCTGTCGATCCCACAGCTTACGCCGTGCAGGACAATCACGTCCGCTTTGTCTCGGGGTTTTTCTTCGCAGGCGGACTGGTCTTGATTGCCGGCTCAATTCTTCTGCAACGCTTGGCAACTCCCGTGATCACCGTCTGTGTGATGATCGCAATCGGTGGACCGTTTCGTTTGACGGGCGAAGGAGCGGCTGAAGCTTTAACTTCAGGCGCGCTCCCATCGCTCGTCTTGGAGCTGACCTTATTCCCGTTGCTCGCTTTCTTTGTGTATCGCTCAACACGTTGAGGGCGGGCTCGTCTCGATAGCCTAGAGACTGTTCGTGGCGATGGAGACCGCGATGCGAGCGGAGAGCAACGCTGACGATAAAAACGTGACCTGATTCACGATTGTGAAGGCAAGAGCGTTTCTTATTTTGTTCAGAACGCCAGCTGCTGCGGTGGTTCGAACAGTGACCATCAAATCGAGCATCATTCCAACGATCAGCCCCAGGATCGTAAGCGCCAAGAAACTCTCTTTGAGAACGCCGTCGTAAAAGCCAAAAGCGGCCATCGAAAAAATGCTGAATGCTGAGCTTGGTATCAGAACCATCAAGTGGAGGCGGATCCTCAGCGCATAATTTGCATCGCGCCCCCAGATCCGCATGAAAAACGCGACGGCTGCTGAAAGCAGGATGGCGAATACGGGGTAGAGCGCGCCGTAGGTTGCCAGGTATTGATCGGTGGCTGTCGCCACTTCGGCCCCCTCAGGCACACGGTCTTGGAAGGCTTCATTGAGTTGCGCGATCAGCGCGCCGTCGTCTGGTGCCCATATGAAGCGCAAAACGCTGGTGATGGTCAGAAGGAAAAAGACTAGCCGAAGCGATGGTGTGTACGTCCCGAGCCAGTCGGGATCGTGAGCTGCATCGGCGACCTTGCCGGGCCGGACCACCGTATCTCGAATGGTGATCAGCCCACGAATATTAAGTCCAAAGACATCCTCGATCAGACTGTTGAAGCCGACATCATGTTTACGATCGCTCATGACCAAGCCCCCTCAGACTTGCTATGCCCTTCACTTAGGCAAGCGAGTGCGCTGAGCAAGAGACCGGTCAGCTTTTCGCTTGTGTTTCAAGAGCTAAGGCGTGGAGAACTCCGCCCATTTTTCCTTTGAGCGCCTTATAGACCAGCTGGTGCTGCTGCACGCGGTTGAGGCCCTGGAAAGCCGCCGAGACAATACGTGCACGGTAGTGGTCACCATCACCTGCCAGGTCTTCGATCTCGACCTCGGCATCCGGCATGGCTTCGAGGA
>CAWUIJ010000265.1:0-2625 GCA_963922235.1 uncultured Parvularcula sp. | reverse complement strand
TCCCGCCAGGCGATGAGGCGTCGTGGACCACGCCTCCTTTTGAGCCCACCGTCGATGACGGACTGATCCGCGGGCGCGGCGCGTCGGACATGAAGGGCGCGATCGCCGCTTTCATCGCGGCGATTGCGCGCGCTGACCAGACTGCGCCCCTCGCGCTTCTGATCACGGGCGATGAAGAAGGGCCGGGAATCGACGGTACCAAGCGGATGCTTGTTTGGCTCGAGGAGAAGGGTCTTGGCTTTGACCATTGCCTGGTCGGTGAGCCATCAAGCCGTGAAGTTCTTGGCGATATGATGAAGGTGGGACGCCGCGGCTCGTGCAATGTGACGATCACGGTCCAAGGCCGCCAAGGACACGTCGCTTATCCCCATCGTGCGCAGAATCCGCTGACATCAGCCGCCCGGATCGCGGCGGCCCTTGCGTCAGCGGAACTCGATCAAGGATATGAAGCGTTCCAGCCTTCGAACCTTGAGGTCACCGGCTGGGGCAGTGCTGAGACAGCGGAGAACGTGATCCCCGCCGATGCGTGGATCCGTTTCAACGTGCGCTTCAATCCGAACTGGACGGGTGAGACGCTTCTCAGCCACCTCTCGCAGCTTATCGATGAGGCAGCTCAAGGGGCTGAGTGGGAATGGACCACCCGCGTTTCGGGCGAGGCGTTCCTCAACAATGACCCTGCGCTCTCGGAGTTGATTTCTTTAGCGGTGAACCGCGTGACGGGGCACAAGCCAGAGGCTTCGACCACGGGCGGGACCTCCGATGCGCGCTTTATCGCCAAGGTCTGCCCAACGGTGGAGTTTGGTCTTCCCGGCGCCACCATGCATCAGGTCGATGAAGCGGTGGGAACGGACGATATCGAAAATCTGACGCAGATCTATTCGGAGATCCTGCGCGTTTACGGTCGGGCCAGCTCATGATCTCAGGCCGGGATATCTCCAGCGCGATCGCAGGCACGATTGCCATGGCGCGTGCTGATGAGCGTTGGACCGAACGGCTCGACATGAGCGCGGATGCGGTTTTCCGAAGTTTTTGGGCGATCCCCTTAGCGCTGCCGCCTCATCTTTTGGCAGCAGAGGGCGCACGCCGGATTTCGGTCGCGAGCGGTCAATACAGCCTCGCTTCCGTTTCTCCGATCGCTTACGGATTATCAGAGACCATCGTCTTTGTGATCGCCTGGGGCCTTCAACTTGCGCTTCTCGCCTCACTCGCCCGGCGCCGAGATGCCGGTTGGAAAATCAGTCCCCTCATCATCGGCTTCAATTGGGCTGTCTTTTTGAGCCGATTGGCGTTTGGTTTGCTTTTGGGTCTGTCTTTGATCAGCGGACTGGGCGTTGTGGCTCAGATCGCGGCGCTCGTGGTCTTTGGATTTTCGCTCTGGCTTGAATGGGGCGTGATCAAACGGACCCTTGGAACATCCGCGATGGGAACACTCGGGGTTCTTGGGCTTCTCGCCGTCGTGGTCCTCGCCTTTTCCATGCTGATGGGCTCGCTCTTTGTCGCTGTCGGTATTTTACCAGCGTTTCAATCGGCGTCGTAGATCGCTTTTTCAAAGTAGAGACCATGTGCTGGCGCGACAGGTCCGCAGCGGCTTCGGTCTTTCGCCTCAAGAGCATCTTTCACGTCGCTGGATTGCCACCGGCCCGCACCCACACGTTCAAGCGTCCCGACGATTGAACGCACTTGGTTGTGGAGGAACGATTGCGCCCGGATGCGGACCTCGACGACAGGTCCTGCCTCTGTGACGAGGATCTCTGAGATGCTTTTCACCGGGCTTTTGGATTGGCACTGAACTGACCTGAACGTCGTGAAATCGTGATGGCCCTCGAGATGCTGCGCGGCTTCGCCCATCGCCTTCGCATCAAGGTCGTAAGGGATTTGCCAGAGCCTCTTGGCCTCCAGCGCAAGTGGTGCCCGCCGCCGGATCAGTCTGTAGACGTAGCGACGTTCGATACAGGAGAACCGCGCGTGGAACTCCTCATCGACAGGCGCAGCGTTTAAGATGGCCACCGGGTGGGGGCGCGCAAGAGCGTTCAGCCCATTCATCACCGCCCAAGAGTCCATCGGCTTCGCAAGATCAATATGGGCCGTCATTGCGAGCGCATGCACGCCTGCATCGGTTCGGCCAGCGCCGTAGCAATGGGTCTTCCCGCCTGAAAGCTGGGCGCCAGCGTCCTCGATCACCTGTTGGACGGAGTTTGCATTCTCTTGCCGCTGCCATCCCGCAAACGGGGTGCCGTTATATTCAACCTCAATGCGGTGACGGATGCTGAGCGTGCCGCTCACTGAAATACCGTACCCAGAGGTAAGGGCTTGCCGCGAAGAAACTCAGCAGCATCTTGCGCCGCCTTTCCTGGCCGCTGGAGTCTCAGGACGTCGACAGATTGGCCATCGCCAGCCGCGATGGAAACTGATGTGTCGTCTGCCGTGGTAATCGTGCCGGGCTCAGCAGTCGTTGCGCCACCCACCCGGCTGAGAAGGAGTTTGATCCGCTGGTCGCCTAGTAAGGTGAAGGCGCCTGGGAAGGGCGAGAGGCCTCGGATCTGGCAGTCGATCTCATGGGCGGGGCGCGACCAGTCCACCTTGGCCTCGTCCGTGGTGATCTTTTTGGCGTAGGTCACACCGTCT
>CAWUIJ010000264.1:0-2639 GCA_963922235.1 uncultured Parvularcula sp. | reverse complement strand
TTTGCGTTGACGAGATGGGCGCCACGGTCAGAGCCGTGGCGAGCGCTCATAGGTGGGAGCATGCTAACCATGCATGATCTCAGCACTCAGATCATCCCAGTGTCGATTACACTCCTCGATCAGTGCAACTTTCCATTTTCGGGGCCATGACTTGAGGCGTTTCTCCCGATGCACGGCTGCACCAATCGTTTCGTGGCGCTCGAAATAGACGAGCTTCGTGCAGCCGTACTTGGCCGGAAACCGCGCACCCGCGCCCGCCTTATGCTGGCTCATCCGTGTCAGGAGATCTGACGACGCGCCCGTATACAGCGCCCCGTTCTTGCGGTTCGCGAGCATATAGGTGGCGATGAGATCAAACCGAGCCATGCCCAACGTTCGCATTATGTTCCATCGCGGTCAAGGCTCTTAAACAGCGCTCTCCACGGCGAAGCGCAGCGGAGACCGTGGAGCCCATCTCTGACCATCTGCACACACCAGTTTCAGGAGTTGGGCGCCACGGTCTTCGCCGTGGCGAGCATACAGCGGAAGCTTTGGCCCACTGGGCCGTCATCCCGGCCGAAGCGAAGCGGAGAGCCGGGACCCATGGCAGGAAGAGTGACGATCGAGCCTGCGCAGGATCTGAGAGTCGGCCCTGGGTCCCGGATAGCCCTCACGGGCTTCCGGGATGACGGGAGGAGAGTTCGCTCCCAACGGACAAACGAACTGCGAAAGACTTCGCAGTTGGTGTGCGTCAGCACATCGGAGAAGGCGGCCACCGCAAGTCGCCGCCTTCAACACTGTTTAGGCAGCGCGCGCGATACCTAGCTCATCTTGAAGCCACTGATTGACTTTCTCGGGGCCAAATCCTTGCCACGGGTTACTCAGTGTTATGATATAAATCTGATCATCACCGTCGATCTGAGGCTTCAAACGACTATAGATTTCGTCTGCACTCAGATTTGTTGAAACGGCATAGCTAGACTCAGAAAGTCGAGCCCAGCATCCGAAACCCTTGATAGTGCGAGTTATATTAGGCCTCACAACCTCGCGATTCAGATCGTAAGTTATTAACAACACTGCCATAGGAATCTCCTTACAATTGGCAGCGTCGAGCTCTTGACTTGTACCTCAAAACCGACTCTTAGTTTCTTGTGAACGTGTACGCACCCCGAGCCCGACAAGGGAAGGGTACGGAAGCTTCAAGGTCGCTAGGGTGTAATGGACCCTGGCGACCTTCCACAACCGATAGTCGTAAGCACATTAGTGCTTTTTTCACCACACATCAAGAGAGAGTAAGACGAGAAAACGCACTTTGTGCGATTTTTATCGTACTTTTATTTCTAACGTGAGCCGAGATATCTTGTACAGCAGAAAAAGCGGCAATGTGTAAATCTTTAATCCGAAAGATCGACAAACAGACATTGACAACAAGTCCAACTGAATTGGACTTGTTGATTCTTTATTCTTGAAAAGGAGTCTCGGTGACCCGGCGTTACATCAACGAGACTATGGACCTCACTGACAAGCAAGACACTCATCATAGTCGGTCTTCTCGACCGTGAAGCCCTCCACCTCGGCGCTGTCTTCCTTCTCTTTACCGCCGGCATAGGCCGTGCGCTGAACGCTTTGGCTGCGGCAGTAGTAGAGGGACTTCACGCCCTTCTCCCATGCGGTCCAGTGGAGCATGTGGAGGTCCCATTTATCGACATCGCCGGGGAGGAAGATGTTGATCGACTGGGACTGGCAGATGAAGGGTGCGCGGTCGGCGGCGAGCTCGATGACCCAGCGCTGATCAAGCTCAAACGCGGTTTTGAAGACGTCTTTTTCGTCTTGGGTCAGATCATCGATGTGCTGGACCGAGCCGCCATTCTCAAGAATGCCTGCCCAAGTGTCGTCGTCATTGAGACCCTTCTCCTCAAGGAGTTTCTCTAGCGCCTGGTTCTTGACCGAGAAGGAACCGGAGAGGGTTTTGTGGGTGTAGTAATTGGTCGGGATCGGCTCAACACAGGCACTCGTCCCGCCGCAGATGATAGAGATCGACGCGGTCGGCGCAATCGCGAGCTTATGGGAGAAGCGCTGCATGATGCCGCGCTCTTCCGCATCAAGGCAGGGCCCACGCTCTTCGGCCAAACGCACCGACGCGGCATCCGCCCGCATACGGATATGTTTGAAGAGGCGCATGTTCCAGGACTTGGCCATACCGCTTTCAAACGGAATGCCTTTGTTCTGGAGCATCGAGTGGAAACCCATCAGGCCAAGGCCCACGGAACGTTCGCGCATCGCTGAATAGCGCGCCTTGGACATATCGTCCGGCGCATCCGCGATGAACGAGGAGAGGACGTTGTCGAGGAAACGCATCACGTCCTCGATGAACTGCTCATCGTCTTTCCACTCGTCATAGGTCTCAGCGTTGAGCGAGCTGAGGCAGCACACCGCCGTGCGGTCATTGCCGAGATGGTCCTCGCCCGTGTGCAGCATGATCTCTGCACAGAGGTTCGAGGTGGAGACCTTCAGCCCCAGGTCCTTCTGGTGCTTCGGCATCGCGTTGTTCACGGTGTCGGAGAAGATGAGATAGGGCTCACCGGTCTGAAGGCGGATCTCGAGGATCTTCTGCCAGAGCTCGCGCGCATCGACCTTCTTCATCACTTCGCCTGTCTTGG
>CAWUIJ010000263.1:0-2645 GCA_963922235.1 uncultured Parvularcula sp. | reverse complement strand
CGACGAGGGCTGCGACGGTGGCGATGGTGGTTTTCATGGGTGATCTTCCTTCCTTTTGATCAAGTCTTCAGTGTTCCTTCCGGGCACGGGAAAGGGTTCAGGCTCAGCCCGATCTTCCCCGGTGGTGGAGCCCGGTCGGATCCATGCAAGTGAACGCGAGGTGCCCCTCGCTTGGTTTTGATAAGGTCGCTGTTTGTGCTCCCTTATCGACAATCGATGTTATCGTTTTTCGGCGATTTACAAGATGCCGCGATGAAAAAAGTTTCCGAGCCGCACCTTTCTTTTTTGCAAGAGAAGTTAACGGAGCAATCGCGCATCCGCAGGCGCCCTATCGCGCTGAACGGCGACAGAAATGTGTCAGGTTCATGGAGAGTTGATGGTGGTGGAGAAGTCGTAAGATATTGCAGTTGCTCACAAAAAAGGCGGCCACGAAGGGCCGCCTTTTGAGCAGAAACGGTCAATTGCCTTAGCTTGGAAGACCCAAACGCATCACCTTGGTCCAGGCGTCAACGAAGTCATCAATGAAGACCTCTTCCGAGCCCGCGAAAGCATAGGCCTCGACGACCGAACGGAGCTCAGCGTTGGAGCCGAAGACCAGATCGACTTCCGTGGCCGTCCAAACAAGCTCACCGGTGTTTCGGTCGCGACCTTCGAACACCCCCTCGTCCACAGGCTTCCAGCTTGTCGACATGTCGAGAAGGTTGACGAAGAAGTCATTGCTCAGTGCACCTGGACGATCGGTCAAGACGCCGTGCTTAGCGCCGCCGACATTGGCATCCATCGAACGAAGACCGCCAACCAGCACCGTCATCTCGGGCACAGTCAGATCAAGGAGGTCTGCCCGGTCAACCAGCGCTTGCGATGGTGTATAGATCGTCCGGCCACTGTAATAATTCCGGAAGCCATCAGCACGAGGCTCCAGAACCGCAAAGGATGACGCGTCAGTCTGCTCCTCCGTCGCATCCGTCCGGCCCGGTGTGAACGGAACCGTCACGTCGTAGCCAGCTGCAGCAGCAGCCTCTTCGACAGCAGCAGCACCGGCGAGCACGATGAGGTCAGCCATCGAGACGCGGGTTCCATCCGTCTGAGAAGCATTGAACGCCTGCTGAATACCTTCGAGGGTCGCAAGCACGCGGCCGAGCTCTTCAGGATTGTTCGCGGTCCAGTCCTTCTGAGGTGCAAGACGGAGACGCGCGCCATTCGTGCCGCCGCGTTGGTCGCTCTCGCGGAAGCTCGCAGCCGACGCCCATGCTGCCCGCACAAGTTCGGAGACGGTGAGATCCGTATCGACGACGGCTTGCTTGAGCTCCGCAATATCGCTGCGTCCGACAAGGGGATGGTCAACGGCAGGGATGGGGTCCTGCCAGATCAAAGCACCGTCGGGCACCATCGAACCCAGATAGTTCGTCTGCGGACCCATATCGCGGTGGGTCAGCTTGTACCACGCTTTCGCAAAAGCCAGTTCGAACGCCTCGGGATCTTCATAGAACTCTTCGATCACCGCGCGGAAGCCTGGGTCTTCTTTCAGCGCCAGGTCCGAGGTGAGCATGATCGGCGCATGGAAGACGCCTTGTACGTGGGCGTCAGGAACCATGCCGTCCCCTTCCCCGTTTGCTGGCACCCATTGGACAGCGCCTGCGGGGCTCTTCTCTTGCACCCAATCGAACTCCAGAAGGTTCGAGACATACTGGTGGGTCCAGACCGCAGGAGCGGATGTCCAAGCACCCTCAAGGCCACTGGTGACCGTGTCCTCGGCATTGCCTTTGCCGCAAGTGTTGGTCCAGCCCATGCCTTGCTCCTCGACACCGTTCGCAGCAGGCTCAGCACCCACGCACGAGGTCGGGCGCGCGCCGTGGGCTTTACCGAAGGTGTGGCCGCCAGCGATCAACGCGACGGTCTCTTCGTCATTCATCGCCATACGGCCGAATGTCTCGCGAATGTCGCGGGCAGAATCGAGCGGGTTGTGGTTCCCGCCTGGGCCCTCGGGATTGACGTAGATAAGGCCCATCTGCACGGCGGCCAGCGGGCCTTGAGGTTCACGGCTGCCGTCACCAGGGTAGCGCTCGTCGCCGAGCATTTCGGCCTCAGGGCCCCAATAGACAAGCTCCGCAGACCAATCATCTTCGCGACCGCCAGCGAAGCCGTAGGTTTCAAAGCCCATGCTCTCAAGCGCGACATTGCCGGTCAGGACCATGAGGTCCGCCCAGGAGAGCTTGTGGCCGTACTTAGCTTTGATCGGCCAAAGGAGCCGGCGGGCTTTGTCGAGGTTGGCGTTGTCCGGCCAGGAGTTGAGCGGCTCGAACCGCTGCTGACCGCCACCTGCGCCGCCGCGGCCATCGGTGGTGCGGTAAGTCCCGGCCGAGTGCCAGGCCATGCGGATGAAGAACGGTCCGTAGTGCCCGTAGTCAGCTGGCCACCAATCTTGCGAGGTGGTCATCAGCGCTTCGATATCGGCTTTCACCTCATCGAGGTCGAGGCTCAGGAATTCTTCGGCATAGTTGAAGTCCGGGCCGTAAGGGCTCGACTGGGCTTCGTTCTGGCGGAGGGGCGCAAGGTTCAGGGACTCGGGCCACCAAAATTCGTTGCGCTTCGCCTCACCGGGGCGAACGCCCGGACGGGCCATGGGCGGGGGACCCGCGGGCGGG
>CAWUIJ010000262.1:0-2676 GCA_963922235.1 uncultured Parvularcula sp. | reverse complement strand
AGGCGCTGAGGCTTACCTGACGATGCTCACCGATATCCGCGACCAGGTGCAAGCGATGATTGAAGACGGTAAGACCAAAGACCAAGTCATCGCCGCTGGCGTCACTGATCCCTATGCGGCGGGGCGCGACGATGGCTTTATAAAACCAGATGTTTTCGTCGCCACGGTCTATGACAGCTTAATCGAGGAGTAGGGTTAGCGGTGCGGTAAGCTTGATCAGAAGCGTTGAATGCGCATTGATCTCTACAATTTAAAGTAGTGTTTTCCGATTACGGTGATATCTCCAAACGAGGAGAAACCAGTGATCCGTATCCTTTCTATTTTGCTCTTTGCGCTTCCGGCGTCCGCATCGGCGGCGATCATCTCAGGCAACATCACCGGCGGAAATGCCCAGACGAGGGGCGGCACCTTCATTGAACTCAACGATGTTGGTGGTCTGGTTCTCAGCGGCGACGGCTACAACGACTCCAACTTAAGAGCCTTCAATGAGCGGCAAAACGTTGTGTCTGATCAAGTGATCGCAACTGATGTCGGCCGCGATGTGGCTGTCGGTGAGGTTGTGGCCAGTCACTATATTGTCTTCGACCCTCGCGCACTAGCGACCTTAGAGGCCTTAATCACCTTCGACGCGCCGATCATTGGTGTTGCGACCAGCGACGGGAATCTTGCCGGTAGTGATCACCTGATGAATGGGTCTGTGACCTATCCAACGGTCGGATCGCGGGGCATCGAGGGCTTCGACACCGTGTCGCTGCTCAATAATGATCCCTATACCCTGGTTCTTGATATCAGGGCGGGCACACCCGGCGACTATATCCGTGTCTTTACAGAAACATCCCAGCTGGCGATTAGTCAGGGGACATCTGAACTCTCAACACCGGTCCCTCCCGCGATCGCGCTTTTGCCGATGGGGATTGGACTCTATGGATTTTCGCGCCGCGCCTTTGGTGATCGGGGCAAGAAAAAGCCCGCCTTTGAATAAAGGCGGGCTGATCGTCCGTGCTCGCGCGGAAAGTTAGCCTGCGAGATTGGCCTCAGCAAAATCCCAGTTCACCAGGTGATCGAGGAATGTGTCGATGTAGCTTGGGCGCAGGTTTTGGAAGTCGAGATAGTACGCGTGCTCCCACACATCCATAGTGAGGATCGGTGTTGCACCATCGGTGAGCGGAACGTCAGCGTTGAGCGTCTTGGTGACTTCAAGCTTGCCGCCTTTGGAAACGAGCCACGCCCAGCCTGAACCGAACTGTGTCGCGCCAGCTGCCGCGAACTCTTTGCGGAACTCATCGTAGCTGCCGAAGCTGTCATTGATCGCTTTTTCGATCGCTGAACCAGCAGGAGGCTTGCCGCCGCCGCCTGGCTTCATCGAGTTCCAGTAGAACGTGTGGTTCCAGATCTGGGCCGCGTTGTTGAAGAGGCCTTGGTTCGTTCCGTGGGCGTCTTTGATGATGGTTTCGAGATCAGCGTCCGCGTGCGCTGTGCCCTCGATCATCGAGTTCGTCACATCGACATACTTCTGGTGGTGTTTGCCGTAGTGGAAGTTGAGCGTCTCTTCAGAGATGTGGGGCGCCAGAGCGTTCCGCTCATAAGGAAGTGGGGGGAGGGTAACAGCCATGTCGTCTCCTGGTGATCCGGTTGCTTCAGGCTGGTACCTATACGGCGCTGAGCGATAATCAACGCATCGCGCTGCGTCATGTTTCCAAAATTCAAGACAGCTTTTCTGCGATTGGTGCTTGCTGTTGGAGATAATGAGACAAATCTTCTGGCACAGCAGATGCAAAAACGAGGGAACTCCCATGCAACGCTTCGACAACAAAACAATTCTCATCACGGGCGGTACCAGCGGGATCGGCAAAGCCACAGCAGCGCGGGTCGCCTCGGAAGGCGGCCGGGTGATCGTCACCGGGACCAATGAGGACCGCCTCGAAGAGGTCCGCCAATCGATCCAAGGGGTGACAGCCATCAAAAACGATGCGGGTGATCCAGAGGCTGCTAAGGCCTTGGCTGCTGAGGTCGGCGAGCTTGATGGCGTCTTTTTCAATGCCGGGTTCGGGGTCTTTTATCCGCTGGCGCAAATCACAGCGGAGACTTACGCCGAGCAGATGGACGTCAATGTCCGCGGACCTATGCTGCAAGCAGCGGCACTCTCCGATCAGTTCAAGTCGGGCGCGTCGATCGTGATCAACACGTCGGTGATCCAGCACTCAAGTATGATGGGCTCTGCGCTTTATGGCGCATCGAAATCGGCCATGCGATACTTTGTGAAAAACCTCGCCTCTGAGCTTGGCAGCCGAAATATCCGCGCCAATGCAGTGAGCCCTGGCCCGATTGGCACCGACTTCTTCAACCGCACCAATATCCCATCTGAGGTGACGAGCGGCATGTCCAAGGGCATCGCGGCTCGGGTGCCGCTTGGCCGGTTCGGTGAACCTGAAGAGGTTGCAGCCGTGGTGACGTTCCTGCTGTCGGATGAAGCGAGCTTCGTCTCAGGTTCGGAATACACCGTCGATGGCGGCATGACCCTCCACTAGAGCGTTTTCAGCCAAAGCGGGGCCGGTTTGGCGGTTCGAAAACGCGAAAACATAAGAACCTAGAGCACTGCGCTCGCCCAGGTGACGAGGGTTCGAAGCGTGATAAGATCAGCTTATGGCTCAGCTTTTCACCCGCCTCGTTGCCTGG
>CAWUIJ010000261.1:0-2676 GCA_963922235.1 uncultured Parvularcula sp. | reverse complement strand
TGCCCCAACAGATTCAAAGCCGCCCCGGCGTGGAAGACGTCTTTGCCGCGGAGGTTCGGCTGTCGCCTGTTCCTCCTCTTTTCGTGGCGGGCTTACGCGCCATGCATCTCCTTCGGCTGAGCAAAAAACCGAGCAATCCTTTGCCAGAGCGTGCTGAGGATCTGCTCGCCGAATTCGAAGGCAACCCGGGGACCCTGTCCACCGTGAGCAGCATTGAGAGCTGCTACGAATGTACCGCCGATATGCAGGTCACGATGGTCAATTATCTCGATTACAATGCACTGGAGACGGACGGGAAAAGGGCCGGCCGCGACCTCTACAATCGCTACTGCTTCGAAGCGATGAAATCTGTACACAGAGTTGGTGGGCAATTCCTCTTTGCAGGCCGCGTCACAAAGGTCTTGGTCGAAGCCCAGCAAGGCGGCGCCACCGCGGGTTTATGGGATGATCTCGCGGCGATGATTTATCCAGATCTGACAGCTATTCTGTATATGGAACAACACCCGGACTACAAACTGTCCTTTCGCTGGAGAGACGAGGCACTCGCGCAATCGGTCGTGATCGCGTCCGTGGACGTCGATCGAGCAGCCGCCCACGCATAAAAAAAGCTCCGTGGCCTGCAACCACGGAGCTTCGGTAAGTGATCAGGCGATCGCTTAGCGCTGCTGCATCAGCTCAACGAGTGCGCTGTAACGCTTGGAAAGAGGCTGAGCCGCGTCTTTCGCTGTAGCGATCATCATGTCGCTGACTTTGTTCACTTGGCTGATTTGCGCTTCCATCGTTGAACGGAAGAGCTCGCTTTGTGCTTCAAAGAACTCTTGTGGTGTTTTGGCTTTCGTCAGGCCTTGGACGCGCTCTTGGCTCGCTTCCATCTGGGTTTTAGCAAAGTCCGCGCCTTCTTGGGCGAGCTTTTCGTAGCCTTTGGCCACAACAGATGCAGCTTGCATCACGGCTTCTGTGTTCTCTTGTGCAAACGTACCCATTTGGCTCATGCCTTTGGTCATTCGCTCAACACCTTCGTTGATTGTCGTTTGTGCGGTGTTCGCTGCTGTGAACACAGACTCTGTTGCGGCTTCTTCAGTCGCTTTGGTTTTGCGCGTTGCGCTCATGGTTGTCTCCGGTGTGGTCAGGTTTGTTGTTTTTCGTTAGACCTTCTTTGGTCTATGCCTGTCGCGCGTCGGTCGACGGAACCCCCTCCAACGACCTTTGCTGCATTGCAACATAGCGATTCTTCTAAACGTGTCAAGACGAATACTGCACCGCACAATCTCGCTCAACGTGTATAATCACCAGGTTGCCACCTGACATTCATCACCTGTTTTGGCAACTTTTTGGTTAACGGTTTAGAGAGGTTGCGAGGGGTATTATGAAGTTATCTTGTGTCGATCTTGCAACGTGCGGAACGGTGCTTGCTGTTATAGCTTTTCAATGACTTCGCGACAGTGGATGGGCAATGCGGTCAGCGTGGGTAGCTTTGTTTGTGGTTATCATGTCGTCCACCTCAGCGGTGTTCGGCACGGCGTCTGCTAACCCTAAATATGCAGCGTTTGTGATGCATGAAGGCACGGGCGACGTGCTGTTCTCGCGATACGCGGACTCGCGCCGGTATCCCGCTTCTCTGACGAAGATGATGACACTCTATGTTCTGTTCGAGGACATCGAAGCGGGCCGCACATCCCTGAATGACAAAATCAAAGTGTCGAGCCGCGCTGCACGTCAGCCCGCGTCCAAACTGGGAATCCGCACGGGCAGCACCATCAAAGTCGAAACGGCCATTGAAGCGCTGGTGATCAAGTCGGCCAACGATGTCGCCACCGCCGTCGCCGAACATGTCTCTGGCACCGAAGTGGCCTTTGCCCGCCGCATGACCCGGACAGCCCGCGACATCGGCATGCGATCGACGACGTTCCGGAACGCCTCGGGCCTGCCCAACTCGCGCCAGGTGACAACTGCGCGCGATATGGCTCGACTTGCTCAGCGTCTGCGCCAGGATTTCCCTCAGTATCACGATTACTTTGTGCAGCAGAGTTTCCGCTGGAACGGGCGGACTTATCGCTCGCACAACAAACTTCTCAGCAACTATGCCGGTTCGACGGGCCTGAAGACAGGATACACCCGCGCTTCAGGATACAATCTCGCCACCACGGCTGAGCGGAACGGCCATCCTCTGATTGGGATCGTGCTCGGCGGACGCTCAGGCGCAACGCGGGACCGGCACATGAGGGATATCCTGACCCGCTCCTACACCGCGATCGATCAGCGCCCTTCACGGATCAAAACAGCCTGGGTCCGCCCACCTGTGCCCAAGGGCAAGCCTGGCGGACGTGCACCTGTCGTGCTGGCGCGCGCGGATAGCGGGCTGCCATCAAGCGAAGTGTCGACCGCGGATCTCAACTACCAAATCCTCGCGCAAAGCGTGGCAGCGTTGGAGTTCGGCTCTGTTGTTGGCGAAGGCGATACGGACCAACCTGACCCGCGGGACTGGGCTGTCCAAGTTGGTGCTTACCGCAGGCAGGACCAGGCCATGGCCCGCCTTGGCGATCTGCAGCCTGACTTTGCTGAATGGATCCCAGGCGCCGAGCGTCTTATTCTTCCGAACACGTCACGGGGACGGACACTGTACCGGGCGCGTTTCACGGGCCTCACTGCAGAGGAAGCCGACGACGCCTGCGTCAA
>CAWUIJ010000260.1:0-2701 GCA_963922235.1 uncultured Parvularcula sp. | reverse complement strand
GTGAGCCGAAGACCCTGCACCAGAAAAGGAAGAGCAGCGATGAAAGGAACACCGATCCAAAAGACCACAAGCGCCAGAATGAGCTCCCTCAAACCGGACCGCGCAGAGCGAACAGAACGGATGCTTTTGCTCAAAATATAGAAGGTGCCGCCGAGAAAGGCGCTGATGGCGAGCCCCACCGCGAAAGGAGCACCGCCGCGCCCCGCTGTGAACGTCATCATCAGGGGCAGCGCGCTCGCAATCGCAATGGCAAAGAGCGTCAACGCCACAAACCGCATGACCGGAGCAAAAGACATTAGCTCTCCTTAGCGCGTTTTCAGCCAAAGTGGGCCCGGTTTGGCGGTTCGAAAACGCGAAAAAACAAGAACGTAGAGCCCTGGACGACGACGTCTTCGGGCGAGGAGCCGCCCCTTGCCGCAAAAGGAGTAAGCCGATTTCGGTCACTAGAAATAGCTAATCCCCACTCGGAACATTTTTTCAACATCCCGCACTGCTTCGCGCATCGCTAGGAGGACAACACGGTCGCCCGCCTCCACAACGGTGTCCTTATCAGGCAGAATAACATCCGCACCGCGAACGATAGCACCTAGGACAACGCCCCCCGGTAGATTGGCCTTAGACAGCGGGGTGCCAACCAAACTGGATGTCTCGAGCGCGACGGCATCAATGATCTCCGCCTCGCCACCCAGGATCGAATACACAGACTTAATCCGCCCACGCCGCACATGCTGTAAGATTGTCGAGATCGTGGTGGCTCTTGGGTCCACAGAGCGATCGATACCGACAGCCTGGCTGAGAGCTCCGTATTCAGGTTCATTGGTCAAGATCATCGCGCGGCGAGCGCCGTTCCGCTTTCCAATGACGCCCGCCAGCAGATTGATCTGGTCACTATCAGTCAGCGCGACGATGCCTTCAGCTTCACCGATCCCTGCTTCCGTCAGAACGTCTTGATCGAGACCCGAACCATGCAGAACAATCGTCCGATCAAGGCGTTCAGCCACATAGGCTGCACGATCAGCCTTGGCTTCGATGAGGCGGATCTTCATCTGGCCAAGTTTTTCGAGCTCCGTCGCCACATCGAGGCCGATGTTCCCGCCGCCAACGATGACGATGCGGCGGGCCTGGGTTTGCTGCTCACCCATAATATCGATGGCGCGCTTGATCCGCATGCTGTCACCGACGAAGAAGACCTCGTCCCCGGCTTCGAGCTGATCATCAGGACCTGCACGGAAGAAACTATCCTCACGGTGCACACCAAGGATCGTGATATTGAGATCGGGGAAAAGTTCCCTCACCTGCCGAAGAGGTGTCGCCAGGATGGGGCTATCTTCACGCAAGCGAAGACCCACGGCCCAGACCTTGTCATCGGCGAAGCTCTTCACATCAAACGCAGCCGGGGTGGTCAGCCTTTGAAGGACAGCTGCCGCCACCTCACGTTCAGGCGAGATGATCACATCGATCGGAATGTTCTCGCGGCTGAAAACGTCCGCATAGTGCGTTTGCAAATAAGAGCGTGCACGAATTCGTGCGATCTTTGTCGGAACGTTGAAGACCGAATGAGCAATCTGACAGGCCACAATGTTGACCTCGTCAGAATGCGTCACAGCGATCAGCATATCCGCCTCACGGCCGCCAGCTTCCACCAGGACATCAGGATAGGAACCGGAGCCCACGATGCCGCGCACGTCGAGACGCTCCGTGATCGAGCGGACGAGTTCAGGCGATTGGTCGATCACCGTCACGTTCGCGTCCTCATCGGCGAGGCGCTCTGCAATCCCTGTTCCGACGCGGCCTGCGCCGCAAATGATCACTCTCATGATAGGACCGTCCTATCCCCGGTCATGTCTTTTGAAAGAGATAACCGATGATTGGTGCAGAAGTCATTGCCAGGCACAGGGCCAGGTCGTGGCCCACGCAAGCGCTTACTCCTCGACCTTGCTCGCCATCGTGACGATTTCCTCGGCCACAGAGGGGTGCAGGGCGCAGGTGGCGTCGAACTCAGCCTTCGTCACGCCCGACTTCACGGCGATCGCGATGGCCTGGATGATCTCCGGCGTCTCATCACCTGCCATGTGGCAACCGAGGACTTTGTCCGTCTTCTGGCAGACCACGAGCTTCATGATCACGCGTTCTGGGTTGTCGGCGAGAATGTTCTTCATCGCGCGGAAATCGGCCTTGTAGACATCCACCTCATAGCCAGCGGCTCGGGCTTCTTCCGCCGTCAGACCAACGGTGGCCACCGGAGGCTGGGTGAAGACGGCCTTCGCAATGGCGTCGTATTCCATCCGGCGCGGATTGTTCTTGAACTGAGTGTCCACAAAGGCGGCCGCCTCACGGATCGCCACCGGGGTCAAGTTCACGCGGTTTGTGACATCGCCCACAGCGAAGATGTTCGGAACAGAGCTCTGGCTGTCTTCATTAACGACAATGGCACCGCTTCGGTCTGTCTCAATGCCAGCGCGCTCCATGCCCAGACCGCGCGTGTTGGGCTCACGCCCAATAGCCCAGAAGACGAGATCCGTTGACAGAACATTCCCGTTGAGAAGATGCACTCTGGTCTCCTCATCGGTCTTCTCAATCTTGGTGAAGACTGTGTTGTTGACATAGGTGATCCCTGCACGCTCGAAATTGCTTTCGACATAATTAGCAAGGTCAGCGTCAAAGCCGCGAAGCACGCGCTCACCGCGATAAACGAGCGTCA
>CAWUIJ010000259.1:0-2708 GCA_963922235.1 uncultured Parvularcula sp. | reverse complement strand
ATCATACCGCTGATCCTGCGCACCTGATCGATGATCTGAAGGCGAAGCATCCTTCTGTTGAGCACGAGCTTGAAGACTACGTCAAAGCTGGCTGCTCACGCGAGTTACTCGTGGCACACGCACACGACTAAGACGTCCTCCCGCCCTCCGGACGTCAAAACCCCGCTCGTGTTCGCGAGCGGGGTTTTTTCTTATAATAGACTGCCTACTGATTAACGGCGGCGACGAAGAGCACCAAAGCCTGCAAGCGCGCTACCGAAGAGAACGACAGCACCAGGAACAGGCACCGGCTCAAGCGCGGCTGACACCACCACATGCTCAAACGCGTTGGTGCTAGATGTCAGTTTGACCTCGTCAAAAAGCTCATCGAGGAAAATCTTGATGATGCTTGTGCCTTTTCCATCGAGCGTCGCGCGAACATCGGCGCCATTCAGTTTGCCGAGGCTTTGGCCGTCGCGGAAGAACTCAATGTCATTGTAGGAGTCGATCGATCCCCAGAGCAGCGTGAAGGTGTTCACGTAACCGGCCTCAAAAGCGTAAGTCAGAGAGGCCTTGCCTTGCACAGATGTGTAGGTGTTCGGGCTGTCTGCGCCCCAAGGCGACACGTGCTTGTTCTTCTGATTGCCCACGACATCGTAAAGCACAGTGCCTGATTCATCAGCGACAATGAGCTCAGGCGCGGTCATCACATCATCAGGATCGGGGCGGCCCGGAATATCCTCAAAGGAAATGACGGCTGCAGCGGCCTGGGCCATCAGCGAAAAGGCGACTGTCGAGAGTGTCAGAAAAAACTTCATGACCAATCCTTTGGGAGCACTTCGGGAAGGAAAAACGCTACTTGTTCACCTCGCGATAGATATAAAATAACTTTTCGACAAGTCTCTCAGGGTTAAGATCGGCGAAAAAATCGCCGTCGGCGCGTTAAGTCTCTTTGTTGCAACGGTCAGGCGCTGAGCCGCGCTGGCAAAGGCGCCGCGCTCTCCCTCGATGATGGCTGAGCTGATCTCTGTCTTAACCTAACGGGTCAGCCGTCCCCGTGCGCAGCTCCTCAAGCTCCTCATCCGTTAACCCGCGGACTTTGAGGCGGCGGAGGAGTTCCTCTTCGCCAAGGGTCTGGGCGTGGTGCCAGAGCATCGCCTCGACCTTGGCCTGGAGCTGGGCCCGGGTGAGCGGCGGGTTTTTGAGGCGCGCCGAGCGCTCACGCTCGCAAGGTGTGTTCCGGTGCTTTCTGGGCATGGTCACTCCCTCTCGCGCGGACCTTATTGGGTGTCTGTGCATAGCTTCAGGGCCGCTCGGTGTGAGCCGAGGGGGGATGAGATGCGGGGAGCGCGTGCGGCCGGACCGTGGGCGTTCATGTGTTCTCTTCGAGCAGGCCCTCGGCCCCTAAGGATGCCAAACCAAGGCCGCACGCGCGGTCGGTCATCGACGATCCGGACACGGCCAAACTGATAGCTCACGCACCCGGCTGCCACCCGCGAACAGCGACAACCCACCAAGCAGGGTTGAGCGCCAACGGCGATCAACGGGCAATGGATCCAACCGCCCCGCTCCTGCTTTGGTGAGATCGTAGCGCGGATTGGACGTAGGGGGATAAATCGCGCTTGAGCGCTCTCCCACGTCATCCCGGAAAGCGCGTTAGCGCTTATCCGGGAGCCATGGATGGAGGATTCAACCCGCGCAAAGGGGGTGTGCGTCCTGCCCTGGGTCCCGGCTCTCGCTTCGCTCGGCCGGGATGACGGCTTTAAGAGCGCTCTCCACGGCGAAGCGCCAGCGAAGACCGTGGAGCCCATCACCCTAAGTTTGCACGGTTTAGGATGAAGGAGATGGGTGCCACGGTCTGCGCCGTGGCAAGCGCCTTGGAGAGAGATCTCCCTCCCCCGTCATCCCGGAAAGCGCGCCAGCGCTTATCCGGGATCCATCCATCTATCCGCGCTTCGATTGAGGACGAATTTTTCCTATCTGAGGAAGCTCGTCCAAAGACCAAGTTGGGTAACGTTCATACCCAGGATGATACCAAGACTGAAAGTACACTGATTTTATGGCCCTCGTAGACGGCATCTTAAAATCACCAATCCAGTTATTTGTATCTTCTATGCCAACCTGTACCGCTTCATTGTAGATTAGCAAGATATCTATCTGGTGCTTTCGCTTCTGGTATTTTTCTTCTTTCTTCAGAATGGTTTGCTTCAATAAAGACTCGAACCACTCCCTATTCGTATCGAACCACAGTGGCTCTTTGTGCAGCGGCTCTTTATGATCAGCTCGTATGTGCTTCGCCCGCATTACAAGCTTTGGATCGATGAACTCGGTCAGTTCAATGAATAAATTATCCACTCCCAGCTTACAGGAAAAATCCGGCAACGGAGGATGCTCTTGCCTCAAAAAAGAAAGCTCGAGACCCCGAACGTAGCGAAGCGTTTCCTGGAACTTACCGAGTTGGCTTCTTTCCACACGAGCTTTTTCTTCTTCGGTTTCGCTGGACGCAATTCCTGCGATACCGCGCATATTAATACGATCGATGATCGTCTCACGTGCGGCATCATCACCAGACATCAGATACTTCCTCTTGTGGTGCCCGAACGAGGCACTCGAACAGGTAAGCCGCTCGCCTACCGCACCCGTTCCTTCTCGTCCTCGGCTTCTTTGTCCGCGGCTTCGACCCTGGCGGGGTCTTCGGGGATGAATTCGAAGGCGAGTTTTTCGTCATC
>CAWUIJ010000258.1:0-2770 GCA_963922235.1 uncultured Parvularcula sp. | reverse complement strand
TTCCCAGGCATGACCTTCGCGCCGCGTTTCACGCCGGATGGCTCTGAGCTTCTCATGTCGATCGAGCAGAATGGCAACTCAGACGTCGCGATCATGGATCCTGACACCGGCCGCTACCGTCGCCTGACATTCAATCCCGCGATCGATACGTCGCCCTCGATGTCACCGGACGGACGGTCGATTGCCTTCGCTTCGGACCGCGGCGGCAAGCAGCAGATTTATGTGATGGATGCGGATGGACGGAACCAACGCCGAATCACCTTTGGCCTCGGGACCTACGGAACGCCGGTTTGGAGCCCGAGGGGCGACCTCATCGCCTTCACACGTCTCTATCAGGGCAAGTTCTACATTGGTGTGGTGAACACCGATGGGTCGGGAGAGCGTCTCCTGACTGAAAGTTATCTCGTCGAAGGGCCCACCTGGAGCCCGAATGGCCGTGTTTTGGCGTTCCATCGGGAGGCTTATCCCGGCGGCCCGGTTCGCCTCTATGCCATTGATCTTACTGGACAGAATCTGCGCCAGCTGCCGACGCCGACTGAGGCTTCGGACCCAGCTTGGTCGCCGCGTCTGGATTAATTAACGAATTGTGGTCAGGGGTCGTTGAAATAGGCGGCATTGCTGGTTAGCCTGTCGCGAAATTAACAAGAATGTGTGGCAAAGGATCATCGAACCAGATTATTCCTTAGCCACGTGAGTGATGAAGGATTGGCAAGGCTTGGGGGAGGTCTCTAAGCTGCGTCAGGGCGGGACGGGGGTCGTCCCAAAGTAAAAGGCAAAGCGGAGCAAAGCCATGAATTTCAAACTTCTGGGTACGAGCGGCCTGATCGCGACGATGGCCCTTCTTGCAGCATGCACAACGACCGAAGAAGTGGTCGAAGTGGAACAAGTTGAGCCAGAAATGTCGGCCATGGAAATGGCTGCACAAATGCTCGCCACGGAAGTCGGCGACATCGTGTTCTTCGGTTACGACAAGTACAACCTGACACCTGAAGCTCAAGCCACCCTGCGTCGTCAGGCGATGTGGCTGCAGCAAGCCGAAAACACAGGCATCCGTGTTCTCGTTGCTGGTAACTGCGATGAGCGCGGTACACGTGAGTACAACCTCGCACTCGGCGCACGTCGTGCTGACGCTGCGAAAGCTTTCCTCGTTGGCCTCGGCGTTGATGCATCGCGCATCAACACGATCTCCTACGGCAAAGAGCGTCCGATGGACCCAGCTTCGACACCAGAAGCATGGGCGAAAAACCGGAACTCGCTGACAACAATCGTCGCTATCGACATGATGGACGACATGATGATGGACGACATGAGCGCTTACTAAGCCTCTGCGTTCAGAGTTTTTGAGAAGGGCTCGCCGATGGCGGGCCCTTTTCTTTTGCACTGATGTCAGGTGTTCGCTGCGGCTTTGAGAGCGATGAGGACCCGAAGCCGGAGGGCTGATGCCAGGCTTTGCTCGGGATCTCGGTCGCGGTCGACTTGGCGGATCAGTCCGCTGACGGAGAGCCCCTCCGATTGCGCCAAGCGATCCACTTCGTCCCAGAAGAGCGGTTCCAACGCGACCGAGGTGCGATGGCCATCAAGGCTGACAGATCGTTTGATCAGGAGCGGCGCCTTGTCGGTCATAAGAGCCCAAGCGACCGAAAGCTGACCTCTTGGCCACGGCCAATGATCAAGTGGTCATGCACAACAAGATCCACGGCCTTCGCAGCATCGACGATTTGCGATGTCATCTGAATATCCGCGCGCGACGGCGTCGGATCACCTGAGGGGTGGTTGTGCACCAAGATGATCGCCGACGCGTTGAGCGTCAGTGCGCGTTTGATCACCTCGCGCACATAGACGGGTGTGTGATTGACTGTTCCGGTCTGCTGTTTCTCGTCAGCAATCAGAGCATTTTTGTTGTTGAGAAAGAGGATGCGAAACTGCTCCACCTGCTCATAGGCTGTCGCAGAACGGCAATAAGACACAAGCGCGTCCCAGCTCGTCAGCACCTCGCGGCCCAACACATTGGCGGCGGTCAGTTTGAGCGCCGCGGCTCGAGCTAGGGCGAATTCAGCGAGAACCCGCGGCCCCACTTTCAGCGGCGTCTTGCCCTCCACAGGCACGACGATCGCCGATAGCCGGTCCCGCGGTCCGTTGATCACATCAGCAAAACTGCCGAACTCTTGGATCAGGATTTTCGCCAGCGGCTTCACATCTCGCCGCGGAATGGCATTGAAGAGGAGGAGCTCCAGAAGCTCGTACTCTTGGAGGGCGTCCGCGCCGCCCGCGAGAAACCGATCACGCAGCCGCTCCCGGTGACCCGCTTGCAGCGTCTTGGCATCGGTGGCGTGTTTCGTCATCCCACGGAATAAGGAGGCTGATCGAGGCCTGCCGGGCTCTTCGTGAAGACCTCATAACCGTCAGCAGTCACCCCAATCGAGTGCTCGAACTGAGCAGAGAGAGACCGGTCTCGTGTCACCGCTGTCCAACCATCACGGAGCATTTTCGCGTCCGGCCTACCCGCATTGATCATGGGCTCGATGGTGAAGAACATGCCTTCGACGAGCGTGATATCAGGCGCCATATGTGTCTGGCCCGTCCGGTCGCGATAGCTTTCGTAATGGACGACATTGGGTGGGCAGTGGAACACTTGGCCCAGGCCGTGGCCGCAGAAGTCACGCACCACGGAAAAGCCCTGGCTCTCAGCATGGGTCTGAATCGCGCGGCCAATGTCCCGCAGATTGGCACCGGGTTTCACCACCTCGATGCCTTTCCAAAGCGATTCGAA
>CAWUIJ010000257.1:0-2785 GCA_963922235.1 uncultured Parvularcula sp. | reverse complement strand
CTCGCGGACCTCGGGAATCAGCTCGTCGTCCTCTTCAGGTGGGGAGAAAAAAGAGATCGCGACGACACGCTGTCCCGGGCCAGCGTTCGGCAGGCCTTTGGCGACGAAGGACTGGTAGCCAATAAAGAGAACGAAAATCAGCAGGCCATTGAAGCCTAAAGACGCCGCAAACGGTGCCACACGTCGCGCGCGATGGAGCTGACGTGCCACCTCGGGCCGCTGGCGCCATCGCCGCAGCCGCACATAGGAGCGCGCATACCGTTTTAATCTCATAGACTTCCGCATGGGCCCCAGCATAAGGCCCGTCACGTGACTTAAGAGAAGGAACGCCGATTTGAACATCCTGCTCATCGGCAGTGGCGGCCGCGAACATGCGCTGGCTTGGAAAATTGCGCAAAGCGCCCTTGTAAAGCGGCTCGTCTGTGCCCCCGGAAACCCAGGAATGGCCGAGCTTGGCGCGTGCCAAGACGTGCCTGATCCCGTCGCCTTCGCAAAAGCTGAAGGCATCGACCTTGTGGTGGTCGGACCTGAACAGCCCCTAGCCGAGGGTCTGGCCGATCAGCTCGAAGCAGCGGGCATTCCATGTTTCGGACCATGCAAGGAGGCTGCCCAACTCGAAGCTTCCAAAGCTTTTACCAAGGATCTTTGCGCAGAAGCCGGCATCCCGACTGGCCGATATGGCCATTTTACGGATGTGGATGAGGCATCGCAGTTCCTCGAGAGCTTTGAAGCCCCTTATGTTGTGAAAGCCGACGGTCTGGCCGCGGGCAAAGGCGTGGTGATCGCTCCGACCCTCGATGAAGCCCGCAAGGCCGTGGCCGAGCTCCTCCCCATCTCAGGCAGTTTGGTCATCGAAGAGTTTCTCCATGGCCGTGAGGTGAGCATGTTCGCGATCACCGATGGCGAACGCGTGGTGCGCTTTGGCACAGCTCAGGACTACAAACGCGCCTTTGATCGCGATGAAGGTCCGAACACCGGCGGTATGGGCTGCATCACGCCCCCTCCCCATTTTTCCAAAGAGCTGGAGGATCAGGCCTACGCAACGATCATTGAACCAACGATCAAAGCCTTGAAGGCTCGCGGGATCACCTATCGCGGTGTCCTCTATGCTGGGCTCATGATCACCGAAGACGGACCGCAATTGCTCGAATACAATTGCCGGTTTGGCGATCCCGAATGCCAGCTCCTGATGCGGAGGCTGACGTCTGACCTTGTTCCGATCCTGATGGGCGCTGCTGAGGGCAAGCTTGGTGATCAATCCGTCGAGTGGACCCCTGAGGCCGGTACACTGATCACCTACGCGACCGAGGGCTATCCTGGTTCCTATGAAAAGGGCTCACCCATCGGCGGAATTGCCGATGCTGAGCAGGAAGACGGCGTCGTTGTCTTTCATGCGGGCACGTCCATGCGCGACGACCGGCTTGTGGCCACGGGAGGCCGGGTTCTCTCCGTGACCGCCCTGGGTCAAAACGCCGAGGAAGCCCGCGCCCGCGCCTATCGAGGAGCTGAGGCCATCGATTGGCCGCAAGGCTTTTATCGCAAGGATATCGGGGCGTGATCGAGCGCACGGTGATTCGCGACGCGATCGTTACCGCTCTCATCGCCGGGCCCATCCTGGTCGCGATCAATTATGGCGATGCCATTCTTTCCGGCGGTGCCGTGCCTCTCAGGAAAGTCGCCTCGACGATGGTCGTGCCATTCCTGGTCGCCGCTGTCTCCGGAACCCGAGCAGCATTGCGGCGAAAGCAGGACCAGCCTAACCGGACGCCATAGGAATCAACCGGGCGCGAGGGAGCGAGATGCCATGAAGATCTTTATCGACACTGCGGATACGGAAGAACTGAAATCAGCCTTTGCCACGGGCCTTGTTGATGGCTGCACGACCAACCCGTCTTTGATCGCCAAGTCAGGCCGCGACTTTAAAGAGGTGATCGCTGAGATCTGTGAGATGACCGACGGACCTGTTTCCGCCGAGGTGGCCTCCACCGATGCCGAGGTGATGGAGAAAGAGGGCCGCCTCCTTTCACAAATCGCGCGCAATGTGGTCGTGAAGTTACCCCTCACCTGGGATGGGCTTAAGGTCTGCCGTGCGCTGACTGACGATGGTATCGATACCAATGTCACGCTCTGCTTCACCGCAGCCCAAGCATGGCTGGCCGCGAAAGCTGGCGCGACTTATGTCTCGCCTTTCATTGGGAGGCTTGATGATATCGGGGTCGATGGCATGGATCTGATCGGCGAGATCCGCGCGATCTATGATGTCCAGGACTACGATACACAGATCCTGGCGGCGTCTATCCGCGGTCCTCAGCATGTGAAGCAAAGTGCGCTCTTAGGTGCCGATGTGGCGACAATCCCGCCTAAGGTTTTCGGCCAGCTCTTGGGCCATCCGCTCACAGATAAAGGCCTCGATGCCTTTGTCGCCGATTGGGCCAAGACAGGTCAGTCGATCCTTTAAAAAATCCCTCCTCCCGAAGGAGGAGGGATAAAAGCGTCGGATTTCAGTTTAGGGGCAAGAGTTCCGACGCTCGTTCAGGAGCGGGTTACTGACCCGCGATCACGATGCTGTTCGTGTGCAGCGAAGAAATGCGTGTATCGTTGAGATTGTCGACCATCGAGTCGACCAGCTCGCTGCTGCATGATGAGATTTCGATCATCCGGCGACGCTTCGAAAGCTCTGAACGACAAGCGTCGCGAGCAACGCTTTGCAGTTCTCGATAAACTTCCTGACGGCCTGCTTGGGTGTCGAGCAGATCACGGTCGATACGGACACTGACGTCCTGTG
>CAWUIJ010000256.1:0-2795 GCA_963922235.1 uncultured Parvularcula sp. | reverse complement strand
ATCTCGAAGGCGTAGTAATTCGGCCCCCAAAGACTGCGCCAGCTGTCGGCGCTGTCGTCGTCATAGTCAGCATCAAAATCGAAATCGTGATTGCCGTGCACCCACCATTGCGGGGTCTCCAGCGTGCCCATCACCTCAGCCATGCGCGGGATGAGGCCGAGATCGTCGCCCATGACATCGCCGACGGCCAGGGCGCAGTCGGTGGGCTCATTCCTGTCCAGCAGGTCATCGATGGTGCTGTCCCTGAAATAGCCCACCTCTTGGTTCGCATAGGCCTGAATATCGCCAAGGATCGCGCAGCTAAAGGCATCTGTTTCGCTGACTTTGATCAGCGGGAAGTTGATCGCGGCAGGCAGGGGCCCCGTCGGCGCCATGCCGCCAAAGCGAAGCTCTTTGGGCGAACCATTGGGCTTATGCTGGTAGGCAAATTGCGGGACCCAGTTCTCGTTGTGCGGCACCTGATAGCCTGCCGGTTGGATGACAAAGACGGCCATGTCGTCCCGCTTGGGCAGCGCGTAGCGTCCTTCCGCGTCGGTCAGCACCACATCGACACCGTTGGAGACTTTGACGCCTTCTAAGCCGCGCTCGGATGCGTTCTGGGTGCCATTGCGATTGGTATCGACAAAGACCGTGCCCGTCGCTTGGTCGCTGCCGCTCCCCGCCCCTCGCACGACTTCAGGTGTTCCGCGGTAGTCTTCGAACAGCGCTGAGCTGCGCTCCTCATCGGTCGCTGTGGGCAGCGTCTCGCAAGCGAGGAGAAGAAAAGGCGCAACCAGCAAGGAAAGGCGGCGAGACATAAGGGGGCTCCGAAGGCATCTCGTATCCCGATGCCTTATCAATGTGACGCCGTGTTGACGACAGTCGGGCGCACCGCCGCCTGGCCTTTATCGGGTCGGGACAGGCGTGTCGCCCTTATAGTCGTAGAACCCGCGGCCAGCCTTTTTGCCCAGCCAACCCGCCTCGACATATTTCACAAGAAGCGGGCACGGACGATATTTCGAATCCGACAGGCCTTCATAAAGGACCTGCATAATCGAAAGACAGGTGTCGAGGCCGATAAAGTCCGCAAGCTGAAGAGGGCCCATCGGGTGGTTGGCGCCAAGCTTCATGCCTGTGTCGATCGCCTCGACCGTGCCAACACCTTCATAAAGCGTGTAGATCGCCTCGTTGATCATCGGCATCAGGATGCGGTTGACGATGAAACCGGGGAAGTCCTCGGAGACCGCCATCACCTTTTCGAGGCGCCCGACGAGGCCTTGCGCGGTCTCAAACGTTTCCTGGCTGGTCGCAATCCCGCGGATGACCTCAACAAGTTTCATCACCGGCACGGGGTTCATGAAGTGGAGGCCGATGAACCGGTCAGGGCGGTCGGTGACCGCGGCTAAGGCCGTGATCGAGATCGATGACGTGTTGGTCGCGATCAAAGCGTCGGGCTTGAGGACTTCGCAGATGTTGCGGAAGATCGTCTTCTTCAGCTCAATGTTCTCCGTGGCCGCCTCAATCACGAGATCGCAGACGCCGAGGTCTTCAGGTGCTGGCGCGGCGGCGATTTTGCCGAGCGCCGCAGCTTTCGCATCGTCGGTGATCACGCCTTTGTTCACCTGGCGGCCCATATTGCCTTCGATGACACTGATCGCGGCCGAGATCGCATCCTCTTGGACGTCGTGGAGGCGCACATTGTATCCAGCGAGGGCAAAGACATGAGCGATCCCTCCGCCCATTTGACCTGCGCCAATCACGCCGACTGTCTGGATTTCTGCCATCGATTCCGACCTCATTTCCGTCTGCGGCTCAGACACTGCGCCGGTCTGCGCCGCGGTGCAACATCACACGGGCATGCCCACGACCAAGAAGATCACCAGTGTGATCAGCCCCAAGAGGGTTCCGATACCCACCAGGGATGTGACCCCCGACTGCCACTGCCCATAGACGTTGGACAGGACGATCGAGGCCACAGCGGACGGCAGACCTGTGAAGAGGATAGCGGCTCCCGTCGCACCTGGATCGCCGGTCAGCATCCAGGCGAGGCTGCCTGTCACCGCGGGGAACAGGAGCAGCTTCATCGGTACAAGGAGGAGAGGAGCCTTCACGCTGGCCATTTCCCCTTTGGCAATGATATCGACAATGCTGATCCCCAAGACAAAGAGACCAACGGGCCCCACCACACGCGACATGAAGCTTAAAAGCTGCGCTAGCGGCTCGGGCATCGGCAGATCGAGGATGGACGCAAAAAGCCCCAAGAGGGTGCCGATGATGATCGGGTTTTTGAACGCCCGGCCTATCGCTCCAAGGACGCTCTCCACAAGCTGGCCTGCCGCCCCATCGCCTTCGGGCCAGGTCATCAGCGCTGTACCAATCGCAAAGACAAAGGTGCCTTCAAACATCACGAGCATGAAGAACGGCGCTGTCCACTCAGGCACAGCAAGAGCGATCGGTATGCCGAGGAAAATGGCGTTGCCGCAGGTGCTAGCGAAAACGGCGGCGCCAGCCTCTCTGATCGTCAGACCGAGAAGCGTGCGGCTGACGACAAAAGCAGCGGCAGCGGTGATAGCGAGGCCGACGAGATAGGCTGTGCCCAAGCCAAGAAGAATGTCGGTGGGCGGATCGCTTTGTCTTAAAAAATCAAACGCCGCAATCGGCATCGCGATCGTGAAGACAAAGCGGCTGAACCGGCGGGCGTCTTCGCTATCAAAAAGGCGAGAGCCGCGGGCGAACGCGCCGATGGCTATGGTTCCAAAAAGCGGAACGAGAAGAACTGCGAGTGAGGGCATTGGCCGCTCGTAGGCAAGTTTTCC
>CAWUIJ010000255.1:0-2816 GCA_963922235.1 uncultured Parvularcula sp. | reverse complement strand
CAGATTATTCGGTTTTCACCAAGGCCGGTGATCCTGATAAAGTCATTCTCTTCCTGCAAGGCGGCGGAGCTTGCTGGGAAGGGGCAGCGAATTGCAGCACCAGCGTCGCTGGTCAAGAGCCGCCGCCGGCTGCGTTCTTGCCAGGCATTTTCTCGCAAGGCTCACCTGACGGCAGCGTGGTCAACGACCTTGGTGATTGGTCAGTGGTCTACATGCCCTACTGCGACGGATCAGTCTTTGGTGGGGACAACGCCGTCGAAGAGGATCCGGATTTTGGCACGCGCCATCATCGGGGCCTCAGAAATCTCAGTGCCGGGATGGATGTCGCCAAGGATGTTTTCGGTGACCCGGAGAAAGTTCTTGTGGCTGGATCAAGTGCGGGCGGTGTGGGTTCGGTGGTGTTCGCGCCGTTCCTCGCCCGGTTCATCTACGGCAATGATGTGGACCTCTATGTCTATAACGATGCCGGGCCGATTGCTTCGGATCCGACATTGACGCCCGATGCGGCACAAGCGCGGG
This sequence comes from uncultured Parvularcula sp., assembly GCA_963922235.1. GTDB lineage: Bacteria > Pseudomonadota > Alphaproteobacteria > Caulobacterales > Parvularculaceae > Parvularcula. Next base: position 2,297 of record CAWUIJ010000255.1, on the reverse strand, counting down.
TGGATGATTGGCAGTTCGATCAGTTCTATCCTCGAAGCTGTGTCCGCCGGGGGCTATGTGATCCGCTGGGTGACAGTTCAGGGATCATCCGTTGGCGTCTTGATAATGACCGGACCATTCAGGAAGCCTTCTATTCCACAGATGGCGATCTGACGAATAGCTTCTTTGTGGGTCTGAATTCACCGGGCTTCCCGCCCTTCGTTCCGATCGATCAGGCGACCTACCGGACGATCTTGGACAACGTCCACCAGCCCATTCACGATGCGTATCCGGAGCGGTATAAGCGCTACATTGTCAGCGGCGGAAACCCGCTTTGCTTTGGTCTTGTCGCTTATTCGCACACGGCAGTTCAGGGCGGAGCGGTTGATGGAACATTCTGTCCTGACACAGACAGGTACTATGACCTGGCCGTCGAAGGTACGCCGCTTTGGGAATGGGCGAACGCCTTTGTTCGGTCTGAGGTTGAAGCGCGGCCTTGGAAGCGTCGAGGCTTTTGGCGCAAGCTAGGCTTCTTCTATGGCGGTTACGGACGGTACGGTGTGCCGTGGTGGCTGTTTGAGGACGAGGACGACGACGGGAGCGAAGCTTGGGCGGATCTCGTCGAACCCTTCGTCGCCGCGCCGCCGCTGGCCCCCTAACGGCCCGCAGCGCGATGGATCATGAAAGAGGGGCGGGCCTTCGGGCTCGCCCTTATGTCGTTTTCGCTTCGCACCAGTCCCAGAAGAGCGCAGCCATATCGGGGCCGCCAAAATTCTTCAGCTCACGGATGCCTGTAGGGCTTGTGACATTGATCTCGGTCATCCAACCGCCGATCACATCGATCCCCGTGAAGACAAGGCCGCGACGCTTGAGCTCGGGGCCGATCGCGGCGCAGATCTCTAAATCGCGCTCGGTGAGGTCAGAGGCTTCTGGCCGTCCGCCCACATGCATATTGCTGCGCGCTTCGCCATCGGCCGGAACACGGTTGATCGCACCGACGGGTTCGCCATCCAGGATCAAGACCCGCTTATCGCCGCCGCGCACCTCTTTGAGATAGGCTTGCGCGATGATGGGTAGGGCACGATTCTCGGATAAGAACATTTCGATCAGAGAGCTGAAATTCTCGTCCTCCGGTTTCACACGGAAGACCCCCGCGCCGCCATTCCCGTAAAGTGGCTTGAGAATGATGTCTTCGTGCTCCTCCCGGAAGGCGCGGATCGCGGCTTCGTCACTCGTCACCAAAGTCGGCGGCATGAGCTCGGGAAAGTCCATGACGAAGAGCTTTTCCGGTGCTCCGCGGATCTCGGCAGGGTTGTTCAGGACAAGGACGCTCTCAGGCAGCTTTTCCAGGATGTAGCATGCCGTTTGGTAGACCATGTCGAAGGGTGGATCCTGCCGAATGAGGACCACATCCATCTCGGCCAAGTCGAGGACAACAGGGGCGCCGTGCTCGACATGGTTGCCTTGCTCATCACGCAAGGTCGCAAGCGGAAGGGCCTCGACCGAGACCTTGTTGCCGTGGAGCTGCAATTTCTCCGCGCGGTACTCGTATAGGTCAAAGCCTCGCGCTTGGGCTTCCAAGGCAAGGGCAAAAGTGGTGTCGCCGCGCACCTGGAGGCCAGGGAACGGGTCAGTCTGGATCGCGATTTTCAATGGACAAGTTACCTTCCGCGGCGGGGATCTCGCAGATAGATAACGTGGCTGACTACCTCTTTCACCCCATCAAGCGCTTGAGCCTGTCCTGTGACACGGGTGAGCTCGTTGGGGCCTTGCGCGACGCCCAAGAGATAGACGACGCCTTGGCTGACCAAAACGCGGTAATTGCCAGCTTTCACGCCGGTATCGGCGAGGAGGGCGGTCTGCAGACGCTGGTCAATGACGGTGTCGCGTGAGCCTTGAGCCAAAGCGGTGCGCGGACCCACGACGAGCTCATTGATGACCTCGTCGACCCCGCTGATGTCAGCCGCTTTCTCTTCAACGATCACGGCATCCGCCTCAGAACGGACGGTTCCTGCGAGCAACAAACGGCCCTCGAAAAAGGTCATATCGATGTCGCCCGTATGCACATCCCGTTCGAATAGGAGTTTGCGCTTGAGCGTGAGGCTGGCCGACGTGTCATCAATGCGATCGCCGAGCGAGCGGTTCTGTGAACAGGCAGCCAAAAGGGCGAGGGATAAGATCAAAAGGACGCGGATCATGGTGACGGTTCTCCAGTCAGCACGGTAGAAATAGGAATGCTCGGAATCAGCACTACCGAGATTCTATCGGAACGCGTCACGTATATGGTTAACAGAATAAGGTGACATCGCGATAATGTC
>CAWUIJ010000254.1:0-2829 GCA_963922235.1 uncultured Parvularcula sp. | reverse complement strand
GAGCAGGGCGTCGATTATTTCACCGTGCACGCCGGTGTGCGTCTGCCTTACATCCATCTGACGGCGGATCGTGTCACGGGCATCGTCTCGCGCGGCGGCTCGATCATGGCGAAGTGGTGCTTGGCGCATCACAAGGAGAGCTTCCTCTACACCCATTTCGCTGAGATCTGTCAGATCATGCGCGACTATGACGTCACCTTCTCGCTGGGTGATGGCCTGCGTCCGGGCTCGATCGCGGATGCCAATGACCGTGCGCAGTTTGCGGAGCTTGAGACGCTTGGTGAGCTGACGAAAATCGCTTGGGATCACGGCGTCCAGGTGATGATCGAAGGGCCCGGCCACGTGCCGATGCATAAGATCAAGGAAAACATGGACAAGCAGCTGCGTGAGTGTGGTGAGGCGCCGTTCTACACCCTCGGGCCGCTGACGACGGACATCGCGCCGGGCTATGACCACATCACGTCAGGCATTGGCGCGGCGATGATCGGTTGGTTCGGTACGGCGATGCTTTGTTATGTGACGCCTAAGGAGCATTTGGGTCTTCCGAACCGCGACGATGTCAAGGTCGGGGTCGTGACCTATAAGCTCGCGGCCCATGCGGCGGACCTCGCCAAGGGGCATCCAGCGGCGAAGCTGCGGGACGATGCCCTCTCCCGCGCGCGGTTTGAGTTCCGGTGGGAGGATCAGTTCAACCTCTCCCTCGACCCCGAAACGGCGCGGGACTTCCACGACCAGACCCTGCCGAAAGAGGCGCACAAGACCGCCCATTTCTGCTCCATGTGCGGCCCCAAATTCTGCAGCATGAAGATCACCCAAGACGTCCGCGACTATGCCGGCGGCCTCAGCGACAACGAAAAAGCCGACCTCGAACGCATGAGCGACGCCGAGCGGGAAAAAGGCATGAAAGAGATGAGCCAGCTCTACCGCGACAAGGGCGACAAGCTTTACGTGGATGTGGAGTGAAATGGTCCTGGTAAATGTGAGTCTTTACTGCCACAGCCATCGCGAAATGTCAGTCTTCGCTCTTGGAATTGTTGCCAAATCCACTGATTTCGTTAATGTAATCCCAAGTTGCGACTGTCAGTATACAATGGCGCACGAGCGAGGAACCCATGGACCTTATTGAAAAACTGGCTGCAGTTGGTGTGGGTGTGGGAAGCGAGCGGACAGGGGAATCTGATAATAAATCCGCTGGCATAGAGATTTCTCTTTCGGCATATGGTGAGTTTACGCCGATTAGCGTGAAGTCATATACCGAAACAGAAGAGCATGCCGACCTGGAATCAGATTAACGATAAGCTGGACGCCGAAACTGCTGCTGGTGTTGATGCGGCAAAAGCCTGTGACGATCTCAGAACTAAGTTTTTAGGCGAGTTATCTGAAAAGATGACTCGCCCCGTTATCGCTTACTATTCCGGGTTTTTGCAGAAAAAAGATGCAGCTGGCCGCATTCATCCTGAATGCGCTATTAGTGATAATGACATTAATGGCTTTATGGCGACGATACATAGCGTCGACCGCACACGTGGTTTGGAGCTAATACTTCATACTCCCGGCGGCGGGATCGAGGCCACACGCGGTATTGTTGAGTATTTGTACAGAATGTTTGATAGAAACATTCGGGTTACGGTTCCGCAGATCGCTATGTCCGCTGGCACGATGATCTCTTGTGCAGCAGACACTGTTACAATGGCAAAGCACGCATGCCTGGGGCCAACTGACCCACAGATTAACGGTATGCCTGCTATGGGTGTACTTAGTGAAATTGAGCGCGCCATCTATGAGATTGAGAAAGATCCACGTCGTACTCTGTTGTGGCAACGTGTGTTCGACAAGTATCCCCCGACTTTTATTGGCGACTGCGAGCGAGCGGTCGACGGCGCTAGAACAATGATTACTGACTGGCTCAAGTCCGGAATGTTAAGTAGCGAGCCCGATCCAAGCCAAGCTGCCGAGTCTGCAGTTGTGCAACTGATGGATTACGATAATACGAGTGGGCACAGCCATCATTTTGGGATTAGTAAGTGTAAGTCCATTGGGCTAAAGGTCTTGCCACTAGAAGCCGATCAGGCTTTGCAAGAGCTTGTTCTGAGCGTCCATCATTCGTTTATGGCGACTTTTTCGCGAACAACCGCAATCAAAGTGATCGGCTCCTCCGAAGGAGCCACGTGGTCGGTAAACGGATAAACTACCGCCAATAGTTATCCCTGTTGCTCCCATCGAAATCTGCCTCCCTTGAGGCAGCATTTCTTGAAAGCTCCGTCCGGAGCCGCATGGGCACGGATCGTTGCGACCGAGTTTCTCGATGAGTTCTTTGTCGCCGCCACGGATAAACCGGTGGCCGCGTTTGACGTTGGTCTCGCTGGGGAAGCCCTTGCGGCGCTTAGACGTCACCTCGAAAGGAGGGGAGGTCGTCGAAGTCTTTGGTGCGTTTAGCCATGATCGCCTCCATCGGTTGCGGGGCGCGTCTGCTCTCTCAACAGTGACGTGTCAACAGGTCGGCCTCACACCGACTTCAGCCGCTTCGCGATCCTCTCCAGGTCCTGGTTCGCCATGACGCTTTCTAGCTCCACGTCGAGGAGGACGATGAGGGCTTCGAGGGCGGCGTAGCGGCGGGGGTCGTCGGTTTCGTTGGACCCGGCGTAATACATGAGGCCGCCATAGTAATAGAGGCTGGCCGCGGCCTGGCTGCGGTGGACGCCCTGGGTGCCCATCGCCTTTTTGTATCCATATTTCGTTGTACGGATCAGCATGTCGACAGGGGTGACGACGGAGGTGAGGCTCGCGCCGCCAACCACTCCGCCCACGGCTGTTCCTGCGACGGGCACG
>CAWUIJ010000253.1:0-2885 GCA_963922235.1 uncultured Parvularcula sp. | reverse complement strand
GAACGCATGCTATGGCCCGCGCTCAATGGCCCCTTAGCTCAACTGGATAGAGCACCGGACTTCTAATCCGACGGTTGCAGGTTCGAGTCCTGCAGGGGTCGCCATTTTTGATCTCACAGGCCAAATGCCCTCTGATGGGGCGACCTGACAGGTCGTGCCGTAGTCGCGTCTTTGGGGTGAGCTCGAACGTTCTCCGTCCGGGATCGCTACGGCTAGTGTTGATCGGTCAGCGTAAGGGTCCATGGCTCCCATTTCTCATCGTGAACGCCCCCGAGATCACGATAAAACGCCTTGGCTCGATCGTTGCTGGCAAGAACAGTCCAATTGATCCGTGATGCGCCGATCTCCCGCGCGCGCGTTTTCACCGCATCAAAGAGCTTCGCCCCGAGCCCAAACCGCCGCGCCCCAGGGGCCAAAAAGAGCTCTTTGAGAACCACTGTGGGCTGAAGATCATAGGTCCAGGGTTGTTGATAGATCACCGCCATCCCGGCGAGCTTTCCCGACGCGATCTCTTCAGCGACGAACGCCTCGAACCGGCGGTCGTCCCCTTTTCCGTTTTCAAGCAAAGCCTGTTGAGTCACACGAAAGTCCTCCGCATAACCCTCAAACTCGGCCAGCGCCGTCATCAACTCGAGAAGCGGCGCCGCGTCGCTATCCACCCAGGGCCGGATACGAAAACTGTCCATCAGGTCACCGCTGGCTCCTTGACCTCATCCTCCAGGCTAAAGCCTTCATCCAACCACCCCATCACGCCGCCCGTCATGATTTTCACAGGCCGGCCCAGCTGCGCAAGCCGGATCGCGCCCCTCGCCGCGCCATTGCAATGCGGCCCCGCGCAATAGGTCACAAACACAGTGTCCTCAGACCATTCGCGCATCTTGCTACCGATGATCTTACCGTGCGGAAGATTAATCGCCCCCGGAACATGGCCTTGGGCAAACAAAGCCGGACTGCGCACATCGAGCAGAACAAACCCAGGCGCGTCTGCCTCCATCGCTTCGTGCACATCCCAGCAATCTGTCTCGTAGGCGAATTGCGCGGAGAAGTGCCGTTCGGCATCGAGCGGTGCTGCGGGCGGCACTTTGGTCACTTCATTCGTCATGGTCGGCATTCCTCTCTGCTTGATTGACCCATGCAGGTTGCGGGGGAAGCGGCTTTAGGGGTATTGGCAATATCGACATTGATGAGATTGATCTTGCCAAACGTAACGCCTGACACCCTTCTCGTTGCCGCGCTGATGCCCGACGGTTTCTACGGCTTTGAGTATCAACTGGTGGCGGAGGTCTTTGGCCTCGAACGCCCTGAGATGGGTTCGGATTGGTACCGGCTGATCACATGTTCTGAAACGACATCAGTGATCTCGCGGGATGGACGGCTGCGCCTGGATGCCGACACCGCGCTTGAAGGCCTCAACCGTGCAGGAACCATCGTCGTGCCCGGCTGGCCACTCGACCGAGCGCCGAGCGGCGCGCTGCGGCAAGCGCTCATGGATGCACACCAAGGAGGCTCCCGGCTCGTCAGCATCTGCTCAGGCGCCTTTTTGCTAGCCGAGCTTGGGGTGCTTGAGGGGCGGAGCGCCACGACACATTGGTTGTATGCTGACCGATTCCAGAACACGTTTCCGCAGGTCGCGTTCAAGCGTGATGTTCTGTATGTCGATGAAGGCGATGTGGTGACCTCAGCAGGATCAGCTGCGGGCCTCGACATGCTGCTTCACCTGGTGCGGAAAGACAAAGGGGTCGAGGCCGCCAACAGCGTCGCACGCCGCCTGGTGGTTCCGCCCCATCGGCAAGGCGGTCAGCTCCAGTTCGTCGAAGCACCCGTGCCGCAGACCCGCGAAGGCGCACTCCCCCAGCTCCTCGACGCGATCCGCAAGACACCCGAGGCCGCATGGCCACTCGAAGCCATGGCTGATTTTTGCAATATGAGTGAACGGACCTTCAGCAGACGGTTTGTGGCAGCAACAGGCCAAAGCCCCGGCCACTGGCTGATCCAAACCCGCGTAGAAACCGCCAAGGCCATGCTGGAGTCAAGCCAGGCCAGCATCGACGACATCGCCCTCGCCACCGGCCTTGGGTCTGCGGACAATCTCAGCCGTCGCTTCCGCACCCATGTCGGCATCTCCCCCGCCGCCTACCGCCGCGCCTTTTATGGCGAACGGGCTAAGCCCTAGGCCGCATCTTCTGACGCATGAACCCCCCGCGCAATGGCGCGGGCGAGGACGTCTCCGGCGATGGAGCCGAGGATGCCCGAGGCCATGAAGAGCGGCATGCTGACTTCTTTTTCCGCGGTGGTGACGGCGAAGACGACATCACCATCAACCGGAGCATGGGCGGGGCGGATGGCGCGCGAGAGGCCGTCCTGCGCCATGATCGCCAGGCGCTCGAGCTCGGTCACAGGAAGGTCTGCATCGGTGGCGACGATGGCAATCGTGGTGTTGCTGCGCGTCGCGCCCGCCATTTTGGTATCGGGGGGAAGGCCCGAAACGGACGCATGCTCAGGGAAGCCCCTGCCTCCAAACTCACCATCAACCTCAAAGGGCGCAGCCCAAAACTGGTTCGTGCCCGGCACATAGGGAGAGCCAAAAGGATTGACCGCCACAAGCGCGCCAATCGTGTAGCCATCCTCCGTCACCCAAGAGGCCGTGCCGAGCCCTCCGTCATGGGCTCCGGCTGTAGCGCCGAGACCTGCGCCAAAATTCCCAAGAGGCACCTCATCTGAGACTGTGTGGTAAGCCTTCTCTCCTAAGGCCGCATAGGGAGGTTCCGTACCCCATGCTTTGTCGCCTTCATTGGCGAGGTCGTAGAGAATCGCCGCGGGCACGATGGGCGACTGCGGCACGCCCTCCCGCTGGACCATGCCGTAGCCCCGGCCCGCAGCGCCGA
>CAWUIJ010000252.1:0-2921 GCA_963922235.1 uncultured Parvularcula sp. | reverse complement strand
GGCAGGAAGTACCATTCCGGAACGATGTGCGCCGGCGTCACAAGCGGGTCCGCTTGGATATAGTTGTCCGGGTGCCCCAGGCTGTTCGGCATATAGAAAACGAAGGCCGCGAAGACGATCAGGAAGAGTACCGCCGCGAAACCGTCTTTGACCGTGTAATACGGGTGGAACGGCACGGTGTCTTTCTTGACGTCTTTGACCTCGACACCGGACGGGTTGTTGTTACCCGGAACGTGCAGAGCCCAGATGTGCAGGATCACTGCGCCCGCAATCAGGAATGGCAGCAAATAGTGCAGCGCGTAGAAGCGGTTGAGCGTGGGGTTATCGACCGAGAAACCGCCCCAGAGAAGCGTCTTGATCGGATCACCGACCAGCGGGATCGCTGAGAACAGGTTCGTGATCACCGTCGCTCCCCAGAAGCTCATCTGACCCCATGGAAGCACATAGCCCATGAACGCTGTCGCCATCATGAGAAGGAAGATCACCACACCGATGATCCAGAGAAGCTCACGCGGCTCTTTGTACGACCCATAATAAAGGCCGCGAGCGATGTGCGCGTAGACCGCGAGGAAGAACATCGAGGCGCCGTTGGCGTGGGTGTACCGGATCAACCAGCCATAGTTCACATCACGCATGATGTGCTCGACCGATTCAAAAGCGTAATCGACGTGGGATGCGTAATGCATCGCAAGGACGACACCAGATACGATCTGCACACCGAGCACGATCGTGAGGATCACACCAAACGTGTACCAGTAGTTCAGGTTCTTCGGCGTCGGGAAATCGATAAAGCTGTCATAACCGAGACGGACAATCGGCATCCGCCGATCAATCCATTTCTCAATGCCCGTGGACGGGTTGTAGGTGCTTTCGTGGGACATAATCGTCTTACCCCAAACGAATGGTTGTGTCGGACAGGAACTCAAGTGGCGGGATAGCCAGGTTGTCTGGCGCTGGACCCTTCCGGATCCGGCCAAGACTGTCGTAGTGGCTACCGTGGCAAGGGCAGAACCAGCCGCCATACTCACCTTTATTTTCGCCTTCAGCGGTGCCGAGCGGCACACAGCCAAGGTGGGTACAGACGCCGAGGACAACCACGAACTCATCCCGCGTCACACGGCCAGCGACATCGGCCTCTGCGCTATCAGGCAAGTTCTCGTTCCGCGCCTCTTTATCAGGTAGCGAACCCAGCGGCGTTTCTGCGTCGGCTGTCAGCTCAGCTTCAGTCAGACGACGGATGAACACCGGCTTACCCTGCCACACCGTCTTGGTCGCCATGCCCGGCTCAATGCCTGCGATGCTCACCTCTTTGGTGGCCAAGGCGCGCACAGCCGCGTCGGGCGCAAGCTGTGAAACAAGCGGAATGACGATCCCAACACCTGCTGCTGCGGCCGTGCCGCCAGCCAGCAAGTGGATAAAATCGCGCTTTGTGGGCTCAGCATCTGGCTCGGGTGTGACCCAATCGCCTGTGAGCTGAGGGACTTGACCATCAGGTGTGTCGGTCGTCGAACTCATCGTCGCGTATAAACCTTCTTCTTTCTAGCCGGGGCATGCCATGGGCTGCCCGCGGCGTCCAGCGACGGAGTGCCTCGCGTCGCATCTAATGTCCACGCGCTATGGGGTCGCGCAGCCATGCCAAGACTCGTTCTTTATCAGCCAGAGATTGCTGCAAACCTAGGAGCGGCGATTCGAATTGCCGCATGCTTCGATACACCACTGGACGTTGTGGAACCCTGCGGGTTTCCATGGCGTGCGAAAGACATTGATCGCGTGGCGCTCGACTACAGCGCAGCCCTCACGCGGCACGCTGACTTTTCCACCTTCAAGGCGCAAACACCTGGCAGGATTGTGCTTCTGACAACCAAGGCTGCCGTGCCCTACACGTCCATCGCCTATCGCGAGGACGATCTCCTGCTTCTCGGTCAGGAAAGCGCCGGCGTGCCGGACGATATTCACGCGCTGGCTGACGAACGCGTGGTGATTCCCATGGCTCCCGCCGCACGGAGCCTCAATCTCACAGTCGCAGGCGCGGTCGTGCTGTCCGAAGCCGTTCGGCAGCTGAATTCCGCTCTATAAGGCGAACTCCGCATTTCCTCAGGCTCCGGCGCGGCCTAGGCGGGCAGCATGGATATGCTTGAGACCAGAAAGAGCCGCGCCAGCACGTGGTTCAAAGACCTGCAAAACCAGATGATCGCTGCGTTTGAGGCGCTTGAAGACGCAGCTGATCCTGAACTTTATGGCGATGACGCGCCCGGCCGGTTTGAACGCGAGCCTTGGGAGCGAGGCGAGAACGCTGGCGGCGGGATCATGGCCATGCTGCGCGGGAAGGTCTTCGAGAAGGCTGGCATCCACACATCCGAGGTCTTCGGCGAGTTTTCACCAGAGTTTCGCGCTCAAATCCCTGGCGCTGAAGACGACCCACGGTTTTGGGCTGCAGGGATCAGCCTGATTGCCCACACCCGCAACCCGCATGCACCCGCAGCCCATATGAACACGCGCTTTGTTGTCACGACCAAAGCCTGGTTCGGCGGCGGCGGTGACCTCAACCCCATGATGGACGCTTATCGGACGGAGGATCACCAGGACACGACGGAGTTCCTGAACGCCATGCAGCACGCTTGCGCCGCGTCCCCTTCCGGCGATTTCGAAGGCTGGAAAGCCTGGTGCGACGAGTATTTCTACCTTCCCCACCGCCAAGAGCATCGTGGTGTCGGCGGCATCTTTTACGATCGCCTCGACACGGGCGATTGGGAAGCCGACTTCGGAGTCTCCCAAGCCGTCGGCGAGCAGTTCTTAAGCGCCTACCCGTCGTTAGTCGCCAAGCGCATGAACCAGCACTGGACGCAAAGCGACCGCGAGGAACAAATGTTCCGCCGCGGCCGCTATGCTGAATTCAATTTGCTTTACGATCGCGGCACGAC
>CAWUIJ010000251.1:0-2923 GCA_963922235.1 uncultured Parvularcula sp. | reverse complement strand
CGACGGGTGATCTGTCGCGGTCGGTTTGTACGGTCACCTGCAAATGGACATACCTTGCCCATGAGAAAGCCTGGGACAGGTCCTACTTCGAGACTGTTGGGCTCGCTGAGCTGGCCGACGCAGACTTTGCGCGTATCGGGCAATCGGTCGTTGATGTGGGCACGCCACTCGGCAATGGGCTGACGGTGGACGCGGCCAAGGCCCTCGGACTGGAGCCAGGAACTGCTGTCGGGGCCGGGCTGATCGATGCGCATGCAGGCGGTGTCGGCACCATCGGAGCTGCGGGCCCGCACGAAGGTGAGACGGCGCGGATGGCCTATGTCTTCGGGACATCGGCTTGCACAATGTCATCTTCGACTGAAAAGGCATTCGTTCCCGGTGTCTGGGGACCATATTATTCTGCAATGGTGCCTGGCTTGTGGCTTAGCGAGGGTGGGCAATCGGCAGCGGGGCACGCCATTGCACAATTGGTGAAATTCCATCCCGCATACCCCGCGGCAAGACTGGCCGCAAAGAAGGCCGGTTGCGGCGTCCTCGACTATCTTCTTGGAAAGCTATCGGAAACAGACTTGCGCCCATCTGAGATTGTTTTGCTTGCCAAGGACATCGTGGTTGTCCCTGAGTTTCTTGGGAACCGCGCGCCTTTTGCAGACCCGGAGGCGAAGGCCATCATCTCGGGGCTTGATCATCACGCGACCGAAGATTCACTGGTTGCGCTTTACGTCGCGGGCATTCTTGGTCTCGGCTACGGTTTGCGCCAGATCCTTGACGTGCAAAGTGCAAGCGGGGTCCGTCCCGAGCTCGTTGTCATCAGCGGAGGGGCGGGTGCCGATCCGATCATAAAGCAATTGCTGGCCGATGCTGCAGGTATCCCTTTTGCCGAACCCGAAACAGTTGAGCCGGTATTGTTAGGGTCTGCGATGCTGGGGGCAGTAGCCGCCGGTCAATACGAAACTGTCACCGACGCCATGCAAGCAATGTCGTCGCTTGGGGCGCAATACGATCCAGCCAGTGGTGAGTTGCGCGCCCTTCATGAGCGCCGCTTCGCAGCTTTCGAGGCGCTTCAGCACGGAGCACGTACAGTGCGCGGCGCGGCCTAGCAATCGTTCAAACACAACCCTACGACCTCTCAGGTGCCGAACGTACTGCGACAGCGCATGTGCCGAAGCTGGAATCCCAGGTCGGTTGCATGCCACACAGCGGAATATCCAGAAAACCATGAACACGACATCATCCCCCAAAATCGATCTGACAAGCCTTTCAAATGTGCTGCGTGGTCTGGCCATCGATGCCGTAGAGACCGCGGGTCATGGTCATCCCGGAGCAGCGATGGGCATGGCCGACATTGCCACCGTTCTCTATGCAAAACACCTGATCTTTGATCCTTCAAAACCTCATTGGCCAGATCGCGACAGAGTCGTGCTGTCGAACGGTCATGCCTCTATCCTTCTGTATGGCCTTCTTTACCTCACTGGCGTGCCGGGGTTGGAATTGGGTGACATCAAGGCTTTCCGCCAGAAGGGCTCCAAGACGCCGGGGCACCCCGAAACGGGGCATACGCCAGGTGTCGAGGTTACGACCGGACCACTGGGGCAGGGGATCGCAATGTCCGTCGGTCTGGCTATTGCAGAGCGGCGACTACGCGACGACTTCGGGGCTGATGTCTGCAACCATCGAACGTGGGTCTTTGTTGGAGATGGCTGTCTTATGGAGGGCGTCGGTCAGGAAGCGGCCTCGCTCGCAGGGCATTTGGGCCTTGGCAAGCTGAACGTCCTTTATGACTGCAACAAGATCACAATTGATGGCAGCACTGACCTGTCGTTCACCGAAGATACTGCTGCGAAGTTCAGGGCCATGGGGTGGCACGTTCTGGAAGCCTGTGGGCATACCCACACCGAAATCGATGATGCGCTCGCTGCGGCCAAGTCCGAAGCTGGCAAGCCGTCGCTCGTGATCTTTCGGACAATCATAGGCTATGGTGCACCGACGAAGGCCGGAACGTCGGGGATCCACGGCGCGAGGCTCGGATCCAACGAAGCAGCGGCCACAAAGCGCGCTTTGAATCTCCCAGACGCGCCTTTCGAGATTCCCCCCGAACACCTTTCGGCCTGGCGGTCATTCGGTTGTACAGGCAGAGACGCACATATTGCATGGCAGGAGCGTGTCGCAGAGCTCGCACCGGACTATGCTCAGAAATATGCCCGGCGCATGAAGGGAGACTTGGTCGATGGTCTTCAAGAGCGTATCGAAGAGGCCAAGAAGAAGGCCATTAACACGCCCGGAGCTATCGCAACCCGGAAAGCAAGCCAGGTCGCGCTAGAACTCTTTACAGAGCTTCTACCAGAGCTGATCGGCGGATCGGCTGATTTGACAGGGTCCAACCTTACAAGAACCGCAGCAACGGCTGAGCCGTTTTGTGCAGCGCAGACTGGAAGATACATCAACTACGGTGTTCGGGAATTCGCGATGGGGGCGATCATGAACGGGATCGCCCTTCACGGCGGTCTTGTGCCTTATGGGGGGACTTTCCTCGTCTTCTCCGACTACATGCGCAACGCGATCAGAATGGCCGCGCTGATGAAGGCCAAAACCCTCTTTGTCATGACCCATGACTCGATTGGGCTTGGTGAAGACGGCCCAACTCATCAACCGATTGAACACCTTGCAAGCCTGCGGGCAATTCCGGGTTTGCATGTGTTTCGTCCAGCCGACTTGGTGGAGACACTAGAGGCCTATGAGGTCGCGTTGCACACAGACGGCCCGTCACTCTTCGCCTTCTCGCGCCAGAGCGTCCCGCAGGTCCGCACTGTTCCTGTGGATGGAAATCCGACGGCAAAAGGCGGCTATGTTTTGGTCGAACCTGAAGGCCGCCGCGACATCACGTTGATCGCGACTGGGACCGAAGTCTCTCTAGCCGTTGAGG
>CAWUIJ010000250.1:0-2974 GCA_963922235.1 uncultured Parvularcula sp. | reverse complement strand
GAAGAGCCAGAGGCGCCGCACGTTCCTGAACCGCCAGTCTTTTTAGGCTCAGGCGCGCAGGTCGAACGAGACGCGCTCACCGCTTACTTTGATCAAGCGATCGCAGACGGTGTCGTGCCGGGTCTGTCCGTCGCGATGATCAATGACGGCGAGATCGTCTTCAGCCATGTCGCCGGGTTGGCCGACCGCGAAGCAGGCACCCCGGTCCAAGACGACACGCTGTTCGAGGCAGCCTCTCTCTCCAAGCCGCTCTTCGGCGCCTTGACCGTCAGCCTGGCGAGCGAGGGCCTGCTCGATCTCAACACGCCGCTCGCCGAATATATGCCGCATCCGGATCTTGAGGGCTTTCCCGAGGCCGACGTGATCACGGCCAGCATGGTGCTGAGCCACCAAACCGGTCTTCCCAACTGGCGCCGGAATGAGCCCGACGGACTCTTGAACTTCGCCTTCGAGCCAGGGACCAGCTACCGCTATTCGGGCGAGGGGTATGAGTACCTCGCCGATGTCCTCATGCACCTCTTGGAGGTCGACGAAGCGGGCCTCGACGCGATTGTGAAAGAGCGCATTACTGCCGTTTCGGGCGCTCAGGACACGCACTTCCTTCAGTCAGAGGAGCAATTCTCTCGCAAGGCGCTCGGCTATCAAGGCGAGCGGTCCGTCCCGCTTGATCGTCAGAACAATGAGGGCACGAATTTCGGCGCCGCCTGGTCCGTGCATTCCAACGCTGTCGACTATGCCAAGGTCATGCAGGCGCTCATGAATGGCGACATTCTCTCGGACGAAGAAGCGGCGACGTTCTTTGCTGGCCAAGGCGTGAGTTTTCCTCCCGATGAGGAAGGGCTCGCCTTCGGCCTCAGCGATTGGGCCTTGGGATTCTCCGTCTATGAGACCCCCGTCGGCCGCATCTACACCCATGGCGGAAACAATTGGGGGTATACCAACATTATGGCGATCAACCCCGAGACAGGCTGGGGCTGCGTCCTTTTCACCAATGAGAACCAGGCCAACGACTTTATGGTTCAGACGCTGTTCTTCTTCGCCGGCATGACGGAGTAGCGGCGCTACTCCATCCGTGTGGGCTCGATCGGCTCACCCTTGGCGCGCGCTTCGGCGAGGGTGCGCCCTTGCTCCGCGGTGATCTGGAAGACTGCCTCGGGGTTGGCGGCGCGCATTTGAAGGGCCGCTGCCTCCATGCCTTCAGCGACCGGGATCTCGCGGTCTCCTGCTTCCATCCCGGCCAAGATGCGGGCGGCGGCTTCCTCCGCTGGCAGACCATTGTCGATATTGGCGTCGGAGCTGCCGCGCACATCGCCCGTGGCGGTGAGGGAATTGGTGGCGATCGCCGTTTGCACCGAGCCCGGAAGAATAACGCTCACTTGGATCCCGTAAGCGGTCTCAACCTCGGCCCGCAGCGCATCGTAATAGCCGCAGCACGCATGCTTCGCTGCGCAATAGGCGGTGCGGAGGGGTGCCCCGACCTTGCCAGCAACAGAGCTGATAATCGCGATATGACCGGCCTTCCGCTCGACCATCGCAGGCAAGAGAAGCTGGGTCAGGCGCACGGGCGCGAAGAAATCGATATCCATAATTTTCTCGTAGACGGAGAAATCCGTGTCGATGGCAAGGCTCCGCTGGCTGATCCCGGCATTGTTGATCAGGACGTCAACCTGACCTTGCCAGCTCTCCGCTTGCTGAACAATGCCAGGGAGGGCGTCATAGTCCGTGGCCTCAAAAGGAAGGATGAGGTGCTCTGCGCCAGCGTCGGCCGCGACCTCTTTCAGTGCATCCTCACGCCGTCCCGAAAGGATCAGCTTCGCCCCTGCCGCACCAAACGCCTTCGCGAGCGCCGCGCCAATGCCCGACGACGCACCGGTGATCCAAACTGTTTGTCCTGCAAATGCCATGATGAGGGCCTCCCTTTTTGGGTGGAACCCTATCTGTCTCAGGCGGCGGGGTCACCTAAGAAGCGCTGTTTGCTGTCCGATTGAACAGCGGCGGTCTACGCCGCTGGCGCTGTGCCCGAACGCATGGCTTTGTCGAGCTTCTTCATCGCCTTTTGGATCTTCTCAAAGGCGCGAACCTCGATCTGGCGGATCCGCTCGCGGCTGACACCATATTCGGTGGAAAGCTCCTCCAGCGTCTTCGGTTCTTCGGTCAGCCGACGTTCCGTGAGGATATGTTTCTCACGGTCGTTGAGATCACCCATGGCTTGCTGGAGGAGTTCCATGCGAGTCTGAAACTCATCGTCTTGGGCGAGCTGCGCCTCAGCATTGACGGCGTTCTCATCGACGAGCCAGTCCTGCCATTCAGCGGTGCCTTCGCCATCGCCGCGCATGGGAGAGTTGAGCGAGTTGTCACCGCCAGCCATGCGGCGGTTCATCTGCACAACATCATCGTGGGTGACGCCAAGCTTGGTTGCAATATGCTCGACTTCGTCAGGCTTGAGATCGCCCTCTTCGACAGCGTCAATCTGACCCTTCAGCTTACGGAGGTTGAAGAAGAGCTTTTTCTGGGCTGCCGTGGTGCCGATTTTCACGAGGCTCCAGGACCGCAGGATGTATTCCTGGATCGAAGCGCGGATCCACCACATCGCATAGGTCGAGAGGCGGAAGCCCTTATCAGGGTCAAATTTCTTCACGGCCTGCATCAAGCCGACATTGCCTTCGGAGATGACCTCACCGGTCGGCAGGCCATAGCCGCGATAGCCCATGGCGATTTTCGCCACGAGGCGCAGGTGGCTCGTGATCAGCTTTTGCGCAGCACCGCGGTCATCATGCTCCAAGAAACGCTTGGCGAGCATGAATTCCTCGTCCTTTTCCAGCATCGGAAACTTGCGGATCTCCGAGAGGTAGCGCGAAAGGCCGCCCTCGGGGGTCAGCGGCGCGCCGCTGGTTGTCGTCAATGCATTCGTGGCCATGGTGGTCGTCCCTCAAAAGCCTTTCACCCCGGTGGGTCAAAAGCTCATTCGTCCTCA
>CAWUIJ010000249.1:0-2978 GCA_963922235.1 uncultured Parvularcula sp. | reverse complement strand
TTGGTTGGTGCCAAGACGATTGTGTCCTTCGGTCCACTCCATTTTCTCATTAGACGGTTCTTGGACTTTTTCCGCGGCGTACCCGCACTCGTCTGGGCGCTTGTTTTTGTGTCGGCGTTTGGTCTCGGTCCGTTTGCCGGCGTGATCGCGTTGGTGCTGGCGGATATTCCCGTGATGTCGAAACTCTATGCTGAGGCGTTCGAGAACGTTGACCCGAAACCTGGAGAGGGGATGCGAGCAGCGGGAAGCGGACATTTGCGCACCATCCGATTTGCCACTCTGCCACAGGTGCTTCCCGTGATGGCCAGTCAGGCGCTTTATTTCCTCGAATCAAATTTCCGGAACGCGGCGGTGCTCGGTATCGTGGGTGCGGGGGGTATCGGATTTGAACTCGAAGAACGTATTCGGATCTTCGCCTTCGACCAGGTCATTTTCATCATTATCCTGTATATGATTTGCGTGACGGCCCTCGATACGATTTCTGGGAAGATTCGAGCCCGTCTTGTTTAGAGGTCGTCCCTTTGCTTTCGATAGGCTTGGTAGAGCGTTTCTTCTGAATAAAAGGCGGACCCGCGTCGTGAGGCCGTTTCTGCACCCCAGTGCGCGCCGTGGTTGAGAGCGTCGCGAAGGCTTGCACCACCGACAACGGCTTCCAAAAATCCTGCGGCGAAGCAGTCACCCGCGCCGGTCGAGTCGACCTGTTGGACTTTTGGCGACCGGTACGTGATCTTTTCGCTTGGCGTGTAGGCCACGCCGCCTTCGTCCCCAGCAGTGAGGATCAAAGCCTTCAACCGGCTTCCGACATGTTGCGCTGTTTCGGCGAAGGCATCGGGCGCTTGGTATCCTGCGGTGCGGATATCATCCAGCGAGGCCACGACGTAATCAGTGGGCATTGCTTTCGTTATGGGGCCGTGGGTGAGCACAGGTCCGCTAAAATCTTGAAGTCGCGCCGTGCTCAACGCATCTCCGGTACGCAAGAACAGACCGTCATAACTGCCCTTTGTCTGAGCAGCAGAGAGCGCGTTTTCGAATGCTTTCAGCACAGCTGGGAGTTTGGCCTTCGCCCTGTTCGACGAGTCTTGCATGCGCAGAATGAAGCGTTCGCCATTCGGGTCGATCAAAAGCAGCGTTGCATGTTCACCGAAATCGGTGCGCTGAACAAACTGAATGTCGATGCCGGTCAGATTTGCCGCTCGAAGAATTTGATCACCCACGGAACCGATGGTGACAGCACTGGCGACTGTGGCCTTGTGACCCGCGTTGATCAGGGCCGCGGCTGCATTCGCCCCGCCGCCGCCCAATCGGCCTTCGGGGAGGGCCAAGGCATCGCTCATCTGACCGATGGCTTGCGCGCGACCGCCAGCGCTCAGGGGGCGGTTCAAAAACAAAGGTCGGTCCCACGCCATGGTGCCGGCGATCAGAAAGTGTGCCAATGAAAAAGCCTCGTCCTCAGATCACTGGCCTTTTAAACCAAAATGGCGCTGCAGTCCTATCATTCCGTGCCGCGAGGAATGTTCTTTATGGCTCCCATAACCATAAAACCGCGGTGGAGAAGAATGCACTGGCGGCCTCTCTCCTGGTCGCCGCGATCTTGCTCGGCAGCGGCATGGCGATCGTCATTCGGTTTCTCGAGGGCTACTCCGCGTTTCAGATTGTCTTTTTAAGAAGCGCGATCGTGGTGTCGGTCTTGTTGCCCATCCTGACCTTTCGGGGCTCGAGGTTTTGGGATGTTGCGCGTCCAAGGCTATTATTTCTGCGTGGCCTCTTGGGGAGCATTGGGCAGACCCTGACGGTGATGGCGGTGCTCTCGCTACCGCTCGCGACGTTCCAGGCACTGAGCTTCAGCCGGGCTTTTATGGTGGTTGCACTTGGGGTTTTGGTCCTTGGCGAGATCGTCACGTGGCGACGCTGGGCTGCGGTTGCTCTGGGCTTTGTTGGGGTGCTTATCGTTGTCGATCCGCTGACAGCTTATAACTCTGCTGCCTTTTACGCCCTAGGCGGAACATTTGCGTTCGCCTGTGCCCTTCTTTTGACCAAAGTCCTCCTCAAATCAGAGAGCCGCGGCACGCTGATGCTGTGGAATGCGGGAACGCATTTCACGGTGTCACTCATTCCGGCCCTGCTGACATGGAGCCAGCCAACGGGCTGGGACCCGCTGCTTTTTCTAGCGTTAGGTGCGATCATCTTGGTGGTGCAACCGATCTCTCTCCAGGCGTTTCGGCTGGGTGAGATCAGCGCGTTGGCACCCATCGACTATTTGCGAATCCTCACCGGCGCGGCTTCCGGCTTTTTCGTCTTTGGTGAGAAGCCCGGCGCCAGCTTTTGGGTCGGTGCCTTGGTGATCATCGGCGCGAATGTCTGGATTCAGCGCCAAAACGCTCAATCCTAGGAGCTTGTCGAGAGGTTCACCGCCGATCATGTCACAAGATCTTCGCGCAACGCACGATCTGACCCGTGTATTCTTCTCGGAACGGTAATGAGGCGGGTTCGATGCTTGAGATCAAAGGGCTTGAGAAGCGGTTCGGAGACGTGGTCGCTGTCGACGAGATTTCGTTGACGATCGAGCGCGGTGAGCGTGTGGGTATCATCGGCCTCTCGGGTGCCGGGAAATCGACACTTCTCCGCAGCATCAACAGGCTCGAGACGCCGACCAATGGCGATATCCTGTTCGACGGTCAGTCAGTCCTCGCGCTCAAGGGCGAGGAGCTGAATGCATGGCGCGCGCGTTGTGCGATGATCTTTCAGCAATTCCAACTGGTTCCGCGGCTCGATGTCATCACCAACGTCTTGGCGGGAAGCCTTTATCGGCGAGGGTTCTTGAGCTCGATGCTGAAGCATTTCCCTGCCGACGAACGTGCACGGGCGGTGATTGAGCTCGATAAGGTCGGGATCGCCGACACGGCGTTTAAGCGGGCGAGCCAACTCTCCGGCGGACAGCAGCAACGGGTCGCTATCGCGCGTGCGATGCTCCAGCTTCC
>CAWUIJ010000248.1:0-2986 GCA_963922235.1 uncultured Parvularcula sp. | reverse complement strand
AGCCTGACCTCGCGCCCCTGGCTTTTGGCATGAAGCGCTGCAGAAAGCCCAGCAAGGCCAGCGCCAACAACGTGCAGTGTCCCGGTCATGCGGGCTCCGCCCTTGGCCCGCCAGGGCCGAACAGCGCATAACGCAGCCCACGGAAGAGCTTCTGCCACTTGCTCATGAGCTCAGCCTTGCCATCGAGGTGCCAGCGGAGCGCCGCCATGCGCTCCCAATAGCCCTCATAAGCGCCCATCATCATGAGCGCCGGACGCAAGTCTTTCCGCTTGTGATGCATCGCTAATTGGCGAGCCTTGTCATAGCAAGCCTTCGCCTCTTTCCCGAGATCCGCACGGATCATCGACAGCCTCTCCGACCCCGCGACGAGGCCGGGTGTAGGCTGAGTAAGGTCATGGGAGGCTAAAAGCTCACGGGGCAGATAAAGCCTATCGATCTCAGCATCCTCTTCAACGTCGCGAAGAATGTTGGTGAGCTGAAGAGCATCCCCGAGGCAAAGAGCAAACTCATCGGAAACAGGCCCGATATAAGCCCCAAAAATCCGGATCGACAGAACGCCCACACTTCCCGCCACGCGGCGCGTGTAAAGAGCGAGCTCTTCGCGGGTTGGCGCAACGATGGGGCCGTCAGCATCCATCGCCATTCCATTGATCATCTCAAAGAATTCATCCTTAGGAAGATCAAAGGCGTTCACATGAGGCAGGAGCGCATGGCCAACAACAGAGCTCGGCGCGCCCGCGTAAAGAGCATCGATCTCTTCGCGCCACGCATCGAGAGCTTTGTGCTTCTCGTCAGCGCCCCAAGGGCCATCGGCGATGTCATCGACCAGCCGGCAAAAGGCATAGATCGCATGCATGCCGTCCCGGCGTTCTTTGGGAAGAATTTTCATGCCTGCAGCAAAGCTTGTGCCCGAGGCTTTGGTGATGGCATCAGCTTCCGCCTGCGGATCAACGCCTGTCTGCATCGGCTGAGGGTAGAGGGTTTCGATCGCCTCCGTCATGCCGCCCTCTTGGGAGGAAACGCAGACTGCAAAACGCCCATGGCACCCGCGGCGAGAAAGTCCGTTTTGCTGAGCGCGACCCGCTCCGCCACAGGATCCCCAACGCGCAGGCGATCATGGAGTCGTTTCGCTAGCCTGACGATCACGGCACTTTCCGCCGCCAGGCGTCGGCTCTTCAGCCCTGAGACCAATTCCTCAGCTTGCGTGTTCAGCTCATCACAGACATCAAGCAGGCGATCGATCACGCGGCGAAGGCCAGGCGTGGAGGCCTCGCCAAGAACATCGTCAAACTTGGCGCCCTCTTCATCGAGCCAAGCTTGCGGCAGGTAGCTGCGGTCAATCTCCTGCAGATCATCGCCGCAATCTTGGAGATGATTGAGAATTTGAAGCGACGTGCAAAGAGCATCAGACGCAGAGAACATCGCCCGGTCTTCCCCGTGCAGATCAAGAAGAAACTGCCCCACAGGATTAGCTGACATCCGGCAATAGCCAAAGAGCTCATCAAGGGTCGCATAGCGCGACTTCACAGCATCCTGGGTGAAAGCACCAAGAAGATCCGAACCGCGCTCAATAGGAACACCTGTTTCAAGAAGCGCCGCACGCAAGGCCGCCGGTTTCGAAAGGCCCGTCGCCTCCCCGCGCAGAACCTTCCGATAAGCGTCCAAGCGGTAGAGCTTTTCGTCCGAGGACAGCTCTTCGTGATCGCCGATGTCATCCGCTGCGCGCGCAAAATTGTAATAGGCTGTCACGTGCGGGCGCAGCGGAGGTGCGATCAAGAACGAGCCGACCGGAAAGTTCTCGTCCCCTGCCCCTTTGCCGGAGACCGCCTCGATAGCGTCGTCGGAATATGTCTCGCCCATGAAACCCTTCCCGCGCGGCAGGAAAATTGATGCACTGCACGCGTCACCCTTGTAGAGAGCCCATTCGACCTGGTCCAGCAAGGGGTTACTATGATCATGCTGCTCGCCCTTTTCTCGCTTGTCGCTTGGGTTTTTCTGATGACCCTGCGCGGCGGGTTTTGGCGGGCGGATCAACTGCTCCCGGCAGCGAAGGCGCCGGAGGCGTGGCCAAGCGTCGCCGCCGTCATTCCTGCCCGCAACGAAGCAGCCACGATCCGGCAGGTCATCGATGCCCATCGGCGTTGCACCTATCCCGGCCAGCTGACCGTCTTCTTGTGCGATGATCATTCCGATGACGACACCGCGAAAGAGGCGAACCTGTCCGGAGGGTCAGCGCCGCTCGAAATCGTCTCGGTCCCGGATCTTCCCGCGGGATGGAGCGGCAAGCTTTGGGCCCTCCATTCAGGATTGGCGGAGGTCAAAGAGCAGGTGCCCGACGCCGATTACATCCTCTTCACCGATGCCGACATCGTGGTGGACGAAAACCTCCTCACCCGGCTGATGGCCAAAGCGGAAAGAGACGGCCTCGCGCTCACATCGATCATGGCCAAGCTTGACGACCGAGGCTTTTGGGGCGGGCTTTTGATCCCGGCCTTCATCTTCTTCTTTCAAAAGCTCTATCCCTTTCCCTTGATCAATGATGTCACCAGTCATGTGGCCGGCGCCGCTGGCGGCGTGATGCTGATCCGCCGGGATGCGCTGGAAAAAATCGGCGGACTGGAAGCCATGCGCGGCGCCTTGATCGATGATTGCTCCCTTGCTGAGCGGATCAAAAACACCGAGCCCCGCGCGCCCATCGGGCTCTTTTTGTCATCGAGCTACGGCGAAGCGGTCAGTCTTAGGGACAATCGCAGCTACGGATCGCTCGAATTGATGGTGGCGAGAACCGCCTACACCCAGCTGCAATACAGCCCGCTGCTCCTGGTCGGCACCCTTCTGGGGATGGTGCTTGTCTACCTCGTTGCGCCAATGGCCGTGCTCGGCTTTCCCTTCCATCAGGACGCAGGTGCTTTGACTCTCGGGATTGTGACCTGGGGCCTCATGAGCTTCGCTTATCGACCGACGCTTGCTCGCTATGGCCGAAAGA
>CAWUIJ010000247.1:0-3011 GCA_963922235.1 uncultured Parvularcula sp. | reverse complement strand
CGGACGATCGATGACCGCGGCCTGCCGCCAACCATCTCCTCCCGCCTCGGTCACATCCGTCACCGCACGAGAAAGGAGCAACTCGTGCCGACGCAAGGCCGCAACAGGAACCAAGTCGTTGTTTTCGATAATGGAGAGAGTGGCCTGGTCCGCAGGAATGATCGTCATGCGGCCTCGACAAAACTATCGGGTGCAGTGACAAATCGGTACCGCATCGCCCCTTGGAACGTTTCGGGATCGCGGTAGCGCAAATGATCCTCAAAGATCAGCCGCGCTTGCAACACGTGATGCCCTTCGAGCGTGAGGCCCCCATTTTGGAGACGGGCCCTCACTGCTTCCGCGATCAGTTTGCACTCCTGCCGACCACCCCAGCGCGAAAATGCTGTGATACGGATGATGTGCTCAAAGCCGCCATCAATTCCAAGATAAGGAGACAACTGCCCGGCGCCGATTTGCAGGAACGGAAAGACGGTGTCCGTCGGTATCGCGTCATAGACCCTCGCTGGTTCACCGATAAGCGGCGTGAGCGTGTTGTCCTGGGTCAGCGCATTGTAGAGAGCGGTTTGGAGTGACCAAGCAGCATCAGTGATCATTGTATCGTCTCCTCACAGAGGACTTGCATGAAGCGCCCCTTGGGATCGTCGTCCTGAATATCGGTGATCCGAAAATGCTGGCCGCGGTGAACAATGCGCATTTCAAAGACGAGATCATCACGTGAACGGATGATAAAGCGCTTGCGGCGGCGGAGTGTCGTCATCTCGACGCTGCGATCGCGTACGGAGCGCTGCCCCTCCGCCTGCGCCGAGATTTCTCCAAGGGATTGATAATCAATGCCATACCCGCCGCCGCCATCGGCCACGCGTATCGGTTTCAAGAGCTCGACCCGGTCTCGTAACGTGCCGATCATAGCCGCGCCTCCCTAAAACCTTGCAGGAGCGCCTCAACACCCAAGGGCATCGCCACATAACGGCCCTCTGCCACAGCTTCGCGATTCTCATAATAATGAGCAGTCAGGAGCAATATGGCGCGCACCAAATCCTCCGGTACCATAGAAGGATCAGACACCCCGGCCTCGAATGTAATCCGCAGCTCTCGGAATTCCTCGCCGTCGACCTCACAAGGAGCGGTGATGTCCACGGTCTGAGGAACGGATCGAATGAAACGCCATTCCGCAGTGGGAGCAAAATCCGCTTCACCGTAAGCCACCTCGACCGATGATATGCCTGTCACGGTTCCGGGCCGTAAAGGCACAGGCTCTGATGGCCAATCAACCACCAGCGCCTGCCATGTCTGGCTGACCATCGCGATGCTCAGCCGTCGTTCAATCAAGCGCCGCGCCGTCCGCCCGAGCTCCATCACCAGATCATCTTCCGCTTCGTGATCGATGCGGCTGGCAATCTTGAGGTCCGTCAGCGAAAAGGGCTCGGCGGCCGGCGGGGTGATAAGCTCGAGTATCATAGCGCCCTCGGATGATCCTTACGCGCCGCGCAGCAGCTTGATGGCTGCGTGGTCTTGCACACCGCCGCCTACACGTTTGGTGGTGTAGAAGAGCACGTAAGGCTTGGCGCTGAACGGATCGCGCAGGACCTGCACGCCGCGGCGATCAACGATCAGATAACCCGATTCAAAGTCGCCAAAGGCAATCGCGTCCACGGCGCTCGCCAGATCTGGCATCGCCTCGATCTCGCTCACAGGATAGCCAAGAAGCGTCGCAGGCTGACCGGCCGTCATGCCAGGTGACCAAAGATAGTTCCCGTCGCTATCCTTCAGCTTCCGGATGGATTCCGCTGTCTTCCGATTAAAGAGGAAGCGACCATTGCTACGGTACTTGGCTTCCAGGGTGTAGACAAGCTGGATCAAGGCATCACCGCTCAAGGACGAGGTGACAGTCCCGATCTCTGTTGCCGACCGCGACGCTTCGGGTGCTGAGTCCACTTGCAAGAAACCGAGCGGGCGGTTTGTGCCTGACCCATTGACGAAAGCTTCCGTCTCCGCGTCTGCGAATGTGCCACGCACTTCGGCAGCGATCCAAGCCTCAATATCGACGGCGCTGTCTTCAAGCAGTTGCGGTGTTGCCGCGGGCATGGCGTAGATTTCGCCAGTTTTGAACTCGATGCCTGCGATGGACGGTGTCGCTGTTTCGGGGCGGGTGGCTGTCTCGCCGACCCAACCGGAGGCAAACGGCGCCTCGTTGATCGCCACACGGTACGTACCCGATGTGATCTGCCGGACGCTTGCAAAACTGCGGAACGGAGAGACTTCTGTCAGGGCACGGTCGATGGTTGATTCAATGGTGAGCGGAACGGTGTAACCGCCGTCGGCATCGGTGCTCGCGTTCAGCGACTTTTCCTCGGGCGCTGCAAGGATACCTGCGCGCATGTATTGCTCAAAAGATCTCTTTTGCTCAATGGCTTCGGGCGCACTGCTATGGCCGTTATCGTGGCGGAGAGCATTGATCGCGATCCGGTCGAGCGCTGTTTTTTGTTCATTCATGGCCGCTTCGAGACGGCGAATCTTTTGATCTTGGAGCGGATCGACAGATCCGCGCTTCTCGATCTCATGGAGGCGCGCATCGTTTTCGGCCTTGAAGACCTCGAAAGTGTGGAGGAGGTCCTGCGAGGCGACCTTCTCAGCCGCGCTTTGATGTTTGGTTTCAAGAGTCATGATCAGTCCTTATGATGACAAAAGATTGCGAGGGAGGCGTTCGCCCACCTCAGACACGCGGGTGATGCGGGCGGCCGGCGCCATGGGGAACGTCACAATCGAGACTTCCCAGAGGTCGATAGCCATCAGCATACGCCCTCCTTGGCGCGTGCTCTTAGCTCGCCTTGTCTTGAAGCCGATGGAGAGACCATCAAGCGCGCCGCCTCGGACAAGCCGGTACGCCCGCTCCCCATCATCAGTATCGAGGAAGATTTGCCCTCGAACCAAGAGGCCTCGGCTGTCTTCTCGTATGTCCGTCCAGCGACCAATGGGTCTCTCCGCCTTATGCTGATAAAGCATCTTAATCG
>CAWUIJ010000246.1:0-3026 GCA_963922235.1 uncultured Parvularcula sp. | reverse complement strand
GTATTCAAAGGACGAGGTTCGTTTGCCGTAGCCATTCTCCGTCACGGTGAGGATGAACTCCTCAGCCGCGGACATCTCCGCGATGCGTTCGGAGCTCAGCGCAGCTTCCGCGCCGCCCTCTTCACTGCCTTCTGTTTCACCATCACCCGCAGCACGGCGCATAGCGGCTGCGTGTTTCAGATAAGCCCGTGCCTCTTCCGGTGTGGCATCGATATGACGCAGGATGCTCATACCAATCACGTGATCGTCGTCTGCGAGGCGGATACCGCGGACGCCGGTTGATGTCCGCCCACTGAAGACACGAACGGTATCCAGCGGGAATCGGATCGCCATACCCTCAGATGTGGTGAAGAGAACATCCTCGTCCGGACGCGCCAGCTTCACGCCGACCAGCACATCACCCTCATCAAGCTTCATCGCAATTTTGCCCGCCCGGTTGATGCTGGCGAAATCAGAGAGCTTGTTCCGCCGCACATTGCCCGACCGGGTTGCAAAGACGATGTCTTGCGCCTCTTGGTCATCCGGAAGCGGAAGGATCACAGTGACGCGCTCCCCCTGCTCCAGAGGCAGCAAGTTCACAAAGGCTTTCCCGCGGGAGGTCGGCCCACCCTCAGGCAATCGCCAGAGCTTGAGCTGATAGACCATGCCGCGATCTGTGAAGAAGAGAAGCGGCGTGTGTGTGTTGCCGACAAACAGCTGACTGACGAAATCTTCATCCTTCATCGCCATGCCCGAACGGCCCTTCCCGCCCCGGCGCTGGGCACGGTAGGTGGATAGCGGCGTCCGCTTCACATAGCCAGAGTGACTGACGGTGACGACCATATCCTCACGGGTGATGAGGTCTTCGTCTTCCATCTCGATTGCGTCGATGAATTCCGACCGACGCGGTGTCGCGAACTCCTCACGCACCGCCATCATCTCGTCTTTGATAATCGTCTGCACACGCGAGCGGTTGGAGAGGATGTCGAGGAAGTCCTCGATCTGCACGGCGAGCTTTTGGAGCTCATCCCCGATTTCATCCCGGCCGAGTGCTGTCAGGCGCTGCAGGCGGAGATCGAGGATGGCTTTTGCCTGCACCTCCGACAGCTTGAGCATGCCCTCGTCAGACAGTTTGTGACGCGGATCCGCGACGAGCCGAACGAGCGGTGCGAGATCCTTCGCCGGCCACTCTCGCGCCATCAATTCTTCACGCGCAACAGCTGGGTTCGGAGCATTGCGGATCAGCTTCACGACTTCGTCGATATTCGCCACCGCGATCGCCATGCCGCAGAGGACATGGGCGCGGTCACGCGCTTTACCGAGTTCGAACTTCGTCCGCCGGGTGACGACCTCTTCGCGGAACTGGATAAAGCTCATGAGGATCGAACGAAGCGTCATCTGCTCCGGGCGGCCGCCATTGAGCGCCAGCATGTTCACACCGAACGAGGTCTGGAGCGGGCTCTGCTTGTAGAGATTGTTGAGGACCACATCGGCCACCGCATCGCGCTTGAGCTCGACAACCACGCGGATGCCCTGGCGATCGCTCTCATCACGGAGATCGGCGATGCCTTCGATCTTCTTCTCACGGACAAGAAGAGCGATTTTCTCGACCATCGCTGCTTTGTTCACCTGAAAGGGAACTTCGGTGATGATGATGGCGTAGCGGTCTTTGCGGATCTCCTCGATCGAGGTCCGCCCGCGCATGATGACCGAGCCACGGCCGGTCAGCAGGCCTGAGCGCGCACCGGATTGCCCCAGGATCTGTCCACCTGTCGGAAAGTCCGGGCCGGGCACGATCTCAAGAAGCCGTGCATCATCCGTATCAGGCGCATCGATCAAGGTGATCGCAGCGTCGATCACCTCGCCGAGATTGTGCGGCGGGATGTTGGTGGCCATGCCAACGGCGATTCCGCCCGCGCCATTGACCAAGAGGTTCGGGAAACGCGCTGGAAGAACCGTGGGCTCTTCGCGCGAGCTGTCATAGGTCTCTTGGAAATTGACCGTATTCTTCTCGATATCGGCGAGAATGTTCGATGCTGACTTAGCGAGACGGCACTCCGTGTACCGCATAGCAGCTGGCGGGTCGTTATCGATCGAGCCAAAATTTCCCTGCCCCTGGATCAGCGGCAAACGCATGGAGAAGTCCTGCGCCATTCGCACCAGCGCATCATAAATCGCACTGTCGCCGTGGGGGTGGTACTTACCCATCACGTCGCCGACCACATTGGCTGACTTTTTGAACGGCTTGTCGTGGGAGAAGCCGTTCTCGTGCATCGACCAAAGGATACGGCGGTGAACGGGCTTCAGTCCGTCGCGCGCGTCCGGAATCGCGCGACTAACGATGACCGACATCGCATAATCGAGGTAGCTTTTCTCCATCTCCCCGGTAATCGAGACGCCGGAAATACCAGGCGCGATGTCACCTTCAGAGGCAGTGTTTTCGTTGGTGTTGTCGTTTTGGTCGTCAGCCACGGGGCGCTATGTCCTGCTCGCATGAATCATGATCGTCGGGCGTTAGCAGTCTTCATGCGCGACCGCCAGGAAACCAGAGGAAGAGAACCCATGAAACGCATCACAATCGGTCTTTTGATGATGTCTGTCGCCGCTTGCGGCGGGGCAGACGTCCCTTCCGTGGATCTGCCGGACGCGCGGCGCGACGTCTCAGCTGAGATCATTGGCGCGGACGGCAAGGTCATCGGCGAAGCGGTCATGTCGACAAGCGTGCACGGCATGATGTTCCGGCTGAGCGCTATTGGTCTTCCTGAGGGTTGGCACGGCGCCCATCTGCACACCGTGGGGAGCTGTGAGGACTATGCCAATGGCTTCAAGGGCGCCGGTGGCCACATCAACCCGACAGGCGACGAGCATGGCCTTTTAAACCCCAAAGGCTTCCACGTCGGTGCGAATTTCCCGAACCTTCACGTGGCTAAAGACGGCACCTTGATGGTGGAGGTCTTCTCCCAAGACCTGACCTTCGAAGAGGCTAACGACGCGGACGGCTTCACCTTCATCATCCACGTGAATGAAGACGACCATATGAGCCAACC
>CAWUIJ010000245.1:0-3031 GCA_963922235.1 uncultured Parvularcula sp. | reverse complement strand
GATCTCGGCGCGGGCGAAGACGTCATGGCGATTGACGTGGCCTCCGAAGGACGCACCTTCCTTTTGGCCTCGTCTGCAGGACATGGCCTGATGGTCGAAGAAAAAGACGTCATCGCCAACACGCGGAAGGGCAAGCAGCTTTTGAACCTGGCCGATGGCGCGGAGATGGTGTCGGCACGTGCCTTGGCTGCAGCCCCAGGCCCCAAGGATCACGTCGCCAGCGTCACGTCCAATCGAAAGATGCTGATCTTCCCCGCCACTGAGGTTCCTCTCATGACGCGAGGCAAAGGCGTGATTTTCCAGCGCTCGGGAACCGCGTCTGTGGTCGATGTCGCGATTGTGACTCCCAAAGAAGGCCTCACCTGGACAGACAAGGCCGGGCGCGAACAATCGGAGCCAGCTTGGAAGCCGTGGATCGGCCGACGAGGGGGCGCTGGTAAGCAGGTGCCAAAAGGATTCCCCCGAAGCCTCAAATTCAGGCCATAGGGTTAACGCGGCCTAGAGGTTGTGAGAAGATATCGTCTCTGTGGAGTTTTTCATGCGATCGATTTTCCTATCTCTGGCTGCTGGTGCAGCGGCCCTGTTCAGTACTGCTGCGGCTCAGACGCAGGAGGAGATTGAGCGCTATAAGGATATGACAATCTTCGCGGTTGGCGGATCGTTGGCCGTGAATGCCGAGCCTTATCGGGGGCTTAAGGACGAATTACAGATCATCCCGGTTCCGTTCTTTATCTTCAACAAAGGCGACCTGACGGTCGCTGGGCCGAACATCTCTTACCGGTTTGCGAAGCCCACCAAGACGACCACCGTGTCCTTTGAGAGCCGCTACCGGTTCCAAGGCTATGACGCGTCTGACAGCGACTTTTTGACCGGGATGGATGATCGCGAGGGCACATTTGAAATCGGTGGTCGCATGGTCCACCGCATCGGTCGCCTCCGGGTGCAGCTTCAGGCCATGACGGATGTCTCAGGAACCCACGACGGTTATGAGGCGGAAGCCCGTGCGACGCTTGAAGTGAGCAACGGACGAATGATTTCCCTGCGACCCCTCGGCGGCGTTCGGTTTCAGAGCTCCAACTTCGTCGATTACTATTATGGCGTAGAGGCTGACGAAGCGATTGTTGGCCGGGAATTCTTCGAGGGTGAACGCACCATCACGCCATTTGTTGGTGCGAATATGCGCATGCGGCTCACCCGCCGGGTTCAGCTCAATGGCTCGGTCACGATGAACCTTCTGCCCGAAGACATCACCAACAGCCCCATTGTGGAAAAAGAACACCGCATTGGTGCGTTCGTCGGCGCGAGCTATCTCTTCTCTGGTCCGGGCGTCGGCAAGAACCGCTAAGGGCGGCCTGGCAACTCATCCGCAAATGAGACGATGAGGTTGCTGTCGGTCAGCTCCTCACGGCGCAAGCGTCCGTAAGGAGCGTATGCGTCGCTTGCGAAAAAGGCCTTCGACTGCTCGCTGCTTGGGAACTTGCACAAGACGACCCAGTTTCCGTCCGCGTCTCCTTCGACAATCCCTGTTTCCTGCGTGGCCGCGAGGAACTCGCCCCCGAACCCCGCGATGATTTTTGGAAGGTGTTGCCCGTACCGCTCCATGTAGTCCTCGTGGTTTTTCACCTTGATATAGCCGAAGCAGTAGACCGGTTGGCTCATCGGGCGTCTCCTTGATCGTTATGGTGTTCTGGGAGCCGTGACATGCCGCTCAGGTCATGTTCGCACAAGGCGTTGCGCTCCCACCGGGGAGCAGGCATCAGACGGCCATGACGCGTATTCTGATCACCTCCGCACTTCCGTACATCAATGGCATCAAGCACCTGGGCAACCTCGTGGGTTCTATGTTGCCCGCGGATGTCTATGCGCGGTTCGAGCGCGCGCGGGGCAGTGAGGTGCTCTACATTTGTGCGACGGATGAGCACGGCACGCCCGCAGAGCTCGCTGCTCGCGCTGCCGGCCAAGACGTCGCTGACTACTGCGCTGAACAGCATGAGCTCCAGAAAAAGGCGGGTGTGGAGTTCGGTCTCAGCTTCGACCATTTCGGCCGTTCGTCATCACCGCAGAACCATGCGCTCACCCAAGAGTTCGCGGCGAAGTTGAAAGAAAGAGGCTTCTTAGCTGAGGTCGAGGAAGAGCAAGTTTATTCCAACACGGACGAACGCTTTCTGCCGGATCGCTATGTGGAAGGGACTTGTCCCAATTGCGGTTTTGAGAAGGCCCGTGGAGACCAGTGCGACAATTGCGGAAAGCTCCTCGATCCCACCGATTTGATCGAGCCGTATTCGGCGATTTCTGGTTCAAAGGATATCGAGCTCAGAAAGACCAAGCACCTGCATCTTCTCCAATCAAAGCTTGAGGATGAGGTGCGGGCTTGGGTGGATGCTCATCCCGACTGGCCCGTGCTGACGCGCTCGATCGCCTACAAATGGCTTGATGAAGGGCTGCGTGACCGGTCGATCACGCGCGATCTTGCTTGGGGTGTTCCGGTTCCGGATCTTCCTGGCAAAGTGTTCTATGTCTGGTTTGACGCGCCGATCGCTTATATCGCCTCGACAGAAGAAAAGCTGGGTGCAGACTATCGCAAGTGGTGGCGTGAAGACGAGGGCGCTAACGACGTCCGCTATGTCGAGTTCATGGGCAAAGACAACGTTGCTTTTCACACGGTCAGCTTCCCTTGCACGATCCTCGGTTCTGGTGAGCCTTGGAAAAAGGTGGATCAGCTGAAAAGCCTCAACTGGCTGACATGGTATGGCGGCAAATTTTCGACCTCAGAAAGCCGCGGGATCTTTATGGATCAAGCGCTGGAGCTTTTGCCAGCCGACTATTGGCGTTGGTACCTGATGGCCAATGCGCCGGAGTCGGATGATACGGCTTTCACGCTGGAGACCTTCGCGGCGACCGTGAACAAAGATCTCGCTGATGTTCTCGGCAATTTCGTCAACCGTATCGCCCGGTTCACCGGGTCAAAATTTGATGGCCAGGTTCCCGATGGGGGTGAGCCAGGTGAGGCTGAGGCGAAACTCGAGGAAGA
>CAWUIJ010000244.1:0-3031 GCA_963922235.1 uncultured Parvularcula sp. | reverse complement strand
CCGGCTGACGCGTGATCATGATGTTGGTCCTAAGTTTTGAAGAAAGTAAGAAAAAAGAACCTATTGGTTCGGGATGCGAGGATTCAGTCCTTAGACTGATTTAAACCATCCTTGTTCTGTATGGTAGCACATGGCAACCTCGCGTTGATTTCTTGATTGCTCCGTACCGAACTGAACAGAGGTGTCAACAGCAAAATAGCCTCTATCATCACGGGATAGGAATTTGTCCTCACCTGATGCAAAACCACCTCAAATGACACACATTCAGGAGAGCTTATGTCTTCCATTACTTTTGATAACCGCGTCGCTATTGTCACCGGCGCTGGTGCTGGGCTCGGCCGTTGCCATGCTCTTGAGCTTGCCAAGCGAGGCGTGAAGGTCGTCGTCAACGACCTGGGCGGCACGGTGGCAGGTGAGGGCGGTTCCCTTGGTCCTGCTGAGCAAGTCGTCAAAGAGATCCGCGACGGCGGCGGCGAGGCCATCGCCAATGGCTGCAGCGTGACTGATCCTCAGGGCGTTCAGGACATGGTCGCCGAAGCGATCGACACCTTTGGCAAGGTCGACATCCTGATGAACAATGCTGGTGTCCTCCGTGACAAGAGCTTTTCCAAAATGACGATCGACGATTTTCGCTTCGTCATGGATGTCCACGTCATGGGTTCTGTGATCTGTACCAAAGCTGTTTGGGATCACATGCGCGAGCGCCAGTACGGCCGGATCATGATGACCTCGTCGTCTTCGGGCATCTACGGTAACTTTGGGCAGTCCAACTACGGAACGGCAAAAGCCGGCCTCGTCGGGCTCATGAATGTCCTGCACATTGAAGGCTCGCAAAAGGGTATCCACGTGAACACCCTCTCACCAACGGCAGGCACGCGGATGACGGAAGGCCTCATCCCGGAAGATGTCTTTAAGTTGATGACACCGGAGAGCGTCACGCCCGCGGCGATCTATCTCTGCTGTGATGAGGCACCATCGCGTCTTATCCTTTGCGCGGGCGCTGGCGGTTATGCAGCCACACGGATCACTGAGACCGATGGCATCTACCTCAAGCCAGAAGATCAGTCTGCGGAGGCGATTGCGGCTCAAATGGGCGATATCCTCAACGAGGATGGCGAACAAATGCTGCAGGACGGTTCAGGCCAGACCATGAAGTTTGTTCAAAAGGCCATGGTTGCTCTGCAGGGATCGTAAGTTTCAGCTGAGGCCGAGCCTTTCCCTGCGACGCCAACACGCGCATGCTCCTATCAAAGAAAGGGAGCGTGCGCATGGGCTGGTTCAGCGGTTCGGATATCAAAAACCTCAAGAGCTCAGACAATTATACCGTTTCTGAGATTGGGGAGTGTCTCTACATATACGTGCCGAAGGAACCGCCTCAGCGGGTGATCATCTCTTCGCATGGTGGTCATGCGATGCTCGGCGGGACGAATGCGTTCAACGTCGGCGAGGACACGGTCCTTCAGTTCTATTCCGACGACAAATACAGCGTGAATGATCCGGGGTTCACGAACTTTTTCACCAGCCTTGGGGCACCCAAAGAGGTGCTTTCCACCGGTGATCAGTGTTTCGATTACATTCTGACCAAGTATCAGGGGTCGCACAACAAAATGAAAGAGACGTATGAATCGATCGGCGCGGCCATCGATCATATGACCCATCTGGCCCAGGATTACGCCAAGGCCGCGACGCAAATGTCGGGCTTGGGCAAGTCTGACGCTGCCGCCAAATACGAAGCCAAGGCTGCGCATGCCTCGAAAATCCCGGCTGTTCTGACGGTTCGGAACCGAAAGTTTCGGAGCAACATGACCCTCTCTGCTGCGATCGAGGGTGTGAAAATGGCCGCGCCTTCGGTGCAGATTTTCGACTGCTTGTTCTGCCGCAGCGGCTGGAAAGACCTCTCGCAGGACGTGACGCTGGTCAGCGTTTAAGGCGCCGCCTGAGGCTTTAAACTCAGCTTGATGGCGTTGGTGTTCTCTCCTCCTCGGAGAGAGCATTTATGACCGAAGCTGCATTGCTGCTTGGCGGTACCAAAGTGGTGCCCACCCGTGGTCCAGGGAAGGATCAGCCCCAATTGACGGGAGAGGAGGCGACCGCGTTCGGTAACCTCCTGGCCGCTGTCGAACAGCTCGCTGAGCTGCAGGCGGAGGGCATCATTGAGCTTGATGCCAATGGTCGGCCAGTCCCGGTCAATCCTGAACAGGCTCCTGAGCTGAATGCGTTGATCGCCAATCTCGAGGCGGCACGCCCTGAAATCCTTGATGCTGAAGTGGGAGCGCAGACGTTCGTTCCTCGTGCGCTCGGCCAGCGTGGTCGCGGCACGGATTTCCGGCCGCTCGAGCTTTCGCGCCCTCAATTCAATCAGGCGCAGTCCGCGCGTCCGATCACGGAGCAAACGCTCCAGGCCATCCAGTCACCTTATCAGCAGGGTCTGCCAAACCAGGCTGGTGGTCAAGCTGCGGACAGCATGGAGATCCTCCAGCAGATTGCACAGAACGGCCCGGCACGGGGCGAGCTGTCATCCCAACTGCCGGAAGGTCAAGCGCCTAAGATCGAAAGCACCGTGGCACCGACCCCGCGGCTTGAAGCAGCGCTTCAGCAGCATGGCTCGCAAGAAACATCGAACCCTGTGGTTCGCCAGCTCGCGCAAAACGTTCAGACGATGGTGCGCGGCGATATGGAGCGGATGCGCTTTGATCTCTATCCAGAGGAACTGGGCCGCGTCTCTATCCAAATGCAGAAAAACGCTGGCACCACCAAGATCATGATCGTCACCGAGACGCCGCAGGCCTTCGAGGCTCTGCAGCGCGGTGCAAGCGGACTTCAGCAAAGCCTCAGCCAAGCAGGCTTCGACCCCGATGAGATGACCTTTGAGCATCACGGTGACCGTCGCGAACAAGAAACCGCGGAAGAGCGCCGTGAGCGCAACGACCATCATCGCCCCTTTGATGAAACTGACGATGAGAAGCGCGTGGCGGTGATCCGTCCCGCCGAAGCCGCTGACCAAGGCCTCTTCCTTTAACGGACGAAAGAC
>CAWUIJ010000243.1:0-3062 GCA_963922235.1 uncultured Parvularcula sp. | reverse complement strand
GCGTAAGCCATCCTTTCCGTATCAAGACGAGCGCTCACGCGCACAAAGCTGTTGACGGGAGCGTAGGCCGCCAGGAAATGGCTCAAAAAAGCACTGAGCAAAAATCCTCCCTGACCTGAAAACCGTGCATCATCGAGAGCAATGGTTGCGTCGACACCGCTGCAAAACGCCAGTCGACCACCACCCGGGAGGCGCGTCGAGGTTGATTTGAGGTCGACGCGTTTGATCCGATCAATCAGATTACGGTTCACCGTATCGTCTCTTCTGTCATGAAGAGAAACAAGATCTCTCAGAACTTTGGCTCGCTCAGGTCCATCCCCCACGGACAAATGATTAAGCGACATCTGCGCAATCAGCTTCCAATGGGAGTCGTGCGCCTTTGGAGGCCGCAAAACGCTGCTGGGCATGGTCAGGCACACAATATTGGCTACGCCAGCACTCGATTCGATGAGCCCCATCTTCTGCCCAAGGAGGAATGATGAGGCTTCGTGGATGTTGCGGTTCATCCAAAGGGCATCTGCAATCACAGTCGATCCATTTAAGCCTCGACCAGATATGGGTTGAGATGGGTCAGCGGACAAAAGAAGGAAGACGTCATCTCCCTTGCCGCCCGGACGTGGTCTCCTCACGGTATGAAAAAGGCCTGTACTATCAGTTGGGCCGTCCACGGATAAGACTGCACTGTAGCGCTGCGCTTCACCTTGCCCCGCGGGAGGTTCGACCTGAACCTGCTCGAGCAGATAGGGTTCAAGGGCATCGTCTTGGCCAAATCTCGGCTCCAAACGATGATCAGGATAGGCCGCTTCGTACCGAAACGGTTCTGCACGGGCCGTAAAGAGATTGATCATCGGCACGCAGAAGAGCTTGAACGTGTCGGCTTTGATTTGACGATCGAGGTCCGGAACAGCCTCGTCAAAGTGAAGCACGAGGCTGGCGTCGCGGTCGTGTCCGAGCGCCGGCCAGTCGACGCCCTCTATATCGAACCCTAGGTGTTTATCCGGAAAAGCCATCGCCTCGGTCAGCATCGCGAAATGATGGGGAATGTGCGATGGCAGCGGTGTCATGACCGAATTCGCGTCAAAGCCAATCTCTTTCAGTGCTTTCGCCGGAAGGAACTGCACAGGCTCGCCATCGCCGCGAACAACGGAGACCCCGGCGATATGATTGAACACCAGCTCATGAAGCTTAAACGCCAGCGCCCGATCGGCCATAATATGCAAACGGAGGGCTTCACCAGCAAGAGCTTCAAACTTCACATCACCCGTCAGTGTCGCGAGCGATAGACGAAGCGCCGAACGGGTCTTTTCCACCTTTGGGTGGCTTGGTATCGGCGCTGGTGGCAGGACCAATTCGCTAGAACTCAGGGAAATGGGCAACAGCCTTAGGCTTGAGCCCGTCCGAAATGTCCAAACCTTTCCGTCAACGGAAGGCGAGTTAATCTCAGACCCCTTCTCAATCTCCAACGGCGCTTCCAGATCACCAGCGGGCGTAAACTCGGCCATCGCCATGCCCGGTAGGGGCGCAATCAGGCTCGGTTGCAAAGCGTTGAGCATGACCTCCGAAAGCTCCGGGAACATATCATCAAGCTTTCCGCGAACCCTCGCGGCGAGAAATGCTGTCCCTTGAAAAAGCTGCTGCACAAAGGGATCGGCTATCCCCGCGCTGGTGATCCCGAAAGCTTGCGCCATCTCGGGATCACGTTCCGCGAGTTCTCGTAGGTAGCGAAGCTCAGCATCAAAATACGGGAGAACGGGATCGGTCATCGTGGTTCGCGCACCTCAATTCCCTGCCCGACAGTCTGCAGAGCCGTGTCAAACGCAAGGCGCTGGTCCTCTTGATCAGCAAGAGACGCGGTGATCCTGAGAAGAACAGTCGTGGAGTCCCGCCGGTCGCGGGTGGGCGTGACGCTGATTTGCGTCAAGCGGGGCTCCCACGCAGCCAATGTTGCTCGAAAAGCCTCAGCGATTTCCGAAGCGGTCTGTGTATCGCTGGCCTGGAGGTGTGCAAATTCGGGTACGCCATAATCGAGGAGTGATCCGTCGAGGGACTGAAGATCTTTTGGCGCCCGGGTGAACCGACACTCACTGTTGAGCAGCGTCTCGATATCCTCCCGCAGCGTATCATAGAGGCTCGCGCCGCCGGGCGACTTTCCACGCCCCGTCAGGCGATCAAAAAGGCCAGGGGTTCCCTTATCCATCTGCTGCGCCAGCCTTTCTCAGTGACGATAACTCCCCCAAGGAAATGAGATCATCGCCAGCTAAGAAACAGCGATGCCCATGCCCGATGATCGGCGTCGCTTCACCGTGCCAAGAAGTCGAGCGTGCGAGCTTCTCCTCGTCAGCGGTATCAGCGGTATGCGGATAGACCATCGGGATAAAAACGGAACCGCTTTGCCCACTTTCCAAAGTCAGCATAGCCCGGCGCAACACTAGGTCGCTGACATGCTCAATAGGCAAACAGATCAAGCTCGTCACCGCCGATAGTGGCGCCATCCGGTAAATACCACTGGGCGTGATCATCTCGAGATATGAGGACATCCGGTCGTCCACATCTCGAACATCAACCTCTTGGCCATCATTGACCGAAAAAAGGATCTCACCGCGTGCTTCCTCGGCCGCTTCAAAGGCCGCTGCCATATCATCCGCACCCTCACGGAGTTGAATATTGGCGGCAATAAGTGCTTTGAAACCTTCACTTGGTTCATCAGCAAGCTCCGGCATCGCACCATCCGCCCACCAAGCATCACGCTCGACCAAACCCCGAAGAAGCCTTTGGGTCAGCTGTGCACGCGCTGCGATTGGCCCTTCTCCTGCTGCGAGATCGTAGTGCGTATCCGCTTTCTCGTAGTCGCCGATCACCAAGAGTGCATCGGCAAAATCAAGCCGCGCTGAACGCTTGGCAGGGTTCGCCTTCACATTCGCAGCGAGCGCCGCCCGCCAGGCTTTGAGATCGCCGGCTTCGAAAGCCTCTTCAATCGCTTTGAGGTCAGTCATATTGCCTCCTTAGACGGCCTTTTTGATCTCGGTCGAGAGTTCGAACTCTGAGATCACATAATCGATTTG
>CAWUIJ010000242.1:0-3064 GCA_963922235.1 uncultured Parvularcula sp. | reverse complement strand
GCGGCAAGCTCTTCCTCCTCAATCACCTTATCGCGCCACGCTTCGAAGGCTTTGAAGCCATCGCTCAAGTGCCGCGTTTCTCCGCGATCGAGCCAGACCGTCTCTGTCGTGAGGTTTTGGAGAAACCGCCGGTCGTGGCTGATGAGCACCAGGGCGCTGCGTCGCCGAGCGATCTCACCTTCAAGCCACAGGATTGTTTCCAGATCGAGGTGGTTGGTCGGCTCGTCCAGAAGAAGAACCTCCGGAGATGGAGCAAGGGCGCGGGCGATGGCCACGCGGCGTTTCTCTCCACCGGAAAGAGGCGCGGGGGACGCTGACGGATCGACGCCCAACTCGGCCAGCAAACGACCCACATCGCCCGGGTCATCGGTCGGTGAGAGGCCGCCAAGGATGACATCTTCGGCGGTAGCATAGGCTGAAAAGTCAGGATCCTGTTCGAGATATTTGAAGGTCGTGCCCGATTTGACAGTCCGCTCTCCGCCGTCGGGCTCGACCAGGCCAGCGGCGATTTTGAGGAAGGTCGATTTGCCGGACCCATTCCGCCCGACCAGCGCGATGCGCGCGCCCTCCTGCACCATCAGCTCTGCTCCGGAGAGCAAAGGGGTGCCGCCGAAGGAGAGGCGAATGTCTTTGAGGCTGAGAAGAGGGGCTGCCATCGGCGCGAGCTAGGCGTCCCTGGTCAATTTGTGAACTGGCGACGCTAGAATTCCTGGGTCGGGTGCCTTCGTTCAGTCGAAGAGGCTGGAGACGCTTTCCTCATTCGCGATACGGCGAATGGCTTCGGCGAGAAGGCGATCCACGCTCACCACCTCGATCTTCTCGGCGCCTGACCGGCGACCATCGTCACCAATCGAGTCAGTGATCACGAGTTTCGAGAGGTGTTCGGAGTTTTCGACGCGCGACACGGCTTGGCCTGAAAGGACGCCGTGGCTGACATAAGCCTCCACGGATTTTGCGCCTTTCGCCATCAAGGCGTCCGCTGCATTGACAAGGGTGCCGCCTGAATCGGCGATGTCGTCAAAGAGAATGCAGTGCATGTCTTTGACCTCACCGATGATGTTCATCACTTCGGACACACCAGCGCGCTCCCGGCGCTTATCAACGATCGCGAGAGGCAGGTCGCCGAGGCGCTTAGATAGGGCGCGGGCGCGGACCACGCCGCCGACATCGGGGCTGACGATACAGAGATCGGAAACATCGTCGCGGTGCGCGCGCCGAATGTGGTCTTCCATCACGTTGACCGCGTAGAGGTTATCCGTCGGGATATCGAAGAAGCCCTGGATCTGTCCTGCGTGAAGGTCGATCGTCAGCACACGATCGGCACCGGCTGTGGTGATCAAGTTGGCGGCAAGCTTGGCCGTGATGGGTGTCCGCGGACCGGCTTTGCGGTCTTGGCGCGCATAGCCAAAGTAGGGGATGACGGCCGTGATCCTGCTCGCCGAGGCGCGGGCCAGGGCATCGATGATGATGAGCAGCTCCATCATGTGATCGTTGGCAGGTTCCGACGTGGACTGAATGACGAAAACGTCTTCCCCGCGCACGTTCTCTTTGATCTCCACATGCACCTCGCTGTCTGCGAACCGCTGGATGGTCGCTTTGGCGATAGGGGTGTCCAGGCGACGAGAAATCGATTCAGCGAGCGGCATATTCGAATTGCCGGCGAGCAGCTTCATGGCGGGCTCCAAAAAGGGGTCAAAATCGCTTTGTGACGGCGATGTGTCACGAGTCAAGCAGACTGCGAAGCCTTTCTCTTACTGGGATAAAGCGATCGCAGAGAGGTTATGGCCAAACTGCAACAGGCCAGCGGCACGTGCACCTCGATAGCTGAAATAGCGCCGCTGATCGCCTAGGGTGTCGCCCCCAATATCATCGATGTGATCGTCTAAGATGCCGGCTTCACGAAGGCGTGTGCGCACGAACCCAATGTGGTCGTAGAGGCTTTGCTCGTCATTGATCGGCGTGAAAAATGGGCCAGAATCAGGATGCGCTGCCATGACGTCATCGATGAGGTCCTGCCTCACCTCGAAAGATGGTTGGCGCAGGCAGGGGCCAATCGCGACTTTGATCGACGACCGCTCCGCGCCGCGCTCTTCCATCAGGTCGACGGTCGAACCGATCACGCCCCGCATGCTTCCGCGCCATCCGGCATGGGCAGCGGCCACAAGACCCGGCGCTTGGAACAGGAGAGGCGTGCAGTCGGCGGTCTGAACGCCCACAGCAAGGCGAGGAACATCCGTCACTAGAGCATCGGCTTCGGGCAGGCTCGCCAAGTCGAGCGGTTCGCTGGTGAAGAGGGCTATAGGCGAGTGGGTCTGCTTGGGTGTGGTGATGGCATCGACAGCCATGGCGTCGGCCATGCGTCGACGGTTTTCACGAACGGCATCCTCGTCGTCGCCTGACCGGAAGCTGCTATTGAGGGAAGCGAATTGGCCCTCTGACACACCGCCTTCACGGCCAAAAAATCCGTGAGGGGAGGAAAGAAGTGCTGATCGGCCGTAGCAGAGGTCCGTCATTCAAATCCCGGAGGTGCGCTGGAGCCTGGCGAGGAAATCGACATCACTTTGAAGAGATCGCCCATGCCATCTCTATCGATCAGGCGAAGGGCGCCGGTGCGAAATTCTTCGCGTTTCGTTTCATCCTTAATCGCAGGTTCGAGCCTAGCGAGCCGTTCCCGAAGACCGAGGCGTTCGAGATAATCGGCCTGCCTCACCGGGCCATCCACGCGCATCTCTTCCGCTCGTCCCCGCCTGCCTAGGGCTGCGAAATCGACATGGGCTGTCACATCAGCAAGACCGGGGCTATCGAGCACGGGCCAAGGCTTGTGGCTCTTGATGGCTTGCAGCGTGTCGCCATACCCAGAGCGGCCGTGACCGTAGTCAATGATCAGTGCACGACCTTTGTGTTCTCGCAAACGGCTGGCGATCTCGCCGATCACTTCGCCGCCGACAGCGCAGGTCTCAAAGATATCTTCAGGCATTGCCCCGCGGGGCATGCCTGGCATATCGGGATAGCTGTCGGGGGATAGAACAAACGAGAGACGCGGGTCACCGTCCTTGGCAAGGCC
>CAWUIJ010000241.1:0-3104 GCA_963922235.1 uncultured Parvularcula sp. | reverse complement strand
TTGTCCTGGCCCGTCTCATAGTCGGTATCGTAACACTGCTCTGGCGGAGCCTGGGTTTCCGGCAGGTCGGGATCGTCTGCTTCGCTCATGCGCGGTATCCTTGAAGTGCAGGGCCAAGAGCGTCCCTCAAAGGAGTCAAATGCTCCTCAAACTGGAGCCATTGATCGACACCCGATCGGTAAAGGGGCTGGCGTACCTGTTCAGAACTTGCGGTGCGCACAGATCTCTTGGTCTGATGAAAATTGAGACAGGCGTCTTCGAAGGGCAGTCCGCAATGATCCAAGATGCGGCGGACTTGGGTCTCTAAATCGTCAACGACGTCTTCGTACTGAACACGGAGCACCAGACCTGGCAGCACTCGATCCCAGTGAGCCATCAACTCGACATAGCCCCGATAGTACCGACCGATTTCGTCAAGGCCGTAGGTGAATTCCTGGCCTTCAGCAAAGAGTTGCTTGAAACCCGAGAAACAGCACGCCATCGGCTCACGCCGTGCATCGATGATCTTGGCGTTGGGCAAGATGAGGTGAATGAGACCGATATGGCGAAAGTTATTCGGCATCTTGTCGATGAAACGGAGCGCACCCTGACGGTGGACACGAGTCTCATCAATGAACGCTTTGCCGAAGCCATGCAGCTCCTCAGCAGACAGCTCGTTGAGAACATCCGGGTAAAGGCTGCTCCTGGAAATCGGGCCATTCGAGCGCAGGCGATGAGCAAGCGCCAGGATGTTCGGCAATTCCATCGTGCCATCGACTGCACTATGGGAGGCGAGGATCTGTTCGAGCAGGGTCGAACCTGCCCGCGGAAGGCCGACGATGAAGATGGGGTCCTTCGCAGGAAACCCTTTCTCAGCCTGCCTATCAAAGAGATCAGGCGTGCAGATCTCCATCTGAGCACGGAGCTCTCGCTCCATTTGATCGGGATCATATCGGCTTTGGATCCGTTTGAGCTCGTTCCCCTTCTCGTAGTGCGAGAAACTCAAGCCGAATTGCTCCCGGTCTTCAAATGCCTTACCGAGAGAGAAATGAAAGTGGATCAGCTCGCGAAGGGGCATCCCGGGCATTGCCGCTTGCCCCTGCATCGCCGTCATTTCTTCGTCCGTAAACCGATAGGTTTTGAGGTTCGCGAGTGCGTAATAGGCATCAGCGTGGCCCGGGCTTGAGGTTATTGCAGCCCGGTAGGCCTCCACAGCCTTCTCTTGGTCGCCGTAGGTCTTGAGCGCGTGCCCTTTGGAGGTCAGCGTCACAGGATTGCCGGGTAACTTCTCCAGCACGGCATCAAAAAGCGTAAAGGCCTGCTCATAGTCACCGACTTGCATGCATTCCACGGCCAGATGCGACTGAAACAGTGGGTTGGCTTCGTCCTTCTCATGAAGATGTTTCGCCTGCTGAAGGGCAGCATCATGTTTCTGTCGCTTACGAAGAACCTGAATGTAGTCGAGCCGAAGTTGGGCGTTTTCTGGTTCAAGAGCTACGGCGCTCTCGAGGAGGAACTCTGCGTCATCAAGAACACTCAGCCGCATACCAATATCTGCAAGCAGCCTCATCCCCTCTGTGTGCGTTGGGTTTTTCTGAAGAAAAGACCTACAGATTTCCTCAGCCTTCAGAATGCGGCCCTCGGCCACGTGGTTCATGACGGCCAGGAGCGGCTTTGGGAGGCTGGAAAGCCGTTCCAGTTCGGCCTGCGCCGCGTGGGCAGCAGCTGGCTCCCGACCGGCGGCAAGCTCTGCCGATCCTTGAACACTGGCCACAAGCGAGGGGTTGAGCTGGGCGGCGTAACGATAGGCGGCGAGCGCCTCCTCCTCGCGGGCTTGCGCTCTTAAGAGGTGACCCCGCTCCTGATGGGCACGTCCGTATTCGGGCAAGAGCGCGATCAGCCGATCCACTGCCTCAGACGCTTCAAAAAAGTTCTTCGCATAGCGGTGGGCTACAGCGCTGATATAGAGGGCGTCCTGATGATCAGGTGAAACCTCGAGCAGGGATGCCGCGCGTCGCTGGGCCGCGTCGACACGTCCTGCTGTCAGATCGGCCTTTGCTTTTGCAAGCTCGGTCTGAACTGGATCATCTCGCTCGGCCATCAAGCGACCAACCTTCTTGAATGGCGAAAGCGCCCCCACACGGGAGGCGCTTCAGAACTTCTCAGATCGTTTGTACCAAGCATCAGTACTCGACGGAGAAGCGGATCCCGATCGTCCTTGGTCGCATGACAGTCACACGCTCTCGGTCGAAAACGAAATTGCCGCTGATCTCTGCACGTTCATTGGTGAGGTTGTCAGCGAAGATCTCCGCTGTCCATTTGTCATTCGAGACGCCCGTGCGAAGCGCAAGCGTCGCCCAGCTATCGAGTTGCGTTTTGTTGATCTCAATAATGTCGGTGAATGACTCGCCAGAATAAACGATCTGCGGCTGGATATGCGCAACACTGCCGCCGTCCAGATCCCATTCATACCGCAGTCGGATATTTCCCTGAAACTCGGGCGCAAAGGCGAGCGAGCTACCTTCTACAACATCATTTGTCGGTGTCAGGACGTCTGTGACCTCAGTATCAAGGATCGAGAAAGCGCCTGCAACCGAAAGGCCCGGGATATTCGCAGGGGACCAGGTCACATCCCCCTCAACACCCGTGACTTCGGCATTGGCAGCATTGTCCGAGAAAAAGAGGTTGGTGATCGAGGGATCAAAGATCGTGGTCTGAAGACCCTCGATTTCGTTATAGAAGAAACTACCGTTAAACCGGAGCTGGTTGTCGAAGAGATCCATCTTCCAACCAAGCTCGTAATTGGTGAGCTCGTCAGTATCGACGTCAAACGGAACCGTAAAGCCGTTGGGGCCAGCAGCGCCACCGGGACGGTTCAAAAGGCCTGGACGAAAACCTTCCGAGTAGGTTGCAAAGAACAAGAGATCAGACGTGGGCGTCCAGGTTAATGTACCTTTGTAGATCACACCATCTGTTGACGCCGTATCAGGCGCGCCGACGGAATTCCCGGGTGCGAACTGAGCTGAAATATTGGTGCCAAACGCCTGCGCGTCTTCGGTCTGACCCAGGTTGAAGAACGACGAGTTGGCACTGCCTTCGAGATCGACCTCAATGTCATACCACCG
>CAWUIJ010000240.1:0-3116 GCA_963922235.1 uncultured Parvularcula sp. | reverse complement strand
AGGTGATCG
Source organism: uncultured Parvularcula sp. (assembly GCA_963922235.1). GTDB lineage: Bacteria > Pseudomonadota > Alphaproteobacteria > Caulobacterales > Parvularculaceae > Parvularcula. Next base: position 3,107 of record CAWUIJ010000240.1, on the reverse strand, counting down.
CGCTGACACACATCGACCAACCGTGCTGAGACGTTGTCGCCATGTCCAGCTTCGCTCAGCTCCCGTTCGATCGAATAAAGATTGAACTCGCCGTTATCGACCAGAACCAACTGTGCGGGATCGAAAGCGATAACCTGCCTTGAGAGTTCGCTGCCGATGGTGCCGCCTGCGCCAGTGACGAGCACTGTCCGTCCAGCAACCATCTCACGCGTGAGAGAGAGGTTCACTTTGCGAGGAGATCGATTGAGAAGTGTCTCGCAATCAAGATCAATATCGTAGGACGGAAAAGAAATTTGCGTCGTTGTTTCGGACGGTTTTCGACGAAAAAACTTCGTGAACATAGTTCCGATCCCTGTCCCTCGGTTGGAGCCTAACAGTTGTCCATGATCGTCGAAAGAGATCACAGTGAGTTTTATTGTAACCTAGTGCATTTTTTTGTGCAGTTGCGAAGAGGGTTCCCTAAAAAACTGAATCTATTGATGTTTGAGGTCTGATATAGCGGATTTATACGAGCCAGACGGGCTACGAAAAATCGCTGTCCCTGCAACCAATGCGTTCGCGCCGGCGCCGACGACCTGTGATGCTGTGGCCGGGTTAATTCCTCCGTCCACCTCTAAAGTGATGGATAGACCCTTTTTATCAATATCTTCCGCAATTTTGCTGATGCGCGGAAGGGCAGAGGCCAGAAACTTCTGGCCCCCGAATCCTGGATTGACCGACATCACCAAAATAAGGTCCACAAGTTCGTAGAGCGGCTCCAAAACGTTGAGTGATGTGCCTGGATTGATCGCCACGCCCGCCTTTTTCCCAAGATCGCGAATCCGTTGGAGGCTTCTGTGGATGTGAGGATCAGCCTCCGGATGAACCGTGATAATATCTGAACCAGCCTCAGCAAACGCCTCGAGATAAGGTGCGCTGGGAGCGATCATCAGGTGCGTGTCGAACGGGAGGTCGGAATGCGGGCGAAGCGCTTTGACCACGTCGGGGCCAAAAGTGAGGTTGGGCACAAAGTGCCCGTCCATAATGTCGAGATGAATCATGTCGGCACCACCTTCGGTGACCTCACGCACTTCATCTCCGAGTTTTGAAAAGTCAGCGGCTAAGATTGATGGGCTAATAAGAGTTGTCATCGCGGGTCTCTAGGCTTCTCAAACCTGCAGATCTAGAGACTAGGCCGCGTTGTCTGATTCGACCACCAACGGTGTCGCCTGGCGATCAACCACAGCGCAGGCTTCGGGATGACCAGCGCAGCAGTCATTCACAAGCGTATCGATGAGACCTGATACGGCGTCCATTTCGACAGAATAGATGACACTCCGACCGCGGCGTTCTGCCTTCACCAGTCCTGACCGTTGCAAGATGCCGAGATGGGAAGAGAGGGTGTTGGGTGCGACCGACAAGGTCGAGGCAATCATGCCGGCGGCCATGCCCTTTGACCCCTCACGGATGAGCGTTTTGAAAACGGCCAGTCGGGTCGTTTGAGCCAAGGCTCCAAGTTGCGCGACAGTTTTGTCTTCAAGAGAATCCATAGCGCTCAGAATGTTGTGGATAGGCTTGAAAGGCAAGGCACTTACAGTAAATTCGATTATCGTTGAAGTATCGATTGGTGGGTTCTATCTGGACCCAGAGGAGGACCGATCATAGGCTTGTTTGAACGCTATCTGAGTGTCTGGGTCGCTGCCGCGATGGCTGGCGGAGTCATTCTGGGGAAGCTTCTGCCTGATGCTTTTGGGCTTCTCGCCAGCTGGGAAGTGGCGAGTGTCAATCTCGCCGTTGCTGCTCTGATCTGGGCGATGGTCTACCCAATGATGATCGCGATCGATCTTGGGGGGCTCAAACGGGTGGCTGATGAACCACGCGGTTTGCTGATCACGCTCGCAGTGAACTGGATCGTGAAGCCGTTTTCTATGGCTGCTTTGGGTGTCTTCTTTTTCCGTTCGGTCTTTGCCGACTTCATTCCCCCCGAGGATGCAGAGGGCTATTTGGCAGGCCTTATCTTGCTCGGCGCTGCTCCGTGTACGGCCATGGTCTTTGTTTGGTCGCAACTGACCAAGGGTGATCCGAATTACACTCTGGCGCAGGTCAGCGTGAATGATGCGGTGATGGTCTTCGCCTACGCACCGATTGTCGCCTTTCTTCTCGGTGTGTCTGATATCGTTGTTCCGTGGTCGACGCTTATTCTTTCTGTTGTCCTTTATGTGGCGCTTCCGCTGATGGCAGGCGTGTTGACGCGCCGTGCGCTGTTGAAAAGGGGCGAGGGCGCGATGGAGGCCTTCATGGCCAAACTGAAGCCCGTGGGTCCGGCGGGGCTCATTCTGACCGTGGTGCTCCTTTTCGGCTTTCAGGGCAGTGTGCTTCTTGAGCGTCCGGTCGTGATCGCGATGATCGCGGCACCGATTTTGGTCCAGTCCTATGGTATCTTCGCTCTGGCCTATGGCGCAGCCTTTGCGCTCCGTGTCCCTCACCGCGTAGCCGCGCCTTGCGCGTTGATTGGCACGTCGAACTTCTTTGAGCTCGCCGTTGCTGTCGCGATCAGCCTTTATGGCCTCCAATCACCAGCAGCGCTCGCAACGGTGGTGGGGGTGCTGGTTGAGGTGCCTGTCATGCTTTCGCTTGTTGGTCTTGCCAATCGGACGCGTCCGCGGTTTGACAACCGTCGTGCCGCCTTGGCCGGGAGTCCTGCAGAATGATTGTCATCCATCATAACCCAGCATGCGGAACATCGCGCAACGTTCTGAAGATTATCAAAGACTCCGGCGAAGAACCGGTGGTCATTGAATATCTTGAGACAGGCTGGACGCGGCCGCAGCTTTTGGGCTTGTTTGCCGCCGCAGGGATCACGCCGCGGGAAGCGCTCCGCGAAAAGAAATCACCCGCGGAGGAGCTTGGTCTTCTCGAGCCTGTGGTGCCCGATGACGTCTTGATTGATGCCATGCTGCAGCACCCCATTCTTGTGAACCGGCCGATTGTCTGTACCCCGAAGGGTGTGCGCCTCTGCCGACCAAGCGAGGCGGTGTTGCCGCTGCTCGAACGTTTGCCCGAGGGGCCGTACCATAAAGAAGATGGCGAAATGATCATCGACGCCCGTGGCGAGATCGTCGCTAAGG
>CAWUIJ010000239.1:0-3190 GCA_963922235.1 uncultured Parvularcula sp. | reverse complement strand
GCCGTGTTGCGAAGAGAAAATCGCGGGTCGCCATCAAGAGGCTGCGCACGTCCTCGACGTTGAGATTCATGATGTCCGCTGTCTCTTCAACGGAGAACTCTTCGATCACGACGAGCGCAAAAGCGACCCTTTGCGGATAAGGCAGGTAAGAAAAGCGCGCGACAATCGAGGGCGGCGGCGGCGCGTTCACCGAGGCCAGCTCATCGCTCGAACCAGCCAACTCTTGTAACAATAGCCGGTAGGCTTCCCGCATCGGTGTGCGATCAGCGGTCTCCGCTTGCGGCAAAACACGCTCAATCACGTCAAAAACCGAATGGCTCGCCGGAGCAATACAGAGCGCGAAACGGCTCAAACGCGCGTGCGCAGCGTCGTGGCTGAGTTGTAGGCTGTCCAACATAACACCAGGATACGCGGCAGGGCGGCAACGAGCGAGGCGAAGGCGCCGCCGATCAAGCGATTGTGTTCAACCCCTGGGTATCCTGAGCGTGGCCTCGAGCCCTCCGCCGGCGCGATTGGCCAAGAAAAGAGAGCCGCCATGGGCCTCAGCAACAGCCCTCACAATCGCGAGCCCGAGACCTGCCCCGCCGCTCGCGCGGCTTCTTGAGGCTTCACCCCGGACAAAAGGCTTTTGCAACTGATCAAGACTGTCAGCATCCAGACCAGGCCCGCGGTCTTGGACCACGAAAGCGACATGGTCAGGCTCTAGCCGAGCTGACACTTCGGCTTCGCCAGCATAACGAAGAGCATTGTTCACCAGATTGCGTAAAGCTCTCAGAACCGATTGCGGCGATGCTATAATGCTGGCTGCTGTGATCTCGCCTCGCTTCACACGCTTGTCCGTATACTCCTTGAAAAGGGTCCGAATGAGCGCATCACTGCGCACTGTTTCGCGGAGTTCGGTGGCGCCGGTTTTTGAAAAGCTCAAGATCTCATCAAGGGACTGACCCAGTGTATCGATGCTGCTGATCATCTGCTCCCGGAGCGCATCGTCATCGACAGACTCCACCCGAATACGCAAAGATGCCAAAGGCGTCCGGAGGTCGTGTCCGATCGACCCAAGCATCATTGAACGCTCTTCCAGTGCCACCATGATTCGGTCCTGCAACGCGGCAAAGGCATCACTCAGTGCCCGTACATCCGGCGGACCATCAGCAGGCAGCGGCGGCGCCTCTTTGTCGGTCAAAAACCCATCAGCAGCAGCAGTGAGTTGCTTCAACGGCCTAGCGACGCGCCTCCCCACGTAAATGGAGGGAATCAACAAAACGATGGTGAGCACCGTCGTCTGCATCGCGACCATCCGCCAAGGGATCACGGCTTTGTCAGGAATGGTCTGGCGATGCGTCAACCAGCGGCCATCCGTAAGCTGGACCGCCACAACCAAGGTGAGGCGTCCCCGGATCCGCGACTGGAATGCCATGACCTCCTTATCAGGAATATCAATGTCTTCGAGCGCCACGTGCACCAGTTCTTCCGTATTTGGAAGTCGAATATCCCCTTCAGGAGGCGCGTTGCCAATAGAGAAACCTGGACGCCTTGGTTGCCGACGGGACACCATCGGCGCGAACTCGATCAATCGAACGGCTTGCACTGTGCGTTCAACAATCAAGGCTTCGGCACGCTGTTGGCGGAAGGATTTCTCGACATTGGTGATCAGGAAAGCATTGCCGAGCTGGGCTGCTAGCAGCACGCTCACAATCAACAGCATGAGCCGCGTCGAGAGGCCGATCTGGGGCCATGTCACCGTGTACGGACCTTCGCTGCGAGACTGTAGCCCCCACCTCGGATCGTTTTGATCAGCGTGGGTGTACCGATATCCCGTTCCACTTTCCGGCGAAGGCGGCTGACCTGGTTGTCCACGCTGCGATCAAAGACATCCGCTCGCCGGTTTTGTGTCAGCTCGAGGAGGTCGTCGCGATTGACCACTCGGCCAGCGCGCTCCGCCAGGACATGCAGAAGTTTGAACTCGCCGCCAGTGAGCGAAATCTCTTGGCCGTCACGACCGAGCAGTCTCTGCGTGGCGAGCTCCATGGTGAGATCGTCAAACATCAGCGCCTCGGGGTCCTCATCTGTGGTCGCGCGTTGCCCCCGGCGAAGCACGGCGCGAACCCGCGCCACAAGCTCACGCGGGCTAAAGGGTTTGGCGACATAATCATCAGCACCAAGCTCAAGGCCCACAATACGGTCTGTCTCTTCAGTCCGGGCCGTCAGCATAATGACGGGCAAGTCGTGGGAAGCCAGAAGATAGCGCGCCAGGCTGAGCCCATCCTCGCCCGGCATCATGACATCGAGGAGGGCAAGATCAAAGCGCTGATCCGCGACCAAAGCTCGGGCAGCAGCAGCATCCTCAGCTTCCGCCACATCGAAGCACTCCCGCCGAAGATACTCGGCGAGAGGCTCTCTGATCGACGGCTCGTCATCAACGACGAGCAGCTTATGCGCCGTGCCCCCCGTTTCACTCATCTGGGATGCCTTCCTGAGACAGCCATCAGCGCTTCATGCATCTGACGACGCTCTTCATTGGTGACCACACCATCGCCGTCCGTGTCCATGCGATCGAAATTGCGCGTAGCTAAGGTTGTCATTTCGGCTTCAGTGATCACGCCGTCATCGTTGGTGTCACGGCGGTCGAAACCGCGGGCTGCTCGATCAACCGCGCGTTCCTGGATATGGGCGGTGAGTTCAGCTTGGCTCACCTCTCCATTTCCGTCGACATCGTGACGATCGAACATCGTCAGAGCGTTTTCGACAGCTTGCTCCCGCGTCAGAGGGCCATGATGACCGCGGCGGCCATGCCGTGGGCCTTCAGGTCCTTCAGCCTCAATAGCGAATGGCGGCGCGGGAGGTTCGTCTTGGGCCATGAGCTGGTCAGCCATGGCACCGGAGATCACGACAGCAAGGCCAGCTACGGCAACAGAAGCAGTCAAAAGGGTCGTGTGGCGTTTCATACTTGATTTCTTTCCATCAAAGTTCGCGTTCTCCAACAAGGACGACCTAAGGATGGACCTTCGCAAACAGATGGCACCTGAGCTGATCTTCGTCACGAAGTGTAACGCCATCATCCCCACGGAATGATTGACGACGCGAAATCTCGGAGGCATAGGGGGCAGCTCTGGCGGAGTAGCTCAGTTGGTTAGAGCAGCGGAATCATAATCCGCGTGTCGGGGGTTCAAGTCCCTCCTCCGCTACCACC
>CAWUIJ010000238.1:0-3195 GCA_963922235.1 uncultured Parvularcula sp. | reverse complement strand
TCCCGCCTACACGCGTTCCAGGCGTGCGCCTTCGACCACTCGGCCACCTGTCCGTCGAAGGACGCCCCATAGCGGCGCCTCCGGGGCATTGGCAAGCAGCTGAGAGGACGCTAACCAAGGAATATGGGTGGTAAAGGCGGGCTAACATGAAAACCTTGCGGATGACGGCGTGGACCTTCGTCGCGTTTGCCTTAGCCCTTGTGGGCGCTGACCTGGTGTCAACGCTTGAGGCCGGCAAACCGGTGGTCCGTACGACCCGTGAAGTCATGAATCTCATCCCAGGCGTCGCGATTGAGCCTTTGGGCACAACTGGAGCTGCGGGCGCGGCCAATTTGGCCCTCGATTTTCCGCTTTGGGGTGTTCTTGGCCTGATTGGCGTTTTGGTGACGTTTATCGTTCGCCCTGCTGACTAAAGTCTGACGCTAGCGATCCTCGAACGTTTCCCGCGACAGACGGCCGGTGAGGACCATTCCGACGGCACCGACCACCACGATGATGATCGGTAACGCAGCATTTTGCAGAATCTCTGGGCGGCCTATGGCAAATGCCCCGCCGACCACGGCGCAGGTGAGGACGATCCCCACCAAAGCGCCTTCGATCGAAGCGATCACAAGCCTTCGGAAAAAGCGAAGGCCCTGCCCCATCACTCAGCCGCTTGGCGGAGGGATTCTTCGGCCTCAGCGATCAGTTCCTCGGCACGGCGTTGGAGCGTGACGTAATCGACCTTGCCTGTGCCCAAGACAGGGATGGCTTCGATATGCATCACCCGCTTCGGCACCGCGAGCTCTGGCACACCATGGGTCTGGGACCATGAGAGCAGGTCATCACGGCGGGGGTCTTCTTCCTCCGTCAGGAGAATGATCTGCTCGCCCTTTTTATCATCCGGCAGAATGACTGCAGCGTGGACGGCATCTGGCCAGACAACGCTTGCGCAGTTCTCGACAACAGCAAGGCTGACCATCTCGCCAGAAATTTTTGCGAAGCGCTTCACGCGCCCGCGGATGGCCATGTACCCGCCGCCATCAATTTGCACGACGTCACCGGTGTCATACCAGCCTTCTTCAGGAGCGTTGAGCGTCTTGGTCTTCGGATCGATGTAACCCGTCATGACGTTCGGGCCGCGAATAAAGAGACGGCCGCCGCCTTCAAGGCCTTCGATTTCTTCGATCCGAGTCTCAATGCCCGGCAGGATTTTACCCACTGTGCCAGGGCGAATGTCCCCCGGCTGGTTCACTGCGATGACGGGGGCCGCTTCCGTGGCACCATATCCTTCAAGGACAGAGAAACCGAACTTACGGCGCGCAAGTGAACGGGTCTCGTCCCGCACTTTTTCTGCGCCGCAGATCGCATAACGCAACGAATTCAACGCTCCTTCGCGGGCAGAGCGAAGGTAACGGTGCAGGAATGTGTCGGTCGCGAAAAGAAGCGTCGCGCCGGTATGTTTGATCAGCTCGGGGATGATCTTCACGTGCAAAGGCGACGGATAGGCAATCTGGGTCTTCCCATCGATCAGTGGGAAGAGCGACCCGCCTGTCAGGCCATAGGAGTGGAAAATCGGTAGCGGGTTGAACACCTTATCTTCGGGTTCAAGATCAACGTGGAGCCGGATTTGCTCGACATTGGCGACCAAATTTTGGTGCGATAGCACCACGCCTTTAGGTGCGCCTTCCGTTCCCGACGTGAAGAGAATGACGCCAGGTGTGTCCGGGCTCACTGGACGGCGCATCAAACTTGGGAACATCTCGCCAGCAGCAGCATAGAGTTTGTCCGAGGTCGACAGTCCCTCGCGAATATCCTCGATGATGTGGATCTGCGCTTTGGAAGACAGCGCATCGACGAGGCCTTCGAGGCCACCGACTTCAATGAACTTAGACGACGTGATGATGTGCTTGATGTCTGCCGTTTCAAGCGCGGAGAAGAGCGCCTTCTCACCCGCAGTGAAGTTGAGCATGGCGGGGACTCGCCCGCCCACATGAAGCGCCAAAATCGTGATCACACCGCCAGCGCTGGTCGGCAAAAGCACACCCACCGTCTCTTTGCGCTTGGTGAATTTGCCGAAAGCGCTCGCCAGGCCGAACGCACCGCGGACCGCATCTTTATAGGTGATCTCGCGGCCATCGGGCTCCACAAAGGCTAGCGCCTTACCGCCAATCCGGCCTTTGGTTTCAATGACCTTAGCGATGACGGTGGATCGGGAACGCGCCCAAACCCGGCGCCGAGACCGCTTAGCCTCTGCCTTTCGGGTCTTTTCCGCAGCTTCTAGTTCGCGTTGTTCGGCGGCTGCTACGAGCTTTTGATCGCCATCCGGCGCAGCTTCGTTAACCTTGCTCTGCTTTGTTTCGACCGGGGCGTCCACGAAACCTCTCCTGGATTAAAACACTATCCGCTGAGGCTTAGGCGTTCTGGACGAACCCTTCAATGAGGCACACAGCAGACCTATGGCCAAGACTGCAATCAGGCACGTTTCGTTTCAAATTAAGTCGCTGAAGGCTGCGGTGTCTCCGGTGACTGCGGCGCTTTCCCTGATGGTGATGGCAGCTGCGTTGCCGCTCCTCCTGATCACAGGACGCGAGCCCACCGTGGAGACCGTTCCCTATTTGGTGATCGACATCGATGGCGAGGCCGAACGTTATGCCCCTATCGAGGTCGATAGAAGCTTGCCGCGCCCCTAAGGATCGTGAAGACACGGGGCGATGAGAGAACTCCCTGAACTCAACGATTATCGCCCGAACGTTGGCATCTGCATCTTCAACAAGGACGGCCAGGTTTGGCTGGGTGAGCGCCTGTCCGCGCCAGGCACCCGCGAGGTGAACCCCTATCGCTGGCAAATGCCGCAAGGCGGGATCGATGCTGGCGAAGAGATCATCGAGGCCGCCTTCCGCGAACTGGAAGAAGAAACCGGCATCACCTCAGCCCGGGTGTTGATGAGCACGCCCGGCTGGCTCGCCTATGATTTTCCTCCGGAGTACCAACAGCGCGGCAAGAAAAAGTGGATGGGCCAGCGGCAGAAGTGGGTCGCGATGCTGTTTGAAGGCGAGGATAGCGAAGTGAACCTCAACGGCCATCTGCCTGCGGAATTCGAGCGCTGGCGCTGGGCCGACCTCGAGGAAATCGAAGAGCTGATCGTACCCTTCAAGCGCAAGGTCTATGCTGAGCTTGTCGAAGCCTTCCGCCCACTTGCGACCTATATCCAAG
>CAWUIJ010000237.1:0-3197 GCA_963922235.1 uncultured Parvularcula sp. | reverse complement strand
GAGCATCATCCCGGCCGGCGAAGCTGTCCTCACCAAAGCCCAAATTTTGGCCGTCAATCACATCATCGCAGTGACGGCACCAGGCATAGAGCATATGCGCGTGCCGCCGCATGTGAGGGCGGAAGAGGAGGGAGGCGAGAGCAAAGCTCTTCGATCCCCGAGCGATCGCGTCAGCAGATTGTTTGGCGACCGTCATATCCATGAGCTACTCCGCTGCCATCGCTATATCTTTGATTCCGTGGTCGAGGCCAAAGTCTTCGCCCATCAAACGGGCCGTGGCTTTGGCTGATCCCACCACGCCAGGAATGCCTGCGCCAGGGTGCGTGCCTGCACCTGCGAAGTAGAGATTGGAGATCTCATCATCGCGGTTATGCATACGGAAGAAGGCCGACTGGGTGAGCACGGGCTCAAGGCTGAAGGCCGAACCATGGTGCGAGCGCAGATCGTCTTTGAAACCTTGGGGCGTGAGGATCGTGTCCGTCACGATGTGCTCGCGAAGGCCTGGCAGATAGTGCTTTTCGAGATATTGGTAGATTTTCTCTTTGTACCGAGGACCTTCGACGGACCAATCAATTGCAGCCTTACCAAGATGCGGCACGGGCGAGAGGACGTACCAGGAATCGTGGCCTTCCGGGGCCATGCCGGGATCTGTCGCTGTGGGACGGTGCAAATAGAGCGAGAAATCGTCAGGCAGTTTCGGGCCAGCAAAGATCTCCGCGATGAGCTCTTTATAGCGCGGGCCAAAGCAGATCGTATGGTGCGCGATGTTTTCGTATTTTTTGTTTGTACCAAAATAGATGACGAACAAAGACATTGAGAAGCGCTTGTTCTTCAGCGACTGCTCCACCTTCCGGCCGCGCTTCGTTTTGCCGAGGAGCTTGCCATAGGTGTGGACCACGTCAGCGTTCGAGGCGACGCAATCAAAGTCTTGGCTGAATCCGCTCTTGGTCCGGACGTTTTTGAGGCGGCCATTCTCTTCGGTGATTTCTTCGACAGGGTCACCGATGTGAATCTTACCGCCAAGATCCGTGAAAAGCTTCGCAAAGCCTTGGACGAGCGCTCCTGTTCCGCCGCGGGGGAACCACACGCCCCATTTGCGCTCCAGCGCATGGATCAGGGCGTAGATTGCGCTGGTCTTGTGTGGATCGCCACCGACCAAAAGGGAATGGAAGCTGAAGGCTTGGCGTAGCTTGTCGTCCTTGACGAAGTCGCCAACCCGTCCGGCAACGGAGCGTTGCGCTTGAAGGCCTGCCAATTGCGGTGCGCAGCGCATCATTGACCAGAAGTCGAGGAACGGCACAGCGCCGAGTTTGAGATAGCCCTCGCGGAAGAGGGCTTCAGAATATTTATAGAACTTGCGGTAGCCCTCGATATCCCCGGGGCTGACTTTCCGGATCTCTTCCTCGAGCTTTTGGGTCTCTTGGAAATAGTCAAAAAGTGTGCCGTCTTCCCAAGCGAGCCGGTACATCGGCTCGACGGGCATCAATTCCACGTAGTCGGAGAGTTTCCGGCCCGAAAGCGCGAAGACTTCTTCAAGGCAGGAGGGGTCGGTGATGACCGTAGGGCCGCCATCGAACTTGAAGCCATCTTGCTCATACACATAAGCCCGGCCACCGAGCTTATCGCGCGCTTCGATCAGCGTGGTTTGAAAACCCATGGACTGGAGCCGGCAGGCGAGTGAGAGGCCGCCAAACCCTGCACCGACCACACAGGCCGTCGGTTTGGCGCTGTCATTGGCGGCTTTCAGTGCCGCGGGCTCGTCGTCCATTCGAATGGCTTCGCTCATGCCTTAGTCCCTGTTCCCACGCCGCGCGGTGCCAGCGCCTTGATGGCCCGGGTGATCGGCACGGGAGGCTTACCAGCCAGAATACGTGCCCGGTCCCCAAGCGTCGACCGTCCCGCATAAAATCGTTCGATCAGTGGCTGCGGCAAGCCGTAGAAGCGCTGCAGGACAACGTATCGCAACTCGGGCTTCGCAGCGCGAAAAAGCATGCGATTGAGGAGCCTTGAGAAGCGGTGCGCGCGCCAGCGCTTAAGGCTTTGCTCTCGCACAGCTTTTGCGACGCTATCGGGTGTTAGGGTGGGGAGCTCAGCGATCACATCAGCGAGAGCAGCGGCCTCTGGCAGCGAGTAACCGGTGATCGGGTGAAAAAGCGCGGCCCTGAGACCGATAGGCGACGGCTGATCAGCGAAGTGGTCGAAATAGGCCTCCAGATCGCCTTCGAGGACGATCGGCAGCACGCCTTCTTCTTCGCGGATCACCTCGGCGACGTCCCAGCCTTGCTTTGCGGCATAGGCGTGGATGTCATCGCGCAGCGCTTGGCGATCAAAGGCGTGCTCGTCGGCGTAGTAGGTGTCTTCGATCAGCGCTGTGTCCTCGGTGAAGGGCAAGACATAGATGAAGCGATAGCCGTCGGTCTGCGGCACGGTCGCGTCCATGATGATCGGATGCTTGAGGCCGTGAGGTTTCGAAAACTTGAGTTCGAGGCCGAGGAATTTCTGAAAACCGATGGTCAGTTCTTCAGCATCATTCGGCCCTCGGCCATCGATGACTGTGCCGGTGAGGGTGGTTTGATCAGCAAGGGCGACGCTGTCTCGTTCGATATGCGCGGCCGCTTGCCCGCTCAGTCGCGTGACCCCGCTTTCAGCCATCACCTCGTCAAGCCGATCGGAGGTGGCACTCAAATAGGGCGTGGACAGATGACGTTCACGCTCGGGAAATCGAACCGACTGGCCTTCCCACCGTGTGGTGATGAAAGGCTCCAGCCATTCAAGCTGAGAAGGCGTCACATCGGTCGCGTGGAAGCACCAGGTGTGATTGCCGCCCAGGCGATCGTCTCTTTCGACAATGGCAAGACGCAAATCGGGTCTTGCTTTTTGCAAGCGATAGGCCGTCAGGCTCGACGACAGTCCGCCGCCGACAAAGATCAAATCAAAGTCCACGGCCCTAAGCCTAAACGCGTTCAGCCGCGGATCGAAACCCGCGGCTGAAACAAATTGCCGTTTGCTTAGCGCTTACACAGCGTCTTTGAGCTGCGGCATCACCTCGAAGAGGTCAGCAACGAGGCCGTAGTCAGCGACTTGGAAGATCGGTGCTTCTTCGTCTTTGTTGATGGCCACGATGACTTTGGAGTCTTTCATGCCAGCGAGGTGCTGGATCGCGCCGGAAATGCCGACAGCGACGTAAAGCTCAGGAG
>CAWUIJ010000236.1:0-3278 GCA_963922235.1 uncultured Parvularcula sp. | reverse complement strand
CGGGTCTTTGCGGAGACGCTGATGTCCGACGAAGGCCGCGAGGGCATCGCCGCCTTTGCACAAAAACGAGCACCGAGGTGGACATCATGAGCCGCCCCATCCGTACACTTCTTGTCGCCAATCGCGGGGAAATCGCCGTTCGGGTTTTCCGCACCGCGAAAGCGCTTGGCATCTCCACCGTCGCTATCGCATCAGAAGCGGACAAAGATGCGCCCCACGCCAAGGCCGCCGACCGCTGCATTGTGATCGGCCCCGCCCCCGCGGCGCAATCCTATCTCGATCAAGCCAAAGTGCTTGCAGCAGCCCGCGAAGCAGGAGCCGACGCCATTCATCCGGGCTATGGCTTTCTGTCAGAGAATGCTTCGTTCGCGCAGGCGGTGGACGAAGCGGGCCTTATCTTTGTCGGCCCACGACCTGATGCCATCGCGGCCATGGGCGATAAGGCCACCTCGAAACGCCTGATGATCGACGCTGGAGTGCCATGCATCCCCGGCTATGAAGGCGAAGAGCAAGACGACGCGGTTTTAACGGCGGAAGCGGAACGCATCGGCTTCCCTATCATGGTCAAAGCCTCCGCTGGCGGAGGCGGCAAGGGCATGCGGATTGTCACGAGCCCCGACGATCTCGCCGATGCTATCATCCGAGCACGCTCGGAAGCCGAAGCATCTATCGGCAATGGACGGCTTCTCATTGAAAAAGCTGTGACCGAAGCGCGGCATGTCGAGGTGCAGGTCTTCGCCGATGCCCATGGCAACACCGTACATTTGGGTGAGCGGGATTGCTCCCTGCAACGGCGCCATCAGAAGGTGATCGAAGAAGCGCCGAGCCCTGCTGTGGGTCCGGAACTGCGCCAACGCATGGGACAAGCCGCTGTGGATGCTGGGAAGGCCGTCAACTACATCGGTGCGGGTACGGTGGAATTTCTGCTCGCTAACGATGGATCCTTCTATTTCCTCGAGATGAACACACGTCTGCAGGTCGAGCATCCCGTCACGGAAGAAGTCACCGGCCTCGATCTCGTCGCGCTCCAACTTCGGGTGGCCGAGGGCCAGCCGTTGGGCTTCGAACAAAGCGATGTGAACCTTTGCGGCCACGCCATCGAAGCTCGCCTCTACGCCGAGGCGCCTGAAGACGAATTTCTTCCCCAGGCTGGCCCCGTCAAACTCTGGCGCGCGCCTGCCTCTGTTCGCACAGATGGAGGGATCGAATCCGGCGGCGAGATCTCGCCGCACTATGACCCCATGGTGGCGAAGATCATCGCGCGGGGCGACAGCCGAGAAGAGGCACGGCGTAAGCTCGTCGTCGCTCTCGAAGACACCACGTTGCTCGGTGTCCGCACCAATCGGACGTTTTTGCGAGAACTGCTCGAGGACGAGCCATTCGTCACCGGCCAAGCGCTCACCACCACCATCGATAGCAGTGATCCTCCGCAAGCAGCGCATCCTGATCATCAGACGTTTGCCCTGGCGGCCGTTCTTATGCATAGGGTCCGCCGCGACCAGGCGCTGGCTGCAGCTGGCCCCGTCCCATCGACGCTTTTGGGATGGCAAGGCGGGGCAGAACTCCCCTCACCTTACGGCTTTTCTCAAGGCGATGCGACCGTCCGAGTGACAGTTCTCTCCGCTGGCGGAGCGCATCATGTGACAGTCGGCGAGCAGACCTTCGCCATCCAAGTGAATGCGATGGATGCCCGCTCGGCAAGCATCAGCATCGATGGCAAGCTGATTCCGGTCTCTTACCTCTGCGATGACGCAACGATCGAGCTCTCCACAAAGCAGTATGCGTTCAGCTTCACCGACGTCTATCAACTGTCTGCTAGCGCGGCCGATCAAGCGGGCTCCGGCGCAGTGACAGCCCCCATGCACGGCGCGGTGACAGATATCGCCGTCAACGAGGGTGACACGGTGAAAAAGGGTGACAAACTGATCGTCCTTGAAGCCATGAAGATGCAACATGAATTGACCGCCCCCGTCGTCGGAACTGTGACGAAGATCGCAGGAACGGTGGGCCAACAAGTCGGTGCTGGCGATGTCCTGATCGTCATCGAACCGGAGGAGGAAGAATGAAATCGCCTATCTGTGAAATGTTCGGGATTGAGTTCCCGCTGCTCGCCTTTAGCCATTGCCGGGACGTTGTGGCCGCAGTGTCCAGAGCGGGCGGCATGGGCGTCTTTGGCGCAGTTAATCACACTCCGGAACATCTTGAAGAAGAGCTGTCTTGGATCGATGAGCATGTCGACGGGAAGCCTTACGGCCTCGACCTGATCGTCCCCACCTCGTCCGCTCTCGGTGACGGCGCTCCGGATAAGGAGGCTCTCCTCGCCGCTGTGCCGCAGGAGCATCGCGACTTCGCCAATGACGTCCTCGCCAAAGGTGGTGTCGACTCGCCCATTGATGCGGATGAAGCGCGAGAGCACCTCTTCTTCGCTGATAATCTGTCATCGGAAGGTGCAGGTCGCGCACTTGATGTGGCTTTCCAACACCCTGTGAAACTGGTCGTCAACGCACTCGGTGTGCCTCCGCAAATGATGATCGACCGCGCCCGGGAAAACGGCGCCAAAGTCGGCGCGCTGGTGGGCTCAGCGAAGCACGCAGCCAAACAAGCTGATGCAGGCGTCGATGTCCTCATCGCAGCAGGCGGTGAAGCGGGCGGCCATTGCGGCGAGGTCTCAACCATCGTCCTGGTGCCCGAAGTCGTCCGTGCAGCGAAGGGTGTGCCCGTCTTAGCGGCAGGCGGCATCGCAACGGGTGAGCAAATGGCCGGTATGATGGCCATGGGTGCAGCTGGTGCCTGGTGCGGATCGGTTTGGCTGACCACGACAGAAGCCGAAACGTCGGAAAGCGTGAAAGCCAAAATGCTGACCGCCTCCTCAGCGGACACCGTTCGGTCGCGGTCCCGGACAGGTAAGCCATCGCGGCAACTGCGCAGTCCGTGGACGGATGCTTGGGAAACCAATGGTCCCACACCCCTCGCTATGCCGCTCCAAACCCTGGTGTCGGAGCCTGCTTTGCGGAAGCTCGATAAGCTCGGCGATGGTGGTGACGAGGCAGCCAAAGCGCTCAGCACCTATTGGGTGGGCCAGGCCGTGGGTCTGATGAACGAGACCGAAAGCGCAGCCGGCGTGGTCCAGCGCTTCAAGGAAGAATTCGTTGAGGCCTATGAACGCCTCTCGGGAGCGCTCGAAGGATGATCGCTGTCGCGGACGACTTCCTGGCCGAAACCAAGGCTTTGGCGGAAACGATCCAATCCTCTGGCCTCGCCCATGACACGGCGACGCT
>CAWUIJ010000235.1:0-3297 GCA_963922235.1 uncultured Parvularcula sp. | reverse complement strand
CCAAGGAAGGTGAGGTCGATTTCCGGAAATCCTGCCCATGCCAAAGCGCCAGGCTTCAAGAGATAGGTCAGGATGAGATTGTTCGCAGGCACCGTGATCGCCTGCACGATGATCACAGCGATGCCGAGGCCGATGGCTGTCGCGATCTTTTTCGAGACCGCGATGAAGGTGCACATCCCCAGGAAGAACGACAGCGCGAGGTTCTCAACGAAAATCGCCTTCACGGCGATGGAAAGGAGGTTCTCCATGGTCAGTGTGCCTCCACCGTTTGGATCTTGAACTCGCGCTTCTCAACCTGGTCAGGCTTCCATGAGCGGAAGGCCCAGATGAGCAGCCCGATGACGAAGAAGGACGACGGCGGAAGAAGCAGGAAGCCATTGGGCACATACCAACCGTCATTGCTGACCGTTGGTAGAATGGTGATGCCGAAGAGCGTCCCTGCTCCGAAAAGCTCCCGGATCGTGCCGACCAGCATCAGAATGAAGCCGTAACCGAGGCCATTGCCAGCACCGTCAATGAACGAGTCGATCGGCGGGTTCTTCATCGCGAAGGCTTCGGCGCGGCCCATCACGATACAGTTAGTGATAATCAGCCCCACGAAGACCGACAGCGTCTTGGAGATCTCAAAGGCATAAGCCTTCAAGAGCTGATCCACGATGATCACCAGCGAGGCAATCACGACCATCTGCACAATGATCCGGATCGAGCTGGGGATCTGGCTGCGGATCATCGAGATGAACATCGACGAGAACGCTGTCACCAAGGTCACGGCCAGCGCCATCACGAATGCGACCTGCAGCGACGAGGTCACCGCCAGCGCTGAACAGATGCCGAGCACCTGCAACGTGATCGGATTGTTGTCGACCATCGGGTCGATAAGAAGGTCCTTTTTGGTCTGGGCCATCAGACTGCTCCTTCTCTCAGTTTGGTGAGGAACGGCTCGTATCCGGCCTCACCCATCCAAAACCGCACAAGACTGTCCACGCCATTGGACGTGAGGGTCGCGCCCGACAGGGCATCAACGTGATAGCTGGCTCCGTCAGCAGGCGCCGTTTTCGCCACGGTGATCGCAAGCTCGCCAGCATCATTGATCAGCCGCTTGCCGCGCCACTGGGCCTTCCACTTGGGGTTATCGACTTCCGCACCAAGGCCCGGCGTCTCGCCATGCTCGTAGAACTGCAGGCCATAGATATCGTTGCCGTTCGCCTCGACAGCGATGAAGCCATAAAGCGTCGACCACAGACCATAACCGTGGATGGGAAGCACCACACGCTCAATCGCGCCGGCTTCGTCCCGCAGGAGATAGATGGTGCGGAACTTCGCCTTCCGGCCAATCGATGCAGGGTCATCCTGAAGCTCGACGGAGAGCTCTGGGTCATCGGCAGCGCCTCGATCGTCAAAGACCGCCGCGTCGAGCTCAACAGAAAACTCACCCGTTTCGAGCTCCAGCACTTGAGGCTCAAACGCAGCAAAAGCTTCCGTCACATCCGTAGCCGGATCATACCGGCCCGCGACTTGGAGGATGTTGATTTGCTTATCGCGAAGCTTGTTGACCTCTTGCGCTGGACGCAACGACACAGCGACCGAAGACACGGCCATCGATGCGACAAGGCAAAGGGTCACCGCGACCGCGACGGTCTTGGGCGTCGAGTCCGCTGGCATCTCCAGGAACCGACGGATCAAGCCTTTCTTCTCAGGGCTAGGGTCAGGCATACCGGCGCGCCCTCCGTTTGATATTGGCTTGGACAACGAAGTGATCGATCAGCGGCGCGAACACATTGCCGAACAGGATCGCGAGCATCATGCCCTCCGGAAAGGCCGGGTTGATGACGCGGATCAGCACCACCATCACACCGATCAGCCCGCCATAGATCCAGCGGCCCATATTGGTGTGCGAGGCTGAGACCGGCTCGGTGACCATAAAGGCCAAACCGAACGCATAGCCGCCGATCACCAGGTGCCAGTACCAAGGCATCGCGAACATCGGATTGCTGTCCGAACCAATCATATTGAGGAGGGTCGAGAAGCCGATCATGCCAATCAGGCACCCCGCGACCATGCGGTAGTTCGCAATCTTGGTGGCGAGAAGGAAAGCAAGACCAATGAAACAGGCGAGTGCTGACGTTTCACCGATACAGCCTTGGATCAGGCCAAAGAACGCATCGAACCAGGTGATCCCTTGGTTCGCGAGTTCTTCGTAGCCGGTTGATGCCGACACCGAGAGCGCCGTGGCGCCTGAGAAACCATCCACCGGCGTCCAGATCGTGTCGCCGGACATGTAAGCCGGATAAGCAAAATAGAGGAATGCGCGGCCAGTCAGTGCGGGGTTCAGGAAGTTCTTACCCGTCCCGCCAAAGACCTCTTTACCCACCACAATGCCGAAGATGATGCCAAGCGCCACCTGCCACAGAGGCACATTGGGCGGCATGATCAGGGCATAGAGCATCGAGGAGACAAGGAAGCCTTCATTGATCTCGTGCTTGCGCACCACCGCAAAGGCGACCTCGCAGATCCCGCCAAAAACCAGGGTCGTGATATAGATCGGTAGGAAGTAAAGCGCACCGTGCACCACATTGGCGAAGGGGTTCGCTGGGTTGAAACCAATGCCAAAGGCCTCGATCAACCAAGCGCGCCAGCCGGTGGCACCGAAGGTCGCGATGGCTGTGTTCGTCTGAAAGCCGACATTATAAAGC
Organism: uncultured Parvularcula sp.; assembly: GCA_963922235.1. Classification (GTDB taxonomy): domain Bacteria; phylum Pseudomonadota; class Alphaproteobacteria; order Caulobacterales; family Parvularculaceae; genus Parvularcula. Next base: position 604 of record CAWUIJ010000235.1, on the reverse strand, counting down.
CCGACCAAAATCGCTGGGATGGTCGCGATCACGACATAGGTCATGATCCGTTTCATATCGATATGAGACCGCGCATGGGGCGCGACGGTGGTCACGGTTTTCGGCGTGTACAGAATACTCTCAATGGCCTCATAGACGGGATAATACCGCTCCCATTGGCCACCTTTGGTGAATCTCGGTTCGATCCGATCGAAGAAGCTCCGGACGCTCATCGTCAGCCTTCTTTCTCAATTTTGGTCAGACAGTCTCGCAAGGCGAGCCCGTATTCGTACTTTGCCGGACAGGCAAAGCCGACGAGGCTCAAATCCTCTTCATCCAATTCAAGCGCACCTAGCGACTGGGCCACATCGGTATCCATCACCAGAAGAGCACGGAGAAGCTGGGTCGGCAGGTAGTCCTGCGGCATCAGCTCTTCAAAGGTGCCCAGCGGCACCATAGCCCGGCGGCCACCGTTGAGGTTGGACGTCAGAGGAAACAGTTTCTTCGACAGCGCTGAGCCGAGCACAGGCTGGATGGCGAACTTGTGCGGCATCGGACGGATCCAGCCGAACGGGTTCTGCTGCTTGTCCTCTTCGATCACGCTCACTTGGTTCGCATACCGCCC
>CAWUIJ010000234.1:0-3367 GCA_963922235.1 uncultured Parvularcula sp. | reverse complement strand
GCGCCAGCCCCGGCAACAAAGATAGGCTTTTTGTCAGCCATCAGACTTTCACCCCTCGGCGCCCCTTCCCCACCATGGGTGCAGCCTCCTCATCAAGGGGCCAACGGGGCCGCGGAGCCAGCGCGAGAGCATCCTCTTGCGTGGGCGATTTGCGAGCCTCGTGAAGGAGATATCCCGCATATCCTATCATAGCTGCGTTATCGGTGCAGTAGCGAAGGCTCGGCGCCACGAACCGCGCGCCATTCTCAGCCGCCGTTTGCTCCAATCGGCCCCGCAGCATTTGGTTCGATGCGACCCCGCCCGCGGCGATCAACGTCTTGGCGCCTGTGCTCGCAAGCGCCGCTTCTGTGCGGCTTGCGAGGTGATTGATCGCGGCCTTTTGGAAGGAGGCGCAAAGGTCAGCACGATCCTGCTCCGCAAGAGGGGCCGCCGCCTCAGCCGCTTGGCGCACTGCGGTCTTGAGACCTGAAAAGCTGAAATCGAAGCCGTCTCGACCCAAAAGCGGACGCGGCATGGAAAACCGCTCGCTATCGCCGCCTGCCGCCAGGCGTTCAATAGCTGGACCACCTGGCGTTCCAAGACCGAGAAGCTTGGCCGTCTTATCAAACGCCTCACCCGCAGCATCGTCGATGGTGGTTCCGAGCCGCTTGGCCTCACCGGGTCCATTCACAAGCAAAAGCTGGCTGTGACCACCGCTCACCAAAAGAAGCAGCGCCTCCCCTTCGATCGTCGCTTCGAGACCCGCGGAGAGCGCGTGGCCTTCGAGGTGGTTCACCGGCACGAGCGGCGCACCAGTGGCAAGGCTCAATCCCTTGGCGAACGTGAAGCCTGCCATGACCCCGCCGATCAAGCCTGGTCCTGCCGTAGCTGCGATGAGATCGATGTTCGACAGCGAAATGCCAGCCTCGCTGATCGCATCGCTTGTCACTTTGTCGATCACATCAGCATGCGCGCGCGCAGCAATCTCAGGCACCACGCCGCCATAGGGCGCATGAGCCGCATCTTGCCCGCGCACGATGGATGCAAGCACATCGACACTATCGCCGATCCGCAAGACTGCGGCGGCTGTGTCATCGCAACTGCTTTCGATGCCGAGAATAAGGCGGGGGCTCTGCCCTTGCTGGACCATGGCGAGGCGCCTAGCACCGCGCGAAGTATGCACAAACCCATCGTCATCGCGAGCCGCCAGTCGCCCTTAGCCGTCGCCCAAGCCGTTCACGTGAGGGCGCTGCTCGGCTCCGCCGCAGGCATCCCTAAAGACCAGTGGGAAACGCGCTTTCCACTCAAAACCTACGTCACGAGCGGCGATAAGAACCTTCAAGACACGCTGGCCGATGCGGGGGGCAAGGGCCTCTTCGTCAAAGAGGTGGAAGCCGCACTCCTCACCAGGGAAGCCGATATCGCTGTTCACTCGATGAAGGACATGCCCGCGTTGATGCCGCATGGCCTCACGCTGGCCGCTGTGCCGCCGAGGGAAGACCCGCGCGATGCGTTTGTCACATTGGACGGAACGTCACTTGAGGAGCTTGCGCAAGGCGGGACGGTAGGAACAAGCTCCGTACGCCGCGCAGCTCAACTGAAGCGTCTTCGCCCCGACCTTGAGATCGTCCCCTTCCGCGGCAATGTCCAAACCAGGCTCGAAAAACTTTCGAAGGGCGTGGCAGACGGCACATTTCTCGCGGAAGCAGGCCTGCGCCGCTTGGGTCGCGACGATGTACGTAGGCAGGCGCTCGATCCTTCGGTGATGCTCCCAGCCTTAGGGCAAGGGGTTCTTTGCGTTCAGGCGCGTACAGACGATGATGATGCACTGGCGATGTGCAGCGCCATCACCTGCACTAAGACGGCCTTCGCATCGGCCGTGGAGCGGGCCTTTCTCGCCCGCCTTGATGGCTCGTGCCGGACGCCGATGGCGGGGCTTGCGACAGCTGACGGCACGAGCCTCCACTTCCAAGCAGAGATCCTCAGCCTTGATGGTCAGCATAAAGAGGCTTGTGACGAACGCTTCGAATCGCCGGACGTGCAAGCAGCAGCTGAGCGCGGCGGCGGGTTCGCCGATGCGATCTTGAGCGCTGCAAGCCTCGACCTGCGGCAGGACCTCCGTGGCGCCTGAGAAGCCTCATGTCCTTGTCACGCGGCCGCAACCGGAGGCGGCTGAGTTGGCTGACCTTCTCCGCCAAGCTGGTTGCCTCGTCACCGTGGCGCCTCTTTTCGCGATCAAGGGGGTCGAGCTTGGGCTTCTTCCTGAGGCCGATGCCCTGCTCCTCACCTCCCCCCGCGCTGCGCAATTCGTCCCCGAGACGTGCACACCCCTACCCACCTATGTGGTGGGCGAAGCGACTGCCGATGCCGCCCGCGCTCATGGTCTCAACATCGCAGGCGTGGGCAAGGGAGAAGCCGATGCGGGCCTGGCAGCACTGATCCCCGCTCAATCTTCGGTTCTGCACCTCAGCGGCGAACATGTTGCGCGGGATCTTGCGCCCTTTTTTGCCGAAAGAGCCACGCACTATCATCGTCGAGTGACCTACCGAGCCGAGGCGCTCTCCGAACTCCCGGAAGAAGCTGAGACCTTCCTGAAAAGTGACGGCCCCAAAACCATCACGCTGCTCTCCGTCCGCGCCGCCGACATCTTTGCCCAATTGGTCGCAGAGGCAGGCCTCACAGGGCTCATTCCCGCCACAACCGCGTGGTGCTTTGGGCCCAGGATCGCTGACACCGCGCGGTCATCGCTACCTTACCGATCTGTTCGACAAACTGAGCCCGGGAACATCACTCAGTTCGTTGACTCCGTTTCTTCCGACGGCACATAAGCGGAGGGTGCGCAGCAACATGCGCGCGCGGGAATAATGTCTCTAAAGGGTCCGGGTGTGATGACTGACAACGACAAGCAAAACGACGAAATCGAGACCAAAGCATCGGACGACGACCACACCACCGTCGACGCCGAAATCGTCGAGGATCAAGCCGAGCTGGTTGACGATCCCGCCCCTGCCGAAGAGGAAGCCCTCGCCAGCGACACGCCTACGGAAGAAACAGCTGAAGAAGAGAAAAGCGGATCCAATCTTCCGTTTTATGCCGTCGCTGTCTTGGCCGCTGTGGTCGTCAGCACTGTGCTTATTGTGAGTGGCAATCAAGACAGCGCCTTGATTGACGAGGACGGCATTGTGATTTCTGAGGCTGAAGAGAGCACAATCTTGTTCCCCACGCCGCGCACGGCTGAAGGCCCCATCGCACCGCCTGTGACGCCCGTTGCTCCTGTAGCGGAGGAATCTGAAGCACCCGCCGCTGTCGAAACAGCTGAAGAGGCCGCCGCCGCCGAGCCTGCCATTGAAGAACCTGTCGTTGCAGAAGACGACACCGCCGAAGAGCC
>CAWUIJ010000233.1:0-3384 GCA_963922235.1 uncultured Parvularcula sp. | reverse complement strand
GCGGCTGGGTCGGTTGAGGGTCATGACGCCTCCTTGATCGCTTGCAGGGTGCGGGCTGTTTCGACAGCAACCGAGGCGCTCTCCGCGCCCTTGTTGCCGAGCTTCGTCCCTGCACGTTCAACAGCTTGTTCGATGGTCTCGGTGGTGAGGATTCCGAAAACGACGGGTATGCCTGTATCGAGGCTCACCTTGGCAATGCCTTTGGCCGCTTCACCAGCCACAAAGTCGAAATGCGCGGTCGCTCCGCGGATGACACAGCCGAGCGCCACGACCGCGTCATAGCGGCCGGTTTGAGCGGCGGTTTGCGCGGCGAGGGGCACTTCAAAAGCGCCCGCCACCGTCACATGGGTGATGTCATCGTCCGTGACGCCGTGCCTGCGCAGGGTGCTCAGCGCACCTTCTGTCAGGCGACCGACAATGAACTCGTTCCAACTGGTGTCGATGACACAAATGCGGAGGCCTTTGCCGTCCACTGATCCTTCGATGCGTTTCATGGTTTACTCCGCAACCTGTGCGTTGAGCGCAGCGATATGCTGGCGCAGCGCCTCTGTCGTGGTGATGGGGATGTCGTGCTTGGCAGAGAAGGCCTCAAGCTCAGGCCGACGGGCCATGGTGCCATCATCGTTCATCACTTCACAGATCACTGCGCCGGGGCGGAGCCCTGCGAGTTTGGCAAGCTCGACGGACGCCTCGGTCTGGCCGCCCCGGGCAATCACGCCGCCAGGATGGGCGCGCAACGGGAACATGTGACCAGGGGAGACGACATCTTCGGGCTTGCTCTCCGGGTTGATCAGCACCTCAACGGTGCGTGCACGGTCCGCGGCAGAGATACCGGTCGTCACGCCTTCGCGCGCCTCGACGGAGACGGTGAAGCCCGTGCCGAAGCCTGATTTGTTTTGCTCTTGCGGGACCATCATCTTGAGGCCGAAGTGTTCGATGATGGTGTGTTCCAGCGCGCAGCAGATCAGCCCGCGGCCATGCATGGCGCAGAAATTGATGGCCGCCGCGTCGGCGAACTCCGCTGCGATCACGAGATCGCCTTCATTCTCACGGCCCTCGTCATCGGCGATGATGACGAACTTGCCCTGCCGCAGCGCTTCTGCGGCTTTCTCAACACTGACGAAACCGCTCATGACAAACGCTCCTTGATGATTTTTTCTGCAAACTTGGCCATGATATCGACCTCCAGATTGACCGGATCGCCCGGCTCTTTTGTGGGTAGGGTGATGAGCGGCTGGGTGTGCCGCACGAGCATCACGGAAAAAGACGTATCCGTCACTTCGGTGACGGTCAGGCTGGTGCCATCAATGGCGACATAAGCTTTCTCGACGATGTAAGTCAGAAGCTCCTTAGGCGCATCAATGGTCACCCAGAGGGCATCGCCATCCTCGCGGATCGAGGCGAGGGTGCCTGTGCCGTCGACATGTCCTTGGACATAGTGACCGCCAAGCCGGGTTGTTGGCAGGCAGGCGCGCTCAAGATTGACGCCGGATCCCTCCCGAAGTGCGCCGAGGCTTGTCCGGCGCAGGGTTTCAGGCGCCAGACCGAAAGTCGCTTTGTCACCGTCCAGTTTGGTCACGGTCAGGCATACACCTTGGACGGCAATGGAATCGCCCAGCTTGGCGTCTTCCGTTGTGATGGGTCCTGTGACGGTCAGGTCGACGCCGTCGGCATGGTCGTCGAGCGCGACCACCTGACCCATCTCTTCGATCAGTCCTGTGAACATATCAGGCACTCCTCTTCGAAAGGCCTCGGATCAAAAGATCCGGACCCAGTTGTTCTGTGGTGATGTGGGAAAGCGATAGGGCGTCTTTCAACGCCTCGGGGCCTGCGCCGCCGATGGCGCGGCGGCCGCCGCCCATTATCATCGGGGCGACAAAGGCCCAAACCTCATCGACCACGCCGGCATCGAAGGCTGCGCCAAGGATCGTCCCGCCGCCTTCGATCATCAGATCAATGATCGCTTTGTCTTTCAAAAGGCGCAGCGCGTCTTTGATATCGGGCCGGTCACCCTCGCCAGGGAGCAGCGCCACCTCGGCGCCAGCACTTTCCAAGGCCGATGCGCGCTCGCTCGGCGCGTTCTCGTGGCCGATCACCAAAACCGACCCGGGGGTCGAGACGACTTTGGATGAGGGGGGCGTTCGCAGTGCGCTGTCGAGGATCACCTTCATCCCTGGCGCTGGTTCACGGCCCTCTGGGCGCGCATCAAGCCCAGGATTGTCAGCCAGGATCGTCTCCACACCGACCAAGATCGCATCGGTCCGTTGGCGGAGGTCGTGGCCTCGCGCGCGCGCAGCCGGCCCTGTGATCCACTTGGACTCGCCAGTGGTCGTCGCCGTCGCGCCATCCAGGGTCATCGCAAGCTTCGCCGTCACCCACGGGCGCCAGCAGGACAGGCTATGCACCCAAGGCCGGATCAGGTCGGCGCAGGCGGAGGTGATCTCGCGATCACCGGAGAACAGCCGCGCCGGGATGCCGGCTTTGCGCAACGTCTCTGCGCCGCCTTCGGCCTCTTTGTTGAGGTCGCGAATGCCAAAGACGACCTCAGCGACACCGGCCTTCATCAGGCCTTGGGAGCAGGGCGGCGTCTTACCGAAATGATTGCACGGCTCGAGCGTCACGTAAGCTGTCGCGCCGCGCGCCTCATCTCCGGCGTCGCGGATGGCCTCGACCTCAGCATGGGGAAGCCCCGGCGCGTGATGCCAGCCTTCGCCCACCACGCGGCCATCTTTCACCAGAACGCAGCCCACCAGCGGGTTGGGGTGGGTGAACCCCTCCGCTCGGCGAGCCAGCGCAATGGCGCGGCGCATATATTGGGCGTCGGACAGACGCGCCTCCTCTCATCTCGTCGAGCTCTGAAAGGGGCGCATGACCAAGTGGACGCGCGATCGAACGCCTCAAAAGGGCGTGCGGATACGCGTCGTCGAGGCGCCCCGAAGGGTGCCTCGTTCTTGGCCGAGCCTTCTACCATCCGGACTATCACCGTCGGCACCGGAATCTCACCGGTTCCTGCGTCTTCGGCCCCTAAGGACCGCTTCGGCTCGCGGGCTTACAGCTCAAGGAAACCCCTGTCTGATCACCGCCGGTGGGGACTTTCACCCCGCCCCGAAAGCTCATTGATGGGGGAAAACTAAGCTTTTCGTGCAAGAAGGACAAGTTCGGTGGCCATGCGGCTTTTGCGACGGCCCATTCTGTTGTTAACTTCGAAGGGCAAAGGGGAGGTGTCATGACCCGCCAATTTGGATTTGTGCTGCGCCTGGTGGCTGTGGTGGCGCTCGTCGTCGCGCCGGCACGCGCCCTTGTTCCTGACAGTTTCGCTGATCTCGCAGAGAATGTGCTGCCGAGCGTCGTCAACGTGTCCGCCGTGGCCATTGGCCCAGGCTC
>CAWUIJ010000232.1:0-3389 GCA_963922235.1 uncultured Parvularcula sp. | reverse complement strand
TCGGGTCCAGCCGATCTGAAATTCCAAAGGATCGCTGCGGAAGCGGGCATCTCACAATCGAACATCCATCATCATTTTGGCGGCGTGCTCGAAATCAAGAAAGCATTGGTCGATCGGATGTTCGCCTTTTTGGCCCAGGAGCTTGCCGGCGCACTGACGATCTCGCTCGAAACAGATCGCGAAACGCGCATCACGAAGGCCTTGCGCGACATCTACTCGATTTTGTCCCAACGGCGCTATGCGAGGCTCATCAGTTGGATGTCGTTATCAAGCCATGTTGATCAGATGGTCTACGTCTCTGAACCGATCAAAGTGATGCAAAAGTTGGTCGTCACCGAGCTTGAAAACGTCATGGACACTGACAGGGCCGAGAAACATGCAAAGGCGATCGTTTTCCAGGTTGCCGCCACCGCAGTTGGCGATGGATTGATCCGAGAGTATCTCGTTCCTTCGCTGGATGGTGACGCCAGTGACCTGGATGCTGCCAGAATCATCATTGATATGGTCCTCGAAGAGTAGGTTCAGGCAAAGTCAATTTGCCTTCCTAATGGCTCATTTGTTGGGTGTCAGATCCACCAGAAGGCATCTTCTTTGCAAGATCACCGGCGTGTTCAGCCTTGGGCTCTGCAGCGTTCCTTGCGCGCCCACCGGGGATCTCTATGGCAGGCTCACCTGAGCGTTCGCAGTTCTCTCTCATGGCCTGCTCGTCCGTTCGCGTGGTCTTCCGTCATCCGATGCGTGGGGGTGCGTATGACTTCAGGCGCCCTGTCACGTCCGTTGATGCTCTCTTTGGCAAACGCATTTGGTTCGTTGCATCAAGATTGAGTCGAATTTTCTTCGCTCCTGCAACAATTGTTGCTCGAATATACCTAACAAAGCTTACGAGATATCGAAAAAATTTTTTGCACTGCAATATTCAAACCAGCAGTTACAGTAAAAAATGCGCGGGCGATGAAAAAAAATTCTCGAAGGGCCGGATTCACCTGTTAACCAGTATAAAAAAATCATTCGATAACAGGGGGTTATGGAATTTTGGCCTAAATTTCAAGAACTTCTTGACGCAGGGGGTCAGTTTGTCGTTATATGTGGAGGGCAGGTAACCTTCTCGAATACTTCAACAGAATGGGCAGATCTGTTCTGGCGAGAAGTTATTTGCCTTGTTGGCTATGTCCCTTAAGGCTGTATAGAAATACAGACAAAATAAAGAGGAAACTAAAATGAAAACGATCTCTATTCTCGTTGCTTCTGCTGCTTCTGCTGTTGCACTCGCAAGCGTTGCTTCGGCTGAAATCATGGTCTTTGGCGACACTCTCGTTACGACGAGCGTCACAGGCGAATCAACCGTGACTTCGGAAGTTCTCGGTTCAGGTACATCTGAAGTGATCTTCGGTGGTATTCACGCTCGTGACGGCGGTGTCATCGATCTTGGTGGCAGCGCAACAGTCACGACCATTGTGGAAGGCGCTACTGTTTCTAGCTCCGTGACTGGTAGCGGTACGTCAGTTGTTCTCTTCGGCGGCGTTTCTGACTTCACGTCAGGCGGCGGCTTGTTGGGTCGTTAATCTCAGCATGGATGGGAAGCTTGAGCCACGTGTTCAGGCTTCCCTTTCAATGAGAGGGGTGCTGATGAAAAAACTGATTGTTTTGTTGGGCGTATTTTCAGCGACGGTTGTTCCAATGGTGGCAGAGTGCTCTGCGAATGATCGTCCTCGCCCACGGTCATCAACCTTGTTGGCTGGCTTTCGGGTGTTTCCGAACACTCCGGAACTTGCAGTCGATGATCCCCGTGCTCCGTTTGAGCAGCAGATCTTGATCGAGAACGAGCAGTTTGAGTTCAATACGTGCCCCAACTCAGTGGTGATTGGTCCAGTGATCGAAAATCAGGGCTTTGCGGCCACACGCATTGAGGTGACCACGGTCCTTGTTGACACAAACGTCATCATATCGTGCTGAGACGTTATAACACGTCTTATGGTTTGTGCATTTGGGAAATATGTTGCTCCATGGTGTCGGGGAGCGGGGCTTGCTTTGGCGAGCTTGTTTGCTGTCGCCTGCCAGCAAGTTCCTGAATCGACAATCGCGACAATCGACAATACCTATGATCGCCTGAATGCCGACGGGCGGCAAATCAACCCAACACGGACAGCGACCGGCCCTATGGCGCTCTGTGTGGCGGGCTTGATCGAGTATGCAGGCCTCAAGCCCAAGCTCCTTTTCCATCTTGAGGACGTGCGTGACCGAACGATTCCGTTTGGCACGCTGCAGCCGTCACGGTTCTCCGATGGCGCCACGTTTTGGTTCTATCAGTTAACCGAGGATCTGGGGCCGCGTATCAGTGTTGTCTACGACCCTTACCAACGCAGCCGGAGCCTGGAGATTCAACCGCAACCTGATCAGTATCTGGTCAGGTTGAGCGGCGGCACGACAGAGGACAACCGTGTGGCTGGGGCCCAAGCGGCGAAAATCGCTGCGGGGCTTGGGGTGGTCGATATCCGCATAGGCAATGACAAATCCTATGACGCCGTGACCGTCGACCTCGCCTATTCGGTCAACAATCAGGGAATGGTGTCCGGGGCGGCATCAGCGACCGTTCTGGTGGAAAGACGTAGCGGCGAGGCCGATGTCTTTGTTGCCGATACAGACGCTGGCATTGGCTTTGCGGGGACAGCCGTTCGCGTCGCAGACAATGGCTTGCACCGTGGGCAGAGAATCGCTTTCGAGTTCGCCGCCCTTTCGATCATTGCTGAGGCCTACAGCGTGGATTTGGCCCGATGCATGGGGACACCGAAGGACGTTCGTGAGGAAGCGTATGAAAAGTGGCTCGAATATCGCGCCACAAGCGGCCCAGAGCGCATCCAGCGTATGCAGTACTTTCTCAAGCTTGAAGGCTTCTATAAAGGCCGGATCGATGGTCTATGGGGCCCGCTTTCGCGCGCCGCGATTGCAGAGTTTCGCCGAAGCCTTGGCCATGCCCAGGCAGTCGATTTCCGAGAGATCGACTATATCGTCTTGGCGCTGAGATATGACGCTCGCGACAACGAGGAAGACCTCCCCGTATTTCCCGCGGACGAAGTCCTACAGTATCGGGAATATGATCTCGAAGTCGAAAGGCGCCTGCGCGAGGAGCGGCTCGAGCAAGAGCGTCAGCAACGTCGGGACGATGAGGGCGGCGACGAGGACCTGGCCGAATAGGACTCCGATTGACTATTCCTCGCCCAAGAAAAATCGCCGCGTCCTTCCGGAAAACAACGTGCACGGCGGAGCGATTCGGCTGTAGCGGGAGATCCCGCCATCGGCTCGCTGGTCTAAAGAATGCCAGTCGACCCAGTCGGAAGAAATGGTGCCCCCACACGGACTCGAACCGCGGACCTACTGATTACAAATCAGTT
>CAWUIJ010000231.1:0-3468 GCA_963922235.1 uncultured Parvularcula sp. | reverse complement strand
CTTGGCGAGAGCACCGAAGAGGTCATGCAGGTCATGGATGACATGCGCTCGGCCGGCATCGATTTTCTCACCATCGGCCAATATCTTCAGCCCACGCGCAAACACGCGCCGGTGGACCGGTTCGTCACCCCCGAAGAGTTCAAGCGCTATGAGACCATCGCCCGGTCCAAGGGCTTCCTCATGGTCTCAGCCAGCCCACTGACCCGCTCCAGCCACCACGCAGGCGAAGACTTCGCCAAGTTGAAAGCGGCCCGCGAGGCGAAGGCGCGTGCGTAAGCTGACGATCGAGGCTTGGGACGACCACTCGTTTTTCGTATCGAAGACGCTCGAGGTGGTGGGTTCCGACGATTTTTATCACGAGGCCGAACTGTCCAGTCGATCGCAATTGGAGCTGCCTACTGATACGCACTGGCTTGCGTTCTCGTATGGCGATCTCAAAAGCAATGTCTTGAGCGAACTGCCAGCCGACGATTTCAGTGTACGTCTTGATCGGAACGAGGACCATCCGAGCAACACATCAAACGCCATTATGAATCAAAACCGTCGGGCACAGATACCTGCGGTAATCGATGTTGCATTGCAGTTTTTGATGGAGCGATTTCTTCCGCGGGCATACGAGTCGCACGCCAAGAGAAAAGGTCTCCCTAGTGATCCTTTGATCGCTCAACTGATCGGGGGAACTGAGTGACCGCCCATCACGAGCGTATTGCGGTGCCGTTTAAGCCGCGGGACATGTTCGATCTGGTTCTCGACGTGGACGATTATCCGCGCTTCATTCCTTGGGTTGAGGCGCTCCGTGTTAGGAAAGATGAGGAGCGTTTAGGGCATCGTCTGATCACGGCTGATATGGTCGTGAAGTATTCTGTCTTCCGCGAGGTCTTTCGTTCCGCGGTGAAAGCGGACCCTGACAAGCTTACGATCGATGTGAATTATGTCAAAGGTCCGCTCAAGGACCTCTCCAACCACTGGGTCTTTGAGGAGACGGACGAGGGCTGCATGGTCGATTTTCGGCTCGATTTTGCCTTTAGGAGCTCAATTATGCAGGCGGCGGCCACGGCCTTCGTGGATCACGGATTTATGCAGTTATCCGGGGCCTTTATCGACGAAGCGCACCGTCGATATGCGGTCTCAGCTTAGCGGTTTTTGCCGAAAAACGATATTTTGTTCCTTGCTGGGGGCCACGCCCATCACCATGTCTTGCTCTGACGGAGGCGACAGTCGCCTCACCAGAGACAGGAGGTCCCGCGTGGCAGAGCAAGCCCAAAGCACTGATAAGATGTTCGACGAAAAGACGTTCCAAGATCAACTGAGACCTGCGTGGACACCCGTAAATGTCGCGCTGATGATCCTCTTCTTTATCGTTGGTCTTTGGCCTCTCGGCCTGCTCGCCATCGCCTACATGATGTATGGCCGGGAAATGGGCCTCGATTTTTCCAATTGGGGTCAAGCCAAGTCCAGCGTTCGCCGCGCTTCGAAGGGCTGCACATGGTCATCGAACCGGACGCGCAAGCCAGGGACGTCAGGCAACGCAGCGTTTGACGCTTGGCGTGATGCCGAGATCGATCGGTTGGAAGAAGAGCGCCGCAAGCTCGATGAAGCCAAGAAAGCTTTTGATGAGCACATGAAAGAGCTGCGGATGGCGCGTGACCGGGAAGAGTTTGATGCCTTCCAGCGCGCATGGGAAGCCAAACGCCAAGGCGGCTCGTCCCTCTAAGCGAGGCGCTTCATCCCAAAAGAAAGGCCGGCTCCCTCGCCGGCCTTTGTCGTTTAGGGGCCTCCCGGACCGCCAGGGCCGGCCTGTCCGCCTGGTACGGGGGTTCCGACCCCGACCCCGCCAAAGATCTGTTCAAACAGCGTGGCTTCACGCCCGCGGGTGGCTGTCTTCCGCGCAACGATGTCGATCTCTTGGCCGTCTTCCAGTGTCAACGTTTCGACCACTTCGACATGGCCTTCTTCGTCAAAAGCGAAGGCCACCACGGTGCGGTTATAGACCTCGGTCAAGAAGAACGCGCGGGCGTTGGTTCTCTGGCTGATATAATACCAGACGTCATCGTTCAGTGGCGGCCGCACGGAAGGCTCACCATAGCGGGCGAGCACCGACTCCTTGGTGTCCACGCCAGGGATCGCTTCAAGGCCGCTCTCGCCCAGCTCCACGACATAGCCGTGGTTGGCGCGGGTCGAGACGCAGCCTGAGAGCAAAAGGGCCGCGAGGGCGCTGAAAAGAAAGATTTGTTTCATCACCATGTCCATCGCTTGTGAGGCGCGGATCGTCAACGCCCCAGCGGGTGAGAAGACGTCCATCAACACACGCTCGCAAAGATCGCGCCGCGCCCGCCTGACGCTTTGAACTCTGTTGTCAGGCGAGCTATCGGAGCGAGCTCAGAAGAGGCCTTCATGTACGAACGACTTAAAGAAATCATGGCCAAGCTCACCGGCAGCGATGCGGAGAGGCGACGTGCCCACGCGCTCTACGTTCAAATCGCGGAAGCCTCGCGCCGTGAGGTGTTCTATTTGGACTTGCGTGTCCCAGACACGCCGGAGGGGCGCTATGACCTCCTCAGCATCCACGCGATCCTTTTGATGCGTCGTCTCCGCGGGGAGGGTGAGCAGGCGGTTGCTTTCGCGCAACTCGTCTTCGACGTCATGTTCCGCGACATTGATGACTCCTTACGGGAGATGGGCGTCGGCGACATGAAGATCGGCTCGAAGGTTCGGGCCTATGCCGAAGCTTTCTACGGAAGAGCGAAAGCCTACGAGCAAGGCCTCGACGGAGAAGGCAATCTCGAAGACGCGATGGCGCGCAACGTCTATAATGATGACGATGCGAGTCGCGGCGCGGCGCTTGCCCGCTACATGCGTGAAGCGGACGTCGCCTTGGCCTCGCAAAATGCAGCAGAGATCATGGCTGCCCGGGTGCAGTTCCCGGAGCCATCTTGACCAGGATGATTGTGCAATGACGAACATGCCTGAACCCCTCGAAACCCTCTCAGTGATGGTGCCTATTGATCAGCTTTCGGAAGAACCAACCGAACGCACCATCACGGTGGCTGAAGACGACCGCGCCGCTGTTGCCAAGCGCCTGGACATTCCGGCCATCAAGACGCTTTCAGGTGAGCTCAAAGCTGTCCGGCACGGTGCTCTCATTCACATTGATGGAACGATCGATGCTGAGCTCGAGCGGACATGCGTGGTCAGTCTCGAGCCGATGTCAGAGACCATCGCGGAAGATTTCTCAACGGATTATACAACGGATATCGTCGACGGATTCGACGATGATCTCGAAGGTGACCTGGATGCTCCTGAACCCCTTGAGGGTGAAGAGCTCGATTTTGGCGACGTGCTTCTTGAGCAACTCGTTCTTGCCATGACACCGCACCCCCGTAAGGAAGGCGCCGAAGCGCCGAATGATCCGGGTGCTGGTCAAGAATCGAGCCCCTTTGATGTGTTGAAGGCTCTTAAGAGCGAAGC
>CAWUIJ010000230.1:0-3481 GCA_963922235.1 uncultured Parvularcula sp. | reverse complement strand
ATCCAACACGTTTACGTGAATAACCTGAATGTGGGGCGGAACCCACAAGACACCTTGCGTGTTCTTGATGCATTACAGACGGATGAGCTGTGTCCCTGCAACCGCCCTCTGGGTGGTGACACGCTCTAACGCTTTCATCGGTTCGCGCCTGCCCTTCCCTGCAGCGAGCCGACTCCGGTGCGGCGCGCGCCCTGTCCTCCTCCCCCTGCCAACGGACAGGCCGTGCGCCGCCTTTTTTCCACAAGACCACCGAAGGAGACGGTTATGTCGCTCGATGCCCTCCGCGCGCAGCTCCCAGACTTTGCCAAAGACATCAAACTCAACCTCGGCACCCTCGCTGGCGAGGACACGCTCGATGACCAGAAGAAGTGGGGTACGTTTTTGTCCTGCGCTCTGGCCGGACGTAACCCTGAGGTGATCCGCGCGATCGCAGCGGAAGCCGAAACCAAGCTCTCACCTGAAGCCGTGACAGCCGCAAAGGCTGCTGCCGGCATCATGGCCATGAACAATATCTACTACCGCTTCGGCCACGAGGCTGGGAACGATGTCTACAAAACGCTGCCCGCCAAGCTGCGGATGACAGTGATCGGCAATCCCGGCGTCGATAAAACAGATTTCGAGCTTTGGTCGCTCGCCGTGTCATCGATCAATGGCTGCTTCATGTGCGTCGATGCCCACGAAGCGATTGTTCGGAAAGCTGGTGTGACCACGGAGCAAATCCAGGCCTCGGTCCGGATCGCCTCTGTTCTGCACGCAGCCAGCGCCATTCTCGACGGCGAAGCCGCGCTTCAAGGCTAAGGTCCTAACCCGGGGTTCTCGCGAGCTCAGCTGTGAGCTCGGCAGAACCCTCCGCGGACATGGAGGAGAGCATCGCCACGGCTGTGCTCACCGGCAGGCCCGTGACCACGCGGGCCGCGTCTTCGACGGGAATGGCTTCGAGGATAGACGCCGCCTGGTCAGGCTCCATCGCCGCCACCAGTTTTCTCAAGTGATTGATCGACTGCTCCGAGCCCAAATCAATCGATGCGGGCTCAAGTGTTGATTGAGCCTCCTCGGGTGCAGGAGTCGCAGCGACGGGACCTTTATCGCGATCGCTTTGACCGTGATCAACCGTCTCCGCCTCATGCACTGATGGCCGCACAGAATCTGCTGGTGCCCGCGTCACACCTGGCCCGCCAGCAAGAAGCTCGGACGCCATGGCAACCGGCCCCTGGATGTGTCCAAGAGCACCGATCGCAAAGCCGCCAATCAGCAGCCGGAGGACGGGCGATTGCTGGCTATTCACCGACCGCCCTCAGGAATGGATTGAGGTTGCGCTCCTTTTCAGGCGTGCTGGCCATTTGAGCCGCTGCGTCAGCCACGTCCTCATCGATCTGCAGATTGGATTGGATGCCTGCCAAGCGGCTGGAAACCTCGAGCGCCCGCGTCAGCGCTTGGATCTCGACTTCAGCCTTATAGACCAACGGCGTCAGCGCGCGCTCGGTCAACTGCCTGGCTTCATGGCATTTCTTCACCTGAAGGCCGATCTGACCATCCACCGTATCAAGAAGGTCTTCCACCTCCTGTCGGCGTGATTTCAAAAGGCCGTGGCGTTCGTCAAGCTCTTCAATTGCGGCTTTGATCTGCTCACGGATGTCATCGGACGCCTGCATCGACTGGGCCGTCGCCTTACCCAGCTCTTGGATCGATTTTGCTACGCCCTTATCGAGGCGCTGCAGACCTTTGAGCCTTGCCTGGAGCTGTGCACAGTAAAGCAATGCACCAAGCGACGTCATGAACAAAAGGGCGTCGGCGTAGAGGGGAAGGGATTGCAACATCAGCGCCTCAAAGCAGAATGAACTCAGTGATCAGAACTTGTTGGAGAGTGGGGCCAAGCACCTCTCCTGCTGATTCTTGGATCGTGGAACGCAACACATCGAGACCATCTGGAGAGTTCAGGGTCTGAGCATCGATAAGCCTGATTGTCGAAATCAGGTCATTGCGGAGCTGGGGCCGTTTTTCCTCGGTGTACTCCACATCGGTGACCTCAAGCGCAATGGCCACGTTCAGCCGTGGCAGCTTGCGCCGGATCTGATTGGGGGCCGGGAGAGAAATAATGATCGGCTCCAGCCTAACGATGCTGGTAACCACTTCGTCCTCGGCCTTTTTGCCCTTTTGCGATTTGGATTCATCCTTAGCATCGGCCATCTCAGCCGCCTCTGCATCCATGCCCAGAAGGCCTGGGATCACGCCGGTGAACCAACCTGCAGCGCCGCCGCCGAGAAGGGCCGCAGCACCAACTCCTGCTAGAATGAGTTTGAGACCGCCGCCAGAGCTTGTGGCTTCCTCAGTTTGTACTTCGTCATCGACCTCGGCCATAACCACCTCTGGTATCCCATGGGTGAGGTATCTCAACCATAAGTAAACACTCTGTTAAGCCTTCCTTCTCAATAACCACCTGTGGTTGAGGAAATGAGGGTATGAAGCGTTACCTAGAATTGCTGCAGGCTTTGAGTGTGCGTCAGCAGATCACCGGTGTGATCGGCATCGCGGTGGTCGCACTGATCATGGTCACAATGATCCGCATGGCGACGACACCGCGTATGGCCCTTCTTTACGCAGGCCTGGATTCGACAGCCGCAGGCGAGGTGGTCACCGCCCTTGATCAAGAGGGGGTCATCTTCGAGGTGCGCGGCAACAGCATTTACGTCCCTCAGAGCAGCCGTGATCAATTGCGGATGGTCTTGGCAGGCCAAAGCCTGCCGACCCCGAGCACGGAAGGGTACGAACTTCTCGATCGGCTTGATGGTTTCTCGACGACCTCCGAGATGTTCTCCGTCACCTATTGGCGAGCCAAAGAAGGGGAGCTCTCCCGCACCCTGATGACCATTCCGGGAATCCGCGCCGCTCGCGTCCATATCGGCACAGGCCAGCGTACGGCCTTTGTGCGATCGGATGAAAAACGCACGGCCTCGGTCACTGTAACAGCGCCTGCGGGCCTTGATGCCTCGCAGGTGAAAGCAGTCCGATTTCTCACCGCCTTGGCTGTCCCCAATCTTCACTCCGAAGACGTCGCTGTGATCGACACCGCACGCGGTCTGCTCACAGCTGAGAGCAACGCGATGGGTGCACCGAGCATTGATGAAAATGCTCGCGCCCAAGCGCTCGAGGCTGACATTCTGCGCCTGGTCGAAGCGCGTGTCGGGATGGGAAATGCCCGGGTGAACGTCTCCATGGAGCTCGGCCGGCGCCGGGAAGAGATTGCAGAGCGCGCCGTTGATCCTGCGTCACAAGTGGTGATGTCGCGCATGACGGAAGCTGATCAATCAAGCGAGCGCGGCTCGAACCGAGCCGTCACCGTAGCGTCTGACCTTCCCGACGGAGAAGCACAAGGCGCGGATGAGCAGTCTGAAAGCAGCACAACACGTGAAGAGGTGAACTTCGCCGTCACCACAACGGACCGGCGCATCGAGCTTCTGCCAGGAAGCGTCGAGCGCATGAG
>CAWUIJ010000229.1:0-3537 GCA_963922235.1 uncultured Parvularcula sp. | reverse complement strand
TGAGTGAGACGTTGATTTTGAGCGGGAACGTGTTCCTCGCCTTTCCGCAAACGCTCGATCGGGTCATAGGTGTCCTCACCTCGCCGGGCAGTGCAGCGATCATTCTCTTTTGTCTGATGGTCGGCTCACTGATCGGATTGATGCGCGAGTCGGGTGGTATCGCGGCGACGGTGGATCGTTTGATTTCGAGCGGTGCTGCCTCCACCCCGAGGCGCGCGACGATGGCGACGGCGTTCGCGGGGGTGTTTCTTTTCATCGAGACGAATATCAGTCTTCTGACGTCGGGGATTCTCGGCCGGCCTCTTTTTGATCGGCTAGAGCTGAGCCGCGAGCGTCTTGCCTATATTATCGACTCCACCTGTGCTCCGATCAGTGTGTTGATCTTGGTGAACGGTTGGGGCGCCTACGCGCTGGGGCTTGTCAGCCCTTATGTTGATGACAGCGCGGTGCGCGTCGTGGCCGGATCGATCCCGCTGAACTTCTATGCCCTATCCACCCTCGCCCTAGTCTTTTTCACGGCATGGACGGGCCGCGTCTTTGGACCCTTGAAGACCGTTGCGAGCCAAGGACAGATCAGTGATGCCGACATTCGGCCGACAAAGACGATGTATATGATCATCCCGGCACTGATCTTGGTTCTTGGCACGGTCGGTTTCATGCTCTGGACGGGTGGCGGCAACCTTTTTGATGGAGATGGTGCGCGTTCTGTCCTGCTCGCGGTGGCTCTTGCTGTGGCTGTTCTCCTCGCGATGCTTGCAGTCAATAAACAGTTCGAAAACGGACGAACCACCGATGTTGCTTTCTCTGGTGTGGCCGATCTCCTCCCCGCAACGACGGTGATCCTTCTGGCTCTGACCCTCGGTCAGAGTCTGAGAGAGCTTGGAACCGGCGATTTCATTGCGAGTATGGCGACGGCGTTTCCGGGTGCTTTCGCTTTTCCAGCGCTGATCTTTCTCGCCGCCGCGGGCACGTCGTTCGCCGTGGGAACAAGCTGGGGCACCTATGGGATTTTGATCCCCGTCGCGATGCCACTTGCGCTGGGTGCAGACATTCCGCCGAGCTTGATGCTTGCAGCTGTCTTAGGCGGAGGTGTTTTCGGGGATCACGCTTCACCCATTTCGGACACCACGCTGATCGCGTCGCTTTCGGCGGGTTGCGATCACATTGATCATGTCCGCACGCAGCTCCCTTATGCCTTAGCGGCGGCAGGAGCTGCGAGCCTTCTTTATCTTATCGCCGGTGCGATGGCGGTCGGTTTCTGATTACAAAGAACCCGTACTGATCACTGTGCCGCCATCGATGGTGATATGCTGGCCGTTCATCCAAGCGCCAGCATCGGAAGCGAGGAACACAGCGGCGCCAGCGATGTCGTCAGGCATGCCGAAACGGCGGAGCGGGATCTGACCTGTCACATGGGCTTCGATCTTCGGGTCCTTCCAAAGCGCTTCAGCGAAATAGGTTTTCACCACGCCTGGCGCGATACAATTGATACGGATATTCGAAGGACCGTACTCCATTGCAAGGTTGCGAGCGATCTGCAGGTCAGCCGCTTTCGATACGCCATACATACCGATCGTTGAGCTTCCGAGGAACGCGGAAACCGAGGAGATGATGACGATCGCCCCGCCGCCTCGTTCTGTCATGCTCGGAGCGACCAGGTGGCTGAGCTTGTGGTTTGACTTGATATTGCAATTGAAGATCTTGTCGATTTGTTCGTCTGTAATATCCTTAGACGGACCAAAATAAGGATTTACCGCAGCGTTGCAGATGAGAATGTCGGTCTTGCCGATGGTTTCCTCACTCTTAGCAACCAGATTTTCTAGCTGCTCCGTATGGGAAATATTACAAGCAATCGCGTGAGCCGCCTTACGACCTTCCGCCTCGTTGATCCCGTCCGCGACTTTTTGGCAGGCCTCGAGGTCGCGGCTCGAGACAATCACGTTGGCGCCATGCTGAGCGAATCGCTGGGCGATGGCCTCGCCAATGCCGCGGCTCGCACCGGTGACGATGGCGTTCTTTCCGGTTAGGTCAAAAAGGGTGTTGCTGAGATCAGCCATAAGTGCGCTCCTCTAATTGTTGGAGCGCACCGTCCTACTTGGCGCCGGCTTCTTCAAGCTCAGAAGGTGCTTCCGAAGGCGTTGGTGCATCTGCAGCTGCATCAGCGGTTTCGCCCTCGTCTCCGGTCTTGCGCCGACGGCGGCGGCGGCGTGGACGTGGCTCGTCTTGGGTCTCGTCAGCCGAATCAGTGGCAGGCGCTTCAGCGCCCGGATCGGCTGGTGCGACTTCAACAGCCGCATCTTCGATCGACGGTTGCTCGTCGGATTTGGCTTCGGTGGTCACTTCAGCGGCCTGGGGCTGCTCCTGTGCCTGGCCTTGGGCCTCGTCATTGTTGTCTTTGCGCTGGTCAGCAGGCTTCTCTGCTGGCTGCATCGACTTCATCAGTCGGTAATAGTGCTCGGCGTGCTGCATCAGGCTTTCGGCGCGAATGCGGTCGCCCGAAGAGGCAGCGTCACGAGCGAGTGCCTGATATTTATCGTATATTTGGGTCGCGGTGCCGCGGATTTTGACCTCTGGTCCTTGGCTATCCATGGACCTGTTGGGGTTGTTGTTTCCCCCTTGGCGGCGGCGATTGTTATTGCGCCCGCGTTTCGAGTATTGCGCCATGAGCGTTCAAATATTCCTGTGTGTTGTTATCCCCTGCCCAGCATATGTTCCGCTGTTGGGGAAAAGGCTCTCCTAGCCGTGACAAGACGCTGCTTGTCGGAACAAGCAGCAGGAAGGACCATGCATGAAGGGCGCTTTAAATTCGTTGAAGCAGCCATTCGTGGTCAAAGACAACGCCTTATTAGCGCTTCGAGTGACCGTAGTCCCGAACTGCTAGAACTAGCTAGCGGTTGTTGCGGCGCGTTCCAACCCCTCTTTTTATCATGTTTTTCGCTGGAATCTGATCACGGTAAAGGCATCTGTGCTCGAGGACCACGGTGCTAGACGTAAGGCCTTGTCCGTCGCGAGGGGCTGGAGCTGGTCTCGAAAGCGGCCTTCAGCCAGACCGCCCAAGGGGTCCGCCCAATCAAAGTCTGATACATCCTTGAGGAATGCTTCGGCGCGCTCTTCGTTTTCCGCTTCAAAGTAGGAACACGTGACATACTGAAGAATGCCGCCTGGTTTCACAAAGGTGGCTGCCTCTTTCAGGATCGCATCTTGCTCCTCTTGTCTTGCCGTGAGGTGCTCGGGAGTCAGGCGCCATTTGGTATCGGGATGCCGTCGCCAGGTCCCTGACCCGCTGCACGGCGCATCCACAAAAACAAGATCCATCCGGCCACGAAGGGCTTCGAGCCGATCAGATTCATTGGCGCCGATGACTTGAACGTTCCGTGCACCGGCGCGCCGTAAGCGCTCGTGGATGGGCGCGAGACGTTCCGGGATCGCATCATAGGCGTGCACTTGCCCGGTATTTCCCATACCCGCAGCAAGCGCGAGCGTCTTTCCGCCCGAACCGGCACAGAGATCGAGCACCTGCGCGCCATCGAGAGGGCC
>CAWUIJ010000228.1:0-3587 GCA_963922235.1 uncultured Parvularcula sp. | reverse complement strand
ATTCGCTCAGGAGCGCCGCCTCCGTTTCGAGGGCAAAGGCATCGTAGGTCTGAAACACCCAGCCATGGCGAGGGCCGGGCTCAGCCGGGCACGACCGAAGGGCATCAAGAGCATCGGCGGCGGCGCTATAGAGGCGCTCTTCCACACCATCGGTGAAAGAGGCGAGCGCAACTCGCTCATCACCAAGATCTTCGACGATCCCGAAGCCTCGCTCAGCATCCATTTCCACCATTGAAGGAACCAGAAGCCCGCATTCCTCGAGAATGATGGAAGCTGCATGATAGGCCGGAAGTGCGTTCCCCGGCCCCCGCACCATGGCAACATAGCCAAGCGCGCGCCTCTCCTCTTCTGTCGCGTTCGGGGGGCAAGGCGGGACGGTCGCGGCGGTTGGTGCATCCATCAAAAGCGCCTGATGCGGTCCGCCAATCAGTCTGAAATATTGCCGAATGGACGCATCAGAGCCCAGCGGCTCCACCGTGGCCTCAGCCCATGGCGTTGATGCCAAAAAACGCGCCCGAGCCTCTGCACGGCTCATCGCGCGAGGTGCTGATGCTGTCATGCGCTCTCCCAACGGGCCATGCGTTCCGTCCACTCCTTGCCGCTCGGCTGCCAGGACACCTCTCGACCCTGGTCGCGATGGGTGATGGTTAGCCCAAGCCGCTCCGCAGGAAGGAGATCTTCTGCCCTGTCTGGCCATTCGATCAGCGTGATGCCTGTCTCGAACATATCCTCGAGGCCAAGCTCCCACGCGTCGGCTTGGTTCTCCAAGCGGTAGAGATCGACGTGAAAGATGGGAGTTTCGAATTCGTAAGCCTCCACCAAGGCATAGGTCGGGCTGGGCACATCAATGGGAGCCCCGGCAAGCTCTCTAATGAGGGCTCGGATCAGCGTCGTCTTTCCGGCGCCCAGGTCTCCGGTGAAGGTCAGACAGTCACCCCGGCGCAAAAGCGGCGCGAGCCGCCGACCGAGATCTTCTGTCTCCTTTTCTGACGAACAAAAATTCGGCACGTGGGGATCGCCTTGCGCAACATGAACGCGCCAAGCTACTGCATCTGCGACGAGAGAGGAACGAACACCGTGGTCCAAATCATCTACATCGAACATGACGGCACCGAGCACAAAGTGGACGCCGAAGCCGGCATGACGCTGATGGAGGTGGCCGTGAAGAACGGTGTGCCTGGAATCGACGCGGATTGCGGTGGAGCCTGCGCTTGCGCGACCTGCCACGTCTATGTCGAAGAGAGCTTCAAAGAAGCCACAGGCGAGCCCTCGCCGATGGAAGAGTCGATGCTCGACTTCGCCTCCGAACGCCAAGAGACCTCACGCCTGAGCTGCCAGATCGGCATCACGGACAAGCTTGAAGGCCTCAAGGTCAAACTCCCCGAATTCCAAGGTTGACGGACGACGCTCACGCGCCCTCCCCTGATCCGCGGCCAGAGGTGACCGCCGCCGTCACGCGCGGTGCCTCAAGCTTGCTTGTCGACATGGGCTTTGCGCCCTTCACTGAGCTGACGCTGCCCAATGGCAGGCGGGCCGACATTGTCGGCCTGTCTGACAAAGGCGAGATCGTTATGGTCGAAGTGAAGTCGTGTCGTGCCGACTTTGACGTCGACAACAAATGGCCAGAGTACAAAGACTATTGCGATCAATTCTTCTTTGCAGTGAACGAAGATTTCGACACCGATCTTCTGCCCAATGATGAGGGCCTGATCATAGCTGATGGATTTGGCGGAGCGATCATTCGTGATGCTGTCTCATCTCCACTTGCCGGCTCAAGACGAAAAACAGTGTTGATAAGACTAGCCAGACAAGCAGCATTCCGCACCCAGACATGAAGGCGGCGGTGCTGTGGGGGAGCAGCACCGCCGCAAAAGTCACGGGGCCCGATAATTTGGCCGCATGAAGCCGCAGTGTGGTGGGTGGGGAATCACTGTCGGCACAATTGTCTTACTCTTGTCATTTACCGAGTAAAGCGAATCTTTTCTTCAGTGTTTTTGAGTAACGAGAGTTAACTCTTGCTGCAGTGCAGTATGGGAAGTGTGAATTCTTATCGCTCCTGCCTCAAGTAACCGTTCTGCATGGTCTTCAAGGCAGTGCCCGCCGCCCGTGAAGCCCCAAACGTGCATTCCGGCATTGACCCCAGCCTCTACACCAGCGGGGCTATCTTCGATCACAAGACACACGCTGGGGTCGGCACTGATTCGTTCGGCCGCATAGAGAAAGATGTCGGGAGCCGGTTTTCCGTGCGCCACATGTTCAGCGGAATAGACGTGCGGCGACACAAAGGGCGAGAAACCGTAACGCTCAATCTTGCTGTCGAGATGCACCTGCCGTGACGACGAAGCGACAGCGGACTTGAGGCCAAGGCGCTGGACCAGTTGCACGGTATCGAGCGCCCCTGGGACAGGCTGCATCAAATGA
The DNA here is from genome assembly GCA_963922235.1 of uncultured Parvularcula sp. Lineage (GTDB taxonomy): Bacteria > Pseudomonadota > Alphaproteobacteria > Caulobacterales > Parvularculaceae > Parvularcula. The sequence goes on along the minus strand of CAWUIJ010000228.1, from coordinate 1,166 downwards.
AGAGACGCTCGTCTGGCCTCAAGAAGACCGACAAATAAAGACTCGCTCTCGTCTTGAGTGGGCGTGCGGCCGAGAACCTCCGCATAGGCTTCAATCAATTCGTCGCGGAACCGGTCATCACGCTTACCGGTGAAGCGGCGGATCAGGTCGCCGGGGCTCCAAGAGAATCCCTTGGACCGGAGAAATTCCGCACTGTCTTCGAGGCCAACGACCTCGCTATCGACGAGGACGCCGTCACAGTCGAATAGGACGGCGTCCATCGTCATCGTTCAGAGCCCTGACTTAACCGAGGCTTGCAAGGTAGGCGAGGAGCAAGAGCGCCACAATATTGGTGATCTTGATCATTGGGTTCACCGCTGGGCCAGCCGTGTCTTTGTACGGATCGCCAACAGTATCACCGGTCACAGCCGCCTTATGGGCTTCAGAGCCCTTACCGCCGTGATTGCCGTCTTCGATATACTTCTTCGCGTTGTCCCATGCGCCGCCGCCAGCGGTCATGGAAAGCGCCAAGAAAAGGCCGGTGACGATCACGCCCATGAGCATCGCGCCGACAGCAGAGAGAGCCGCAGCTGTCCCGGCGATCATGCCAACGAAGAGATAGACAACGACTGGTCCAAGGATCGGCAGGAGCGATGGGACGATCATCTCCTTGATCGCAGCACCCGTCAGAAGGTTCACAGCCTGGGCATAGTCAGGCTTCTCTGTGCCTTCCATGATGCCAGGCTTTTCGCGGAACTGACGGCGAACCTCTTCCACGATCGCAGCCGCCGCGCGTCCCACAGCCTGCATGGCCATCGAGCCAAAGAGGAACGGCAACAGACCACCAGCAAACAGACCAACAATGACATAGGGGTTGATCAGCGAGTAATCTGGCACAATGCCCGCAAAGAACGGGTACTGATCAGGATGCGCCGCAAAGTAGCGAAGGTCTTCAGCGTAAGCCGCAAAGAGCACCAGCGCGCCAAGGCCGGCCGAGCCAATCGCATAACCCTTGGTCACTGCTTTGGTCGTGTTGCCCACAGCATCGAGCGCGTCGGTGGTGTCACGGACCGAGCCTTCAAGCTCAGCCATCTCAGCAATACCGCCCGCATTGTCGGTCACAGGACCGAAAGCGTCGAGCGCCACGATCATCCCAGCAAGCGCCAGCATCGTCGTCACCGAAATCG
>CAWUIJ010000227.1:0-3658 GCA_963922235.1 uncultured Parvularcula sp. | reverse complement strand
ACACAGTCAAGCCAAGCCCCCCATGCTGATCGATGACGGCTTAGTGCATGCGCTCGACACACATGGCGACGCCCATGCCGCCGCCGATGCAAAGCGTCGCGAGACCTTTGCCCACTTCCCGGCGCTTCATTTCGTGCAAGAGGGTCGTCAGCACACGAGCCCCTGATGCGCCGATGGGGTGGCCAAGGGCTATCGCGCCGCCATTGACGTTGACCTTCTCAGGGTCCCAGCCAAGCTCTTTGCCCACGGACAAAGCTTGCGCCGCGAAGGCTTCGTTGGCTTCGATGAGATCCAGATCTGAAAGACTCCAACCCGCCTTCTCAAGCGCCAAGCGAGAGGCCGGCGCCGGGCCGATACCCATGATCGCAGGGTCCACGCCGCAATGGGCAAAACCAGCGATTCGCGCGAGCGGCGTGACGCCTTGCGCCTCCGCTTCGTCGAGCGACATCAAAACCAGCGCCGCTGCGCCGTCATTCAGGCCAGACGCATTACCAGCCGTCACCGTGCCGTCCTTTGTGAAGGCGGGGCGAAGACCGCCAAGCTTCTCCGCCGTCGTACCGCCGCGGATGTACTCGTCCTTGTCGAAGACAATATCGCCTTTGCGATTCTTGATCGTGACCGGCGTGATTTCCGCATCGAAATAGCCCGCCTCCTGGGCGGCTGCGGCTTTTTGCTGCGAACCAGCCGAAAACGCGTCCTGCTCTTCGCGAGTCACTTGGTACTTCTCGGCCAGGTTCTCAGCCGTTTGGCCCATGTGATAGTCGTTGAACGCATCCCAAAGGCCATCAACGATCATCGTGTCAGCAAGGCTGACAGGACCCATCTTGGTGCCGTTGCGCATCTGTGATGCATGCGGTGCCGCCGACATGTTCTCCTGGCCGCCGGCCACAACCACACTCGCGTCGCCATTTTTGATGAACTGGGCACCGAGCATGGCAGCGCGCAGGCCAGAGCCGCAGACCTGGTTGATGGTCATGGCGGGGCGCTCTTGAGGGATCCCGGCCGTGATCGACGCCTGACGCGCGGTGTTTTGTCCGAGGCCCGCCGTCAGCACATTGCCCATGACCACTTCGTCGACCTTGTCCGCGTCCACGCCAGAACGCTTCAGGGCCTCTTCGATCACAACCCGGCCCAGCTCTGCCGAAGACACAGGGGCGAGCGTGCCGCCAAAGCTACCAATAGGCGTCCGTGCGGCGCTCGCGATCACAACTTCCTTGCTCATGGCTTCATCTCCTTAACGAAAACGCGCGATATGTCTGGCGCATCCTGCCCGCCTCGGGCTTTCTTCTTGTCCCTCAGTCGGCTAACGCCGCTCTACTTTGAATGGAAGCGTATTTAACCATGGCTCTCGAACAACCAGCGCAGGAAGACCACAAGGACGACGCGCAAACTGGCGACGTCACAACCATCAAGAAGTACGCTAACCGGCGGCTTTATAACACAAAAAGCTCGACCTACGTGACGCTCGAGACGCTCGCGGCGATGGTCAAAAAGGGCGAAGAATTTGTGGTTGTCGACGCCAAGTCCGGTGATGATCTGACGCGCGCCGTGCTGGCCCAAATCATCTTCGAACAAGAGACCAAGGGACAGAATCTTCTCCCCATCCGATTCTTGCGTCAGTTGATCGGCCTTTACGGCGACAACCTGCAAAGTTTTGTGCCGAGCTACCTCGACGCATCGATGGAAGCGTTCCGCAAAAACCAGGAAACCATGCGCCAGTCGCTGTCCGAGGCTTTCTCGACACCGACGTCAGGCATGCAGATTTTCGAGAACGCGGCTCGTCAGAACATCGCGCTCTTCGAACAGGGCATGGCGATGTTTGGGCTCAAATCACCGGCAGGTCAGGGCCAGCCAGGCAACCCGCAGCAAAGCGAAATCGACGCCCTGCGCGCTGAAGTCGAGCGGCTGAAAGCCGAGCTTGCTGGCAAAGAGTAAGCCCTAGTCGGCTGAGGGGCGCCTGCCCAAGCGATCGAGCCGCTTGTTAAAACGAGCGGCTCTTTTTGTAGCTGTATAGCCATTCCGTAGACTGAATGATGCAAATCTTGACCAGCGTCGCAGACGCCACGTTGTGACCCGAAAACCAAAGCTCAGCCACAGCATGCCGCGGAGCAGGGTCAGGAACCCTTTGGGGTAAATTCCTCCACTATAGTGCCGCGCGAAGTAGCGGTTGAGGCTCTGTTTCTTGAGCCGCTCGATCCGAAGCGGGTCCACGCGGCTGGAGCTTTTAAAGTGATAGACCTCCGCCTGCGGAACATAAAGAATTCTCCCGTCAGCCTGTCCTAGCCGGAGAAAGAAATCGATGTCCTCAACATGCAGAAAATAGCCTTCGTCAAACCCCTCGATCCGATCGAAAGCTTTGCGCGGCACCATGAAAGCGGCACCGGATAAGCATGGCACTGTCGTGACCTCGTCCAGCCGTTCTTCTTCATGGCTGTTGAAGCGGCGAAAGCGCGGATGATTGGGAGCAAGCTTGTAAAGGCGGGAGGCCTCCACAAAGGCGTTCCAGGGGGTCAAGATATCCCGGCGCCCGCCCTGCTGTTCTGTCCCATCAGGGTTGAGAAGCTTTGGTCCCGTGGCCCAAATCTCTCCGCCCAAAGCGTTTCCCGTTTGCCAAAGCTCAGTGACAGCATTCTCTTCAAGCACCGCATCCGGATTAAGAAAGAAGAGAGTTTCCCGTTTGGCCGCCCGCGCGCCCCGATTGCAGGCCGAGGCAAAGCCGACATTTCCGTGGCCAGTGAGGAGCATCAGCATGGGCTCCTTCTCAGCCCAGGCCGTCAGCCTCTCCACCACGACGTCGGGGTTACCGTTGTCGACGAGGACCACATCTGTGACCAAGTCCGACGCCAAAGCTGCCTCGATGCTGCGCTCAAGGACAGCGCCTGTGTGGTAGCTCACCATGACAACGGAAACGCTCATGCCGACCTGTCTCCCAAAAGACCGTAGAGCGCATAAGTCGTAAGCAGTGTCGCCGATGTGAAGTAGACGTTCCACATGGTGGTCTGGATACTGAAAATAACCACCATAATGGCCATCAGGGCAGCAATCGCAACAGCTGCTTCCCGGCTCCAGGTTTTCGCAAGAAGCGTTTTGGCTCCCATGACGAAGGCGGCCAGGACAAGGCCATACCCAACCAATCCGTACTCATAGAGGATTTCAATCGGCACGTTATGCGGATGAACTGAGACCTGGCTCACTTCGATACCGAAAGCGGTCAGCTCCACTGTGCCGGTCTCCCGGCTCAATGCCCGCGTCGCCCGGGCCCCGGCGCCAAAGAGAGGCCGCCCGGCGAGCCACTCGTCAAGAACGGATCGCCAGATAACCAGTCTTTGCACAGAACTTGAAGGCAGCATTGCCAAATCGGCTAAGACGGGCACCGGGGGAAGTGTGAGCGCCAAAACAAAAGGCGTGGTCAAGCCGACACCCGCTATCGCGGTGACCAAACGAAGTGCCTTTTGAGGACTTCGCAGGGCGGCAGCCCCCGATGCGATAGCCGCGCAGGCTGCAAGCACATTGGCGTCCACCTGCGTAAAACATGCTGCGATCACAAAACCAATCGCTGCCGCCATGCCATAGAGCGCACCAGCACGTTGCCAGAGCGCCACGACAAGGAAAGGCATCATCATCAAAAGAATGCCAAGCCCCCGGGCCGTCGCGATGG
>CAWUIJ010000226.1:0-3683 GCA_963922235.1 uncultured Parvularcula sp. | reverse complement strand
CATCGCCGATCCCGCCCTTTGGCGGTTATGGGCCGAGCTTCACCAATCCGCGGACCGGAGAAATTCTTGGTGCGGATATTATGCTCGAGCTCAGCTTCCTTTTCAATTACGATCGTCTTGTGACGACCTTTGATGGCAAAGCGTTGTCGCTCGAGCTTGAGCATGATCGTCATGAGCATGAGGGCCGTCTTTGCGTGGCGGGCGAAGAAATGCGCCAAGGCCTGATGTTCTCGGCCGCTGCACTCCAAGCGTCGGGCGCAAGCCAAGACGAGATGGACGAGCTCGTTCGGCAAAGCCTTGTCAGCCTCATCATGCACGAGGTCGGTCACACCCTCGGCCTCAACCACAACATGAAGGGATCATCCGTCTACGGCCCACGCGAAGTGCATGATCCAAGCGTGACCCAAGGCGCGCCTTCGGCATCGGTGATGGACTACCATGCGCCGAACCTTGCGCCGGTTGGCGTGGAGCAGGGCGATTTCGATCACACCCGTCCGGGAACCTATGATATCTGGGCCGTTGGCTTTGGCTACAATCCAGACCTTGATGATCCTGAGGCGCGCGCTGCGCATTTGGCGCAGTCGTCAGAGCTGAAGCACACGTTTGGCAACGACGCTGATATCATCTCCTCATGGGGCCGCGGCGTGGATCCCCGGACGAACGTCTTTGACATGTCGAGTGATCCTGTTGCGTATGCTGTCGATCGGATCGAGCTTGTAAAAAGCGTGATCCCGACTTTGCTCGAGAGCTATGAAGGCGAAGACAGCTACGAAGCGCTGCGAGATCGTTTCTACACGGCTATGTTCCAGCATAGTCGGATGGGTTCGGTCATCTCACGCCAGGTCGGCGGCGTTTACGTCGAGCGGATCGCACCTGGCCAAGAGACTGATAAGGCTCCTTACACTCCTGTTCCTCGCGCCACCCAGCGCGCTGCGATGGACGCGCTAGCGGAGTATGTTTTTGCCCCCGATGCGTTCGATCTGCCTGAAGATCTCTTGCAGCACATCCAGCTCCAACGCCGCGGGTTCAACTTCTGGGGCAATCCAGAAGATCCCAAAATGCACGCCTTTGTGCTCAGCGCTCAGCGCAGTGTGATGTCACATCTTTTGAGCCCGGTAACTCTCACGCGGATGGTCGATTCCGAACTCTACGGCAACGCATACTCGCCGACGGAGATGCTGCTCGATCTCAATGAAGCCGTGTTTGGCCGGGATCTAGTGGGCAACCCCAACACGTTCCGGAAGAACCTCCAGGTGGAGTATGTGCAGCGCCTGGTGGTGATGGCTTACGGCTACGGCTATCCGCCTGCGGTGCAGTCCGCAGCCTTCGCGGCCGTTGAGGACATCAAGTCGCGTTTCACCATCATCCCGGACGTTTTCTTGCCGGCGGGCACCCGTGCCCACCGCGCGACCATCCGGATGGAGCTGAGCTGGCTGCGTTGATCAGCCAGCTTTGATCAGTCTAGAGACGAAGAAGCCGTCCATGCCGCCCTTGTCCGCCAGGCGGTGGGGCATGGACCGGATATCACCGTCTTTGTTGATCACCGGCAGATCAGCGATCTCGTCAGGCATGATCGGTTCGCGGGTCAGCTCTTGATGGCGTGAGAGCGCCTTGGCGATCTGCTCTTCGCCTTCTTCGCGCAGGAGTGAGCACACGGCGTAAATCAGCCGTCCGCCGGGGCGGAGGAGCTCCAGTGCCTTATCAATCATGCGCGCCTGCAGACGAACCAGATCGGGCACTTGGGTCTCGCGGGCTGTCCAAAGAAGATCTGGGTTCCGCCTAATTGTTCCTGTGGCGCTGCAAGGGGCATCAAGAAGAATAGCATCAGCCAGCTGCGGCGGGTTCCATTGGAGAATGTCGTCTTCCAGCACGACCGCTTTCAACTTGGTGCGCTCGAGGTTCTCTTTCAGTCGCTCGATCCGAGGACCACTGTGGTCCGCCGCAAAGACATCCGCGCCCGTGAGCGCGAGCTGCATCGTCTTCCCGCCGGGTGCCGCGCAAAGGTCATAGACCCGCTCACCGGCTTGGGCGTTCAAGACCTTCGCAGGCAAGGTCGCCGCCACGTCCTGCACCCAAAAATCACCGTCTTCAAAGCCAGGCAGATCTTGAACGCGCGTGCTCTCCATGCGGATGGTTTGCGGGCCAATGCGCTCGAAATTGTACTCCCCCAGTGCGGCCGACATCGTCTCAAGGTCTTTGGCGGTGAGATCGAGCGGGGCTTCACGGCGATGGGCTTCGGCAATCGCAGCGGCTGTTTTGGCGCCATGCGCACGGGCAAGGCTGCGCCACAGCCAGCCCGGGGTATCGACCCGCGCCTCCACAGCTTCGGCCTTCTTCGCCCCCGTTTCGGAAAGCCGACGGGCCACAGCATTGACCAGGCCCGAATAGCCTTTCGTCTCGACCCGCAGCTTCGCAAGCTCCACCGCGGACCAGGCGGCAGCATGGGCTTCGGTGTCCATCAGACAAAGCTGCGCGGCGGTGATGCGCAGGATATCGCGTAAATGGGTCTGCTTGGGCTTCAGCGGTTCGCGCAGATAGGTCGCGATCACCTCGTCCAAGGTCCCGCGGCGGCGCAGGGTAGTTGAGGCCAAAGCGCGGGTGAAGGCGCGATCGCTGCCCTCCAGCGCATTGAAGGACCGGCATTCATCCAGCGCCTGGTCGAGTGTCATCCCGCGGGTGGTCATCCGAAGAAGGTCGAGCGCCGCATTGCGCGAGGCGATTCCGGGGGGCAGGGGCTGGCGTTCTTCCTCCTCGCTCCCGCGTTTACTCCCCTTTGAGTCGTCGCTACGGTCGGAAGGTCTCGGGCTGGGCGGCATAGGAATGAAAAATCTCGTCTTGGCGGCCTTGGCCGCGGTGGTGATGGTGGGGGAAGCAAACGCTCAAGCGAACGCGCTTGGCACGTCCTCCGGAATCCGCAACCCTTCAGCGCCGCTGACGAGCCTTCATGCCGAAGCTTTGATCCCTGTGATCCAGCAAATGGGGCTGGAACTCGACGGTGTCACCCTTCCTGCGGGCGAGCGGGTGCTGCTGGTCAAAGCCAAGGATGGCACCCAGTTTCAGATCACACCGATGGCCTGTGATGACCGGGGCCGCTGCCGCGGGATGCACCTGGTCACTCTTTTTCAAACGGACGTGGACCACCGCGCTGTGGCGGCCTTCAATTATCGCTATGCCTTTGTCTCTGCGGGCGTGAGCGGCGATAACGTGGCTTATCTCTCGCGCTACGAAGTCGCTGATTACGGCATGCCGCGCGGAAACGTGGCGGTGACCATCCGCCTCTTCCTGGAGACTGCAGCGATGTTTAGCGAGCAACTGGCTGCAGCCACGGGAGACCTGCAGAAACCACCGGCTGCGGATGATCTTTCCGCTAATGGCCTCAATATGCAGAGCCTCTGGTCCACCGCGCCGCAGTTCGGCGATGCTGCGCCGATCGCCCCCAAACACCCCCATGTTATCAGCTTTGAAGAGACGGCCCGGGTCGTCGAAACCTTTGTCCGCGCTGAGGCGATCTATCCTGGCCGGATCGTCAATCCGATCGAGCAAGAGTGAAGCTGAAAGCTAACCCTTGCCAATCCGCCCCTAAGGGCTCCATACGTGCCGCTCAATGCACCCATAGCTCAGCTGGATAGAGCGCTGCCCTCCGAAGGCAGAGGTCTGAGGTTCGAATCCTCATGGGTGCGCCA
>CAWUIJ010000225.1:0-3689 GCA_963922235.1 uncultured Parvularcula sp. | reverse complement strand
CTTTACTGGGGGTGAAGGGGTCGTCGGTTCGAATCCGGCCACTCCGACCATTTTTTCAAGGATCGAGCTAGAATTTAAGCCAGGACATAACGCACGCCCCGGTTCGCGTTCTGGCTCAATAGCCGATGTGCTATTCCGACATCGCGGCGTCTCGAAGGCCACTGACGTAACGCGTGATCAGGGCAGATAATTCCTCAAGAAACTCGTCGCGGTCTAGCAACTCTGGGCGCTGCAGCGCTGCGGCTTTAAGGGTCTCCGTCGTCGCACGGGTGATGACAAAGGCTATGGCCTCACTCCGCGCGTCTCCCTGAGGGAGGGCTCGCTGCAACCGCTTCGCGATGACATCGGCAATGGTGTCTTGGTAAGGACGTTCGGAGTGTGCGGAGAGTTCGTGTAACGCAAGCCATAAGCTCAGCTCACGGTGTGCCCTGGTATCGCCCAGTTCCTTGACGATCAAACCAATCAGTTGGGGAATCGCCGTGGTCAAGGCCGCAGGATCAACACTGTCCAATGCACGGCCTAAGCGCTGTGTGAGTGCGGCTCGGCGCCGCTCTGCTATCGCATACACGATCGCGTGTTTGTTCGGGAAGTAGTGGTAAAGTGTACCGATCGAAACGCCCGCGCGTTGCGCGATATGGTTTGTCGTCAAATCGTTGATTGAGCCCTCCTCTAAAAGTCGAGTAGCGGCCTCCAAAACTGTATCGATTGTCACCTGCGACCGCGTCTGCCGTGCGCTTACCCTCATATTTGTTGGGGGTTTGCGGTCATCCGTCCCTGACATCGGCGGCTCCTGAAATCGAGTAGCGAAAAATTGAATTTTGCTCAAAAATTGGACCATTGGTCAATGGCGCACGCGAAGTCGCCTCCACACGGAGTAATGTCAAATGAGTGATGTCTACGATCTCCTTCGGTTCTTCGCACCCGTGTATCTGGCGATGATCGCATTGGAAGTCTGGATCGGACACCGGCGGGGCTTAAAACTCTACACGACCGCTCAAACTGTCGCCTCACTTGTCCTCTCGATAGTCCAAAGGCTGATCAATCTCATCCCGCTCAATCTGCCAGCGATCGCCTCTGTGTTCTTCTGGGAGCATAAGCTGATTGAGCTTCCATCTGGCACTTGGTGGTACATCCCACTGCTCTTCCTCGCCGTGGAGTTGAGTTACTATTGGTACCACCGTTTGAGTCATGAAGTGCGTTGGATGTGGGCGACCCATAGCGTTCATCACTCCATTGAAGAAATGAATATTCTTGGCGCGTTTCGGTTTGGATGGACCCATTACATCTCGCTCGGCGGTATGATTTATGTTCCGCTTGCGCTGCTTGGGTTCCACCCGCTGCATGTGCTGATAGCCTTAGGACTCAATCTTATGTACCAATCGTGGCTGCATACGGACTTAATTGGTAAGCTTGGTCCGCTCGAAGGTATTCTGAACACGCCATCAGCCCATCGCGTGCACCATGCTAAGAACGCTGAATATATCGATCGCAATCATGGCGGCGTTTTGATGATCTACGACCGACTTTTTGGCACTTATGAGCCAGAGCGAGATGACGTGCCCGTTGAGTACGGACTTATCAATGGTCCGAAAACAGCAAACCCGGTCCGCATTGCTTTTCATGAATGGGTGAACATTGCACGGGACGTTCGGAACTATCCAATCCAGCATTGGCCTGGCCTGCTCTTTGGCCCTCCAGGCTGGAAGCCTCATGGTAAAGGCATGACGAGCGCACAGCTCCGTTCCAGTGTGAACGATGCCGATTTTGGATGCGCCGATCACCGCATGCGCTTCCATCCGTCTCCTGACAAGGCTTGAACCAAGCGGAAGCGGGCTGACAGACTTTGTCCTGAGTGGACAAGACACACCACAAAAAAGCCCGCTACGCTCAACGCGTAGCGGGCTCGAATGTGATCCGATGGACGTTTAGCGGCCCCAAATCACATTGCGAGGGTCTGGAGGATTGAGACGGGCGACATCCGAACTCATCCCACCCGCTTCTTGAGCAGGATAGACATTTGCCTGATTTTATGACACCAGGTGTGTCAGAACAATCGGGCGGATGCGTCTGTCGGTCACTCACACGCATCAAAATGCCTGGCCGACCATCCTTATAGGAACGATCAGGAGGTTCCGTGACAGACACAGATATCTATACCGTCGAGGACAACCCTTTTGGTGAGCTCGTCTTTTTTGGCTGGGTCTGCTCATTCTACTCCGGCAAAACTCGGGCATACCTTAGAAAAGCGCAAGTCGCCTACCGCGAGATCGCGATCGGGCACCCTCATTTTACCATGAAAGTCGTGCCGCCCGTTGGACGGCCCATTGTTCCCGTCATCCAAACCCGAGACGGCGTGATTGTGCAAGATTCAGCAGAGATCATTGACTACATCGCTGCCAACGACCTCGGTGAGCGAACCTTAATGCCTGGCACACCTGTGCAGGACATCACGGCACTCATTCTTGATTTCATTTTCAGTGAGTATCTCGCTCGCTTTAATCTGTATACGCGCTGGGTTCACTACCACAAACAAGAGAGTTTCATCCGGGAACAGTTTGGCAGCAGCTTTGGCTACACGGAGCATTATGAGCAGGCCGAGCGGGATAAGATCGCCGACGTGACCCGCGACCGAGCGCTTCAAATCATCAAACTCTTCGGCATCTCACACGAAACGCATCATCTGATTGATCAGCAGTACCGTGACCTTCTTGATCTCCTCAACGCCCACTTCCTGCAGCACCCCTATCTCTTTGGCGCAGCAGAGACCGTTGCTGATTGCGCCCTTGAAGGGGCCCTCCAGCCCCATCTTTCGCGCGACCCCTATCCAGGAATGATGATGCGCGAGCGCGCGCCGCGGGTCCTCCGCTACACCGAAAGAATGGCGCAACGCGACCACGATATGCCGGAGTACTTCGACAGAGAACCCGGCACATTTGTTCCCGATGACAACCTTCCAGAGACGCTCAAGCCGATCATCACCTTAGCGGCACAGGAATATATCCCCGAGCTGAAGGCGGCGGCTGAACAATTTGATCAGTGGGCTGAAACACAAGACATTATTCCTGGCCAACCGCTCTTACCGTTCAAAGCTGAACGGAGCATGGGGAAGATCCAGTTCAGAATGCGAGGAATCAAGGCGCAGTCTATTGCCCAGACCAACACCATGTGGGCGCTCCAGCGCGTCCATGATGCGTTTGATGCGCTTACACAAGACGACCAGAAAGTGGTGCGGTCAGCGCTTATGCCGCTGGGCGCGGCTGAGCTTCTGAAGATTCGTCCGAGGAACCGGTTGGTTCGAAAACAGTATACTGAAGTTTGGGCATAGGAAAGCTATCCATTGTCTCTTCCAACCCAAACAAGAGAACACAAAAAAGCTCGCCACGAGGAAACGTGGCGAGCCAAAATCATGGTGATTTGGGGTCTTAGCGGCCCTGCATCTGCGCGCGCATCTCATCTGCGCGCTCTTGTTGGATGAGCATGAACTCTTCCATTTGCTCGTCCGTCAGAATAGCCGAAACTTGTTCGATGGTGTCTTTTTGCAGTGTTTGAAGATCGGTGCGCATCGTCATCATCTGCTGACGCGTTGGGCGCTGACCTGACTCGATGCCAGCCTCTTCCATAATCTCAGTGCGCTGCTCCATGCTGTCCATCAGGATCGGTGTCAGCTCAGCTTTTTGTTGCGGCGTCAG
>CAWUIJ010000224.1:0-3712 GCA_963922235.1 uncultured Parvularcula sp. | reverse complement strand
CCGCATCGAATCTCGCCAAAGTCGGCCAAAGGCGAAGGTCGCTCTCGGTCAGAACGGAGCCGTGTAGAAATCGTGACTTACTCAGCCGTGCATCCAGTTGGTCAAGGGTCTCGAAGACTTCATCGACTGCAGCGTCATAAACATCCTGCCGTCGGGCTTTACCTGCGCGATACACCCCGTTGTTCAGCGTTCTGTGGATCCAGTTAGATGTCTCATCAATTTCACTGGCAAGCCGATCCGGGCGCAGTGTCCAATCCTGACATCCCGCGACCGCGACCGCATCCAAGCCGCGCAGAATGTGGGTCGACTCGTTTGACACAATGACCAGCCGCTCAGCATCCCACAGAAGTGCCACCGTCACGCGGCCAGTGTATGTGGGGTCAGCCAACCGATAGAGTTCGTGAAGATGTTCGATTTCGACGTCCGCCCCAGGAACTTTCCAAGGTCGCTCACGCGTTCCGAGTCTGTAGCCTTCGGTACGAGGCCCGTGCGCAATGTGCACAGGGATACTATGATCAAGGCACTTGATGGCCAGGGTGAGTGTTGACCTGTGGGACCATGGACATGACAGGGACGCGATAAGGTGAAACCTGCCGGGCTCGGCTTCCATTGCTCGCACTGATTGCGCCTTCACTGGCTTCGCAAACGCAGACGTAGCTCGAACGAAAGATCCATTTTGGATGGTCTGATCTTCGTCGGTCCAACGGCCGTCAATCAACATGCCCATTGTGAACTGCCTTCGAACGTTGGGTTGGGGTTTCATTCAGCACTGTAGCAACTGAGTTTAGGCAGAATGGTCTGATCGAGTGACAGTTTGTTCTACTCTTTAGAACGGTCGCTGAAACAAAACCAGATACTACAGCCAACGGACAGGAAATCCATAAATTTGGGGCACGAGCTGACTGTCCCCGCAAAGTCAGAAGGAAAACAACGTGCGAAGAACAGTCTGTGTTTTTTCTGGCGCTACATCCGGCAACCGCGCCGAGTATTCGCCAGCTGCAATCGAGCTGGGAGAGTACTTGGCTAAGAACAATTTTCGTTTGGTATATGGAGGCGCTAACACGGGACTTATGGGCCAGTTGGCGGATGCAGCACTGCGTCGCGACGGCGAGGTTATTGGAGTCCTACCGGAAAAGCTTGCCTCGCTCGAACTTGCGCATGCTGGACTTAGTGAGTTGAAGATCGTGGAATCAATGCATGAGCGCAAACAGCTCATGGCGGCCCTTTCAGACTCCTTCATCGCGCTTCCGGGCGGCATCGGAACTCTGGAGGAGATCTTTGAAGTCTGGACCTGGACGCAGCTAGGCATTCACAGCAAGCCGATCGGGTTTCTAAATGCGTCCGGCTTTTTTGACGGCTTGGAAGTTTTCTTGGATCACTTGGTGATTGAAGGTTTCCTCACCCCTTTTCATCGGTCCCTTGCGTGTTTTGAACCCGACCCTCAGTCATTAGTCCACGCTCTTCAAGAAGTTGATACACGCTATGTACCGAAGTGGGACACAAGTCATGATGCTTTGGGTTAGACAACTGCCCAATAACGACGTGCTTGGCTTAACTTACGCCGCAAAATAGCTCTGAAAAGACATCTCCCAAGCGTCAGAAACTGTTTGCCAGCGGATTGTCCCCAGAGCAGGTGAACTATTCACTTTCATAAAGCGGCAGGAGCAACAAGCATTCTCTATAGCTTAAAGCCTACCGCGGAAATCCGACTGTAGACAAGATTGAGCATAGTGTACGGACCACCAAACAACGCGTAGGCATACGTGTTATGCTGTGTCGTGGTGACCATAGGCAAGCCTTGCAATCAAAGCCTACAGTGCCTCAGGAAGCATAATTGCTGTCGCTTCATTGAATTCATCAAAACTTGAATTCAACGTCTTCAGCACAACCAGAAACTCAATGATATCTAGCCTCCGCTCGTAGGTTTCATACTTGCCAACGAACGACGGCGGCTTGGAAAGCCGCGCCGCTAAGTCAGCCTGGGACAGACCTTCGCGCGCGCGAAGCTCTGCCAAGAACCGTACGGCCGCTCGATAAGCTTCTGTATGAAGAGTCCCCGCCAATTGTCCCGTCCATCCACTCGACAGGACCAGCTAATCCCGATATCGGATTAACCCCAAAATGGGAGTATTTTCGGATGTGTTGCACATCGCTGAGCCACGCGGCTTGGCTCAATGAATTGAGTTCAACGTCCAGGCAAAGCGGATCCAACGGAGTGGTCGAGGCCTCAGTCGCCAGTGACCACCAAGAACCTTCCGTACTCCTCGGAGACTTCGCGCGCTTCCTCAAAAGCCCGCGCGTGCTCAGCCTCCAGGCACAGGAAGTAGCTTTGGATATCGCGGATATAGAGCTCGAAGTCTTCCCGGATCAGATCGGCATATTCGCGTGCAGCCTCGGGATCGTTCGGTACGAAGGGCCTGGGCGGCGCAAGGCAGGTTTCAGCCGCGGTGGGACCAGCAAAACACACGGTCAATACTATACTCGCCCCTACCCTAAACCAATGCGACCGCCGGTCGAGCAAAGCCCTTATTCCCTTGATAGAATCCATGCGCCATGCCTAATGGGTGCATGATTGTCATACAGCCGCAACGTCAAAGATATAGCTTGCGGACATTTATATATCATCGTATGTCTAGGCATCAACTCCTGATGCCTGGTCATTCGCCTTATTGGAGAACGAGACCAAGGTGACGGACCTAGAAAAAGAAGCACCAAATGTGGTCACGGAACCCAGATTCCGCGACCTCGTGGCGAGCGGCTATCGCGTCGAGGTTGTGTGTAAGGAAGAGGCCTACAAGAAAGGCCCGAACTGGCACGGCATGTGGATTGTCCGTGCCGTCA
Source organism: uncultured Parvularcula sp. (assembly GCA_963922235.1). Lineage (GTDB taxonomy): Bacteria > Pseudomonadota > Alphaproteobacteria > Caulobacterales > Parvularculaceae > Parvularcula. The sequence goes on along the minus strand of CAWUIJ010000224.1, from coordinate 871 downwards.
GTGACGAAGGGCTGGAAAAGCTTCTCGTCACCGCAAGAACGCGCACGTCACGTAACGACATCAAGATCCGCGAAATCCGCACCGTCACAGGGGTCATCTCCTTCCTGCAAGGTATCGGCTTCTCCCACGCAGACATTCCTCTTCAGGCTGACAAGCGGACTGTTCTCAAGCTCTCTGACGAAGAGCTCGCGTCTCTGCAGAACTAGCGCCGGCCTCATAGCACTTCTGTTGCCCGGCCTCGCCTCGGCACAGATGGTGCTGGTGATGGAGGGCGACGGCTCCCTCTCACCATCCCGGTCTCAAAGCGAATTCGCCCGAAATTATGATGACGGCATCGGACAAGCCAGTGCTGCGGCGGAGATGCTGCTTTTTGGGCAGCCGAGCAGCGAAGATCAGGTTCTGGCGGCAGTTTTTGTGCCGCAACGCGTAGTCCCGCACCCAGACGTTCTGAACGGCATCGAAGAGACCGCTCTACGCTATGCCGGTCACCGTGGACTGCGCACGGCCGACATCACCGTCACCGACTGGCTCAATCTCTTCCGCGCCAACATCGAGATCGAGAGTGCTTACCGTGTGGATGCACTTTCCCATGCCGGTGCCATCGGTCTTGGCCAACTCATGCCGGACACGGCACGCATGCTCGGTGTGGACCCGCATGACTGGCGGGAGAACTTGGATGGGTCTGCACGTTACCTCGCGATGATGCTCGCCGAGTTCGGCGACGTGCGGCTCGCGCTCGCCGCCTACAATGCCGGGCCAGAAGCCGTTCGAGAGCACGGCGGCATTCCTCCCTATCGAGAGACTCAAAACCACGTCAGCCGCGTGCTGGCCGTATTCAACCGGCTGGAAGGAGCGACCCCATGAAGCCGCA
>CAWUIJ010000223.1:0-3724 GCA_963922235.1 uncultured Parvularcula sp. | reverse complement strand
AGAGCACCTTATTTAGTCGATCCCCTGATAATGGATTTGCTCCATTTGATCGCTTCCCAATCCGCGACCCGTAAGTGCCATGAGATGCGATCGCGCCCGTCTTCAGCCCCGGCGATCAATGCGAGGACAAGGTTGCGGGTTGTCATATATTCACGAATGGCGAGGATCAGAAGCGTCAGGAGCGCTGAGACAACCACACCCCAATTCATGCTTAGGCAGCTTTCTTCTTCCGTGTCCGCACGCGCCGTTTAGGCGCCGGAGTTGCGGCGCGCTGCTCGTGACGGTCGAGGAGCTCTTTCAAGAATTGACCGGTGTAACTGCCTTTGACCTCAGCGACATCTTCTGGGGTTCCCGTCGCGATGATCTTGCCGCCGCCGTCGCCGCCTTCGGGGCCGAGGTCGATGATCCAATCCGCCTGTTTGATGACGTCGAGATTGTGCTCAATGATCACCACCGTGTTGCCGGCATCGGCGAGTTCTTGGATCACTTCCATCAGCTTCCGGACGTCTTCGAAGTGAAGACCTGTCGTAGGCTCATCGAGAATGTAGAGCGTGCGGCCTGTCGCGACTTTTGACAGCTCTTTCGCGAGCTTCACCCGCTGAGCCTCGCCGCCGGAGAGCGTGGTGGCTTGTTGGCCTACCTTGATATAGCCGAGGCCCACACGGTTCAGCGTTTCCATCTTGTTACGGATGGAAGGGACAGGCTTGAAGAACTCATAGGCCTCCTCGACTGTCATATCGAGGACATCGGCGATCGACTTATCTTTGTACTTCACTTCTAACGTCTCGCGGTTGTACCGCTTGCCATGGCAGACATCGCAAGTGACATAGACATCGGGCAGGAAGTGCATCTCGATCTTGATGACGCCGTCGCCTTGGCAGGCTTCGCACCGGCCGCCTTTAACGTTGAAGCTGAACCGGCCAGGCTTGTAACCGCGGGCCTTGGCTTCGGGCAGGCCAGAAAACCACTCCCGGATGGGCCCGAAGGCCCCCGTATAGGTCGCGGGGTTGGAGCGGGGGGTCCGTCCGATCGGCGATTGATCAATGTCGATCACCTTATCGAGATGCTCAAGGCCACCAATCCGGTCGTGTTTGCCCGGTACGGTCTTCGCATTCATCAGCTTACGGGATGCTGCTTTGTAGAGCGTTTCAATGGTCAAGGTCGATTTTCCGCCGCCCGACACACCGGTCACGCAGGTGAGGAGACCGACTGGGAATTCCGCCTTCACGCCCTGGAGATTGTTGGAGCTTGCCCCCTCAACCGTCACCACGCGATCCGGATCGAAGACCCGTCGTTCCGTCGGGACGGGCACTTCGCGACGACCCGCCAAGTAATCTCCGGTGACGGAGTTTTTGTCTTTTTCGATTTGCGCCGGCGTGCCTGCTGAGACGACCTGACCGCCGTGCACGCCCGCACCAGGGCCAATATCCAAAACATGGTCAGCAGTCCGGATCGCATCTTCGTCGTGCTCCACCACGATGACCGTGTTCCCAAGATCCCGCAGGCCCACAAGGCTGGTCAGAAGCCGCTCATTGTCCCGCTGGTGGAGTCCAATAGACGGTTCGTCCAGCACATAGAGAACACCAGTCAGCCCTGAGCCGATTTGGCTAGCCAGCCGAATGCGCTGGCTTTCTCCGCCCGAGAGGGTGCCCGACGAGCGCGACAGCGTGAGATAGCCAAGCCCCACATTGTTGAGGAAATGCAGCCGGTCACGGATCTCTTTCAAAATCCGTGAGGCAATCGTTCGCTCTTTCTCCGTGAGCTGCGTATCCAGCGTACCGAACCAGAGGTCGGCTTCCCGGATCGATAGACTGCTGACAGCTGAAATGTGTTCACCGCCTACACGGACGGCGAGGGCTTCGGGTTTCAGACGCGCGCCTTCACAAGCATCACACTCAGTGACCGACTGGAATTTCTCCATCTCTTCGCGAACCCAAGAGCTATCGGTTTCACGCCAGCGCCGCTCAAGATTGGGAATCACGCCTTCAAAGGTTTTGGTCGTTTCGTACCTGCGGACGCCGTCGTCATAGACGAACTTCACCTTCTCCTTGCCGGTGCCGTAAAGAATGGTCTTTTTCTGTTTGGCAGTGAGATCTCGCCACACGCCGCCGACATCAAACCCGTACTTTTTACCCAGCGCCTCGAGCGTTTGGGTGTAGTAAGGACTTTGTGTCTTGGACCACGCAGCGATCGCACCCTTCCGTAGACTGACGTCGTGGTCGGGCACGACCAGGTCAGGATCAAAATAGACCGAGGTGCCGAGGCCATCGCAGGTTGGGCACGCACCCATCGGCGAGTTGAAGGAAAAGAGCCGTGGTTCGATCTCTTCGATGGTGAATCCTGATTCCGGGCAAGCAAATTTTGCCGAAAACGTGATTTTCTTAGGCTCTTCGCCTGCTTTCGGGGCGCTCTCCGCCACGGCCAGTCCGTCCGCGAGATCAAGGCAGGTTTCAAAGCTCTCAGCCAATCGGCTTTCAAGGCCTTCCTTGATCACGATGCGGTCAACGACAACGTCGATGTCGTGCTTGAGCTTTTTATCGAGGGCAGGAGCATCGGCGATGTCGTAGAACTCGCCATCGATCCGTACCCGCTGGAAACCTCGCTTCATCAGGTCGGCGAGCTCCTTCCGATACTCACCCTTCCGTTGGCGGATCATAGGCGCGAGAAGATAGAACCGCGCACCGTCGCCCTCGGCCATCAGCCTATCGACCATTTCAGAAACGGTTTGCGAGGTGATCGGCAATCCAGTGGTCGGTGAATAGGGCACACCCACCCGCGCCCAAAGGAGGCGCATATAGTCGTAGATCTCTGTCACCGTTGCAACGGTGGAGCGAGGGTTCTTCGATGTGGTCTTTTGCTCGATCGAAATCGCAGGCGAGAGACCTTCGATCTGATCCACATCCGGCTTTTGCATCAGCTCGAGGAACTGACGAGCGTAGGCGGACAGGCTCTCGACGTAACGCCGCTGTCCTTCCGCATAGATCGTATCAAACGCGAGAGACGACTTGCCGGATCCCGACAGGCCTGTGACCACGGTCAGCTTATCGCGGGGAATCTGGGCCGTGATGTCTTTGAGATTGTGCTCACGCGCACCGGTGACCGTGATAAATTTGCTGCTCACACGCGCTCTCCCGAACCAAGCCCAAGAGATAGCGCATTAAGGCTGACTGGCCTCAAGAACAAGGGGCGAACATCAGGGTCACGTTGTCCACCCCCAAGAGGTGCTAGAAATTCTTCTTGAACGTCAGAAGCCCGGTGACACCGCCATAAGCGTAGTCAACATCGATTTCGCTGTCGCCAAGGTCAAAGTCATTCGTTTGCAGATAAGCGACCTCAACACCGATTTTTCCAGGTGTTGGAAGGAAGTCAAACGTCAATCCGCCTTTGATTTGATAGGCGAATGCGCCGTCCGTGCTATCGCCGCCCAGATTGTCCAAGTTGCTGGCCACGTAGCCAAAGCCGACACCCACATAAGGCTCTGGAAGGAGCGGGACCTGCGGACGGAACACACCGTTGAGCATGAAGGCCATCGTGCCAATATCGTCATCAATGCTGACATCAACGCCCTCAGCGCTGAACTCATCCACATTGGCTGTTCGGTAAGTGAACTCACCTTCGATCGCGATTGTGGGGAGAACATAGGTGCCAATCAGGCCACCAATTGCAAGTCCAAGATCAGCGTCGGCCTCTGTCGAGACGTTGAACGCGTCTTCCAGAAAGGTCT
>CAWUIJ010000222.1:0-3739 GCA_963922235.1 uncultured Parvularcula sp. | reverse complement strand
GACGGCCAAAATTTGGGCTTTGGTGAGGACAGCTTCGCCGGCCGGGATGATGCTCCGAGAGCAGAAGATCTTGAGAGCCTTTGGGCTGATACGCGCGCCGCGCTTGACCGGCAGCCAGCGGCCTCGTGGCCCTTTGAGGCGTTCCAGACCGTCGCGCTCGAAACAAGCATGCCGAGCCAGCATCCTTACGACCTTCTGCGTGGTTTCGAGATGGACGTGGCGCAGCATCGGTATGAGACGCTCGAGGACACGCTCCGCTACAGCTATCACGTGGCGGGTGTCGTGGGTGTGATGATGGCGATCGTCATGGGTGTCAGCCCCGACGACAATGATACGCTCGACCGGGCGTCTGATCTCGGGATTGCTTTTCAGCTCACGAACATTTGCCGTGACATCATCGATGATGCCGCGATTGGCAGGATTTACGTGCCTGGCGATTGGTTGAGAGAAGCTGGCGTGGCTGCTGAACCAAGTGCAATCCTTGACGAAAGAAACCGCGAGGCGGTGTGGCAGGTCGCGCTGCGCCTTCTTGAAGAAGCTGATCAATATTACAAATCCGCAGCGCCCGGTGTTCGCCGACTTCCCATCCGCGCAGGCTTCGCTGTCGCTGCCGCGCGCGGGGTTTACCGCGACATTGGCCGCGTTGTGCGGGTGAAAGGCCCTCGGGTCTGGGATCAGCGCGCCCGGACGTCACGTCGCCGCAAAGTGGTCCTCGCTGGCCTCGGGTGCCTTCAGGGCGCCAGTGCAAAGTCGCAATTCTTCCGCGCCCTTCCTCCGCGTCCGGACCTTTGGAAACGTCCAGTGCTGGGAGGCGCTCGGTCGTGACACGGCGTGAAAAGGTGGTGCAATCAGCCATTGGACTGACGCTTGCGAGCCTTGTGACGCTCGCATGGGCCGTGCTGCACATCTACGGTGTCCATTTTTTCGAGATCACCTGGGCCAAGGCCCCGCTGATCCTGTTCATGATGGCCGCGATTTGTTGGCTATCCGTGGGCCTCTTCATCATCAGCCACGATGCCATCCACGGGAGCCTCGCCCCCGGCATGCCCAGGGTCAATCGCATCTTTGGCTGGGTGGTCACCACGCTCTATGCAGGCTTCAATTATGACCGCCTCTACGTGAACCACAACCTGCACCACGATGCGCCAGGCACGAAGGATGATCCCGATTTCTCAGCGGATCATCCGCGCGCCTTTATTCCTTGGTACAAAGAGTTCTTTTTGCGCCACTTTGGCCTGCGACCACTGATTTTTGTGAACAGTGTGGTCGCCGTCTATTGGTTGGTCCTGGGCGCACCGATGATCAATATTTTCCTCTTTTACGGTGCCCCGGCGCTCACAAGCGCGGTGCAACTTTTCTATTTCGGCACCTATCGCCCGCACCGCCATGAGGAGAACGGCTCATCCTTTGCCGACGAGCACAACGCACGCAGCTCAGGCTACAACTGGCTCGTCAGCCTCTTCACCTGCTACCACTTCGGCTATCACCACGAGCACCATCTCTACCCGCATGAGCCCTGGTGGCGGCTGCCGAGGCGCCGTGGTATGACCAGGCGTTCTGAAACCGTGGGAGCAGCAGCATGATCCAGCTCGCGCTCTGGCAAAAACTGACCCTGGTAGTGGGGACCGCCTGCTTCATGGAGTTTGTGGCGTGGTGGGCCCACAAATACATCATGCACGGCTGGGGCTGGGACTGGCACAAAGACCACCACGAGCCCCATGACAACATGTTTGAGAAAAACGATCTCTATGCGGTTGTCTTTGGCACATTCACGGTTGTCTTGTTCACCGTTGGGTATCTTTATTTCCCCCCGGTTTGGTATATCGCAGCTGGTGTTAGTGTTTACGGATTGATTTACACCTTCGTCCATGACGGACTGGTGCACCAGCGCTACCCCTACAATTGGGTGCCGAAGAAGGGCTACTGGAAGCGGCTGGTCCAAGCGCACAAGCTCCACCACGCCACGACGTGCAAAGAGGGCGCGGTCAGCTACGGCTTTGTGCTGGCGCCTGATCCGCAAAAGCTGCGCGTGAAGCTCCGTGAGCTGAAGGCTGCCCGCGCTGACGGCTGATTAAGCGGCCAGCGTCTCCGAGAAGTAAGAACCAATATACTCGGCAAGCTCGGCCAGCGGTGAGGTCCGCCCAGCCGCCTCAACAGCACTTCGCAAATGGCGCTGCGCCAGCATCATGCCTGAGCCAAGGGTCGCCTCTGCACCGATGACGGCGGTGTTCTTCCCGCTGTCACGGCCGGTGGTTTTGCCCGTTCGCGCTTCGTCACAGGTCTGGTCGAGGACATCGTCATAGGCCTGATAAGCCAGCCCCAGTGCCCGCCCATAAGCGCGCATCGCTCGCCGGTCGTCTTCGGTGCAGTTCAGCGCACAAAGGCTCCCGCCCTCGGCCGCAGCCACAAAGAGCGCGCCTGTCTTACCCTCATGGATCGCATCGATGCTGGCATCCGCATGCAGATCGAGGGCCTGTCCGTGCACAAGGCCGCTCCAGCCCACCGCACGGGTGAGGACTTGGGTGATCTCCATACGGCGATCACAGCTTGGTGCATGGGCGCGCGCCAGAACTTCATAGGCACCGTTCACAAGGCCAATGCCTGCGAGAATGGCGATGTCTTGGCCGAACTTGGTGTGCGCCGTGGGCATGCCGCGGCGAAGATCCGCATCATCCATGGCGGGCAGGTCATCGATGATCAGGCTGGCGGTATGGATCATCTCCACCGCACAAGCTGTGTCGAGGGCGTCCTCAATGCGCCCACCGACGCTCCTGGCTGCGATCAGGGCCATCACGGCTCTCAGGCGCTTACCAGGAGCCAAGAGGCTGTGCCGCGCGGCTGCAGCGGGGCCGTGGGGGCTTCCCTCTGGGACCAACTGCGCCAAGCGCACATTGACCAGCTCACGTAAGCTTTCAAGATCGAGGGCGCGAGGAGCAGCCACAACCATAGAGTTTCCCTTCTGTCGGGAAGGATATGGTGGTGCGTGCCCCTAAGGAAAGTAAATGCCTCGAGAGCCGATTTTGGCCAGAAAAGTCCCCTTGCGCGCGGCTTTGCGCGCAAGTCCTTGGGCCTAGGCCGATCAACGATTTACAAGAGTCCGTGAGGAGCGCCGCTTAGGCGTCGACGGGATCCCGGCGAAGGCGACGAATCTCATCAAGCGCCGACTGTGCGCATTGCTCGATCTGTGCCTTGGCTTCCGCCCGGCGCTCGCGGATGTCGCTTGAGACACCCTTCATGCCTTCGGCCTCTGCACAGAGGTCACCAATTTCCCAGGCGCCAATACCGCGCGATGCACCCTTCAGGGCATGCGCAATGCTTCGCCACTCCTCGTGAGGTGCATCAGGATCGAGAAGACGCAAACAGCGAGCGACCTGACTTTCGAAGATGGTCAGGACCTCGTCCCGCAAAGCAACATCGCCCGCAACGTAGCGGTCGAGATGGGCAAAGTCGATTGCTGCCTGGCTCATAACGTCTCCAGTCCCCTCCGGTTAATGTGAGATATAACATCCAGAAGTTAACGCGGAATCAGCGGATGTGGTTAACTCGGGGGACTGATGACTTGGTCGACAAAACGCCGAAGCCCTGTCTGACGGGTCCTACGTAGACGTTCGGCCGTTAAAATACTGCTTAATTGCAACTTAGCCCGATCAATGTCGTCATTGACGATGACATAGTCGTACTCGGCATAATGGCTGATTTCAGCGTCGGCCATCGCCATCCGCTGCGCCACCACCTCATC
>CAWUIJ010000221.1:0-3808 GCA_963922235.1 uncultured Parvularcula sp. | reverse complement strand
CGGTTTCACCTGCCCCTCACCTGGTCCGATGGAACGCCGACAGAGAAAAGCACGTGGACGGAGGACGAGCACGCTGGCCTCGCGCGTGATCTTGAGGCACGGCTCCAGCAGGCCCTCGATCAAGACCAGATGGCTCTTTTTAGTGGCGTGGTCCTCCTGCAGGTCCCTGCCATGCCCCCGCCCAAGGCAGCGGAGGGAAGCGATGACGCGGCACCCGCCCCCCGCGGCGTCGATGTCGCCTTCGGTTACAGTTGGTTGAACACGGGAACAAAGTGGCATCATCAGGTGTTCGGAAACGCCTGGTTCAGCGGCGCGACCTTCTCCGGACGCGCCTGGTTTGGCGGCGCGACCTTCTCCGGACTCACCTGGTTCGAGGACGCGACCTTCTCCGGACTCGCCAGGTTCGAGGACGCGACCTTCTCCGGGGACGCCAGGTTCGAGGACGCGACCTTCTCCGGGGACGCCGGGTTCGATCGGTGCCGATTTCAACCCAAGGACCCGCATTCCCGGCGCCTCAGCTTTGAGCGGGCGCGTTTCCTGCAATCCTTTCACTTTCCAATCGACGCCATGACCACGGACGCGCGTTATTGCCGCCGGGCGTTTCACAGCGCGAAATTCGATGGTAATCTTTATACAGAGCTATATCAACGTCATCGCGAAAGGCTCGAAGGCCCCACCCCCTTCCCGCTTGGCGCCTTTGATGGCGCCTTGTTCAAGGAATTGGTCTTTCTCGATAAGGATTATGCCGCGCGGAAAGAGGACGGCATCCCCACTTTCGTCCGACAGCAGATTGAGAGCACCAAAACCCTGCCGCCGGACGAGCGAGACGATCAGCTCAATTCCATCGCCGAGGGCGCGCGGGTCCTGCAGATCGCGATGAACAAGGGACGCAACCACCGCGCGGAGCAGCTGTTTCACAAAATCGAGCTGATCGCCCAGCGCGAGACCCGCCCCTGGTTCAGCACCCAGCGCATACTGACCCACCTTTACGAATGGACCTCTGATTTCGGCGGCTCCATCCGCCGTCCGTTGATCTCCCTCGGCCTGGTTTGGTTAGTCTGTGGACTGATTTATTTTGGGGCTGCTTTGACGCAAAATCCAAACCCGGACAACGAACCAGTGCCAAGCACCCTGATGAGTCGAAGCGTCGAGACCGCGGCCGATGCCTTCGCCCTCTCCACTCGGGTGGCGTTCCGCCCGACCTATGTTCTCGGCATCAATAACAGGACAGGCCACAACATCGAGAAAGCGCTGTTTTTGGCCCCTGAGGTGAAAGGACGAACCAAAGCTGTCGCATTGGGCCTTCTCGCCTTCGCGCAGTCGATCTTTTCCCTCACCATGCTCTTCCTCACGGGCCTTGCTGCACGGCGGTATTATCAGCTCTCCTGACCCCTCTTTGCGCGGTCTTCGGCCAATGGTTCGGGACTTGTGGAAGCAAAATGGCGCCATTGCCTTGCCACGCCCGGTGAGGCTCTGTATCTTTTCGCACCTGCGAAGAGAGAGTGCCCTCATGAATATCCTGCGTTGTGTTCCGGTCGTGCTTGCTGTGGTGGCGAGTCTGGTGGCGCCGGCCATGGCGCAGGATGCGGCGCCCGCGGTCTCTCCTGAGACCCAGTTCATCTTCAACACCTTCCTGTTCCTGGTCGCCGGCATGGTCGTGATGTTCATGGCGGCAGGCTTTTGCATGCTGGAGGTGGGCCTGGTCCGGTCGAAAAACGCGGGCGCGATCTGCCTCAAGAACATCGCCCTCTTCTCGATCGCGGGCCTGATGTTCTGGCTGACCGGCTACAACTTTGCCTATCCGGGCGAGTTTGGCGGCCTCTTGGGCTTTGGCGGTTTGTTCTGGAGCGGCGATGATACCAACGCGCTCGAGACGGGCTACTCAGCCTCCTCCGATTGGTATTTCCAGATGGTCTTCGTGGCGACAGCCGCCTCGATCGTCTCAGGCACCCTGGCTGAACGCATCAAGATCTGGCCGTTCCTGGCCTTCGTCGCTGTCCTCACAGGTTTTCTCTATCCGATCCAAGCGTCCTGGGAATGGGGCGGCGGTTTCCTTGATTCGCGGTTCGGATTTTCCGATTTCGCCGGCTCGACCCTGGTGCACGCCACCGGCGGTTGGGCTGCTTTGGCCGGTGTCCTGATCCTCGGCGCACGGACCGGGAAGTATGGCGAAAACGGTCAGGTCACGCCGATGCCAGGCTCGAACCTGCCGCTTGCGACCCTTGGCACCTTTATCCTTTGGCTCGGCTGGTTCGGGTTCAATGGCGGCTCACAGCTGGCGCTCGGTACACTCGACGACGCAGCCTCCGTCGCCAATATTTTCGTCAACACCAACATCGCCGCTGCCGCTGGCGTGATGGCCGCGATGGCGACCAGCCAGATCATGTTCAAACGCCTCTGCCTGCCCTCCGCGCTCAACGGTGCGATTGGTGGTCTGGTCGCGATCACGGCCGAACCGCTCGCGCCATCGATCCCGCTTGCGGTCTTTATCGGCGGTGTTGGCGGCGTCTTGGTCACCGTGGCGGTGCCGCTGCTTGATAAGTTCAAGATCGACGATGTCGTCGGCGCGATCCCTGCGCACCTCGTTTGCGGCATCTGGGGCACGCTGGTCGTGCCGCTGTCGAACTCTGAAGCAAGCTTTGGCGGTCAGATTGTCGGTATCGTGGCGAACGGCGTCTTCGTCTTCTCGATCAGCCTCGTGATCTGGGTCATCCTCGACAAGACCGTCGGCATCCGTGCCCATGGGGATCATGAGCGGGACGGCCTCGACCAGGGTGAGCTTGGCCTCTCGGCCTATCCAGACTTTATGGGCTCTTACGCGTCCAAGCCTTAGGCGACTTTTGTGATTGCGGCGCGTCAGGCGCCGGGCGCGTCATCGTCGTGGCCGCTGGCGTCGGAATAAAACGCCGCGGCCATAAGGCCTGCTGAGAGCAAGATCGTTCCGATCACGCCCGCGCCAAGCTTCAGCAGCACGGACAAGCGAAACTCCAAAAAGAGCGACTGCGAGAACACGACAAAGAGGACGACCAAGGCGACCAGTACGCCCACGGTCCAGACCATCATCAGCTTGGCTTTGCGCTTCGCCGCTTCCCGAGGATCGGCAGACACAGGTTCATTCATCTCAGCCGCCTCACGCACGTCCCAATCGCTTCTGTGTCATATAGGTGCGATCGGCACCGCGACATGCGACGTGCTTGCAGCATGCTTGCTGCACTGCCAAACGCTCGCCGATGGGTCCGTTTCTGCTTCCTGAAGAGTTTGCCACCCCCGAAGGCCGCAAAGCCGCTTGGCGCAGCCTGTGGCTGCACGACCACGGCTTTATCCGGAAGGTGCACCAGAACACCCACCAGATTTCCGATGAGATGTGGCGGACAGGGCAACCCTCGCCCGCTGATATCCGAACCTGGGCGAAGCGCGGGGTGAAGACCGTCTTCAACCTCCGCGGCCTCAGGAACAATGTGCGCCAGCCGGGCTATTGGCATCTGGAAAAAGAGGCCTGCGAAGAGGCCGGGATCACCATGATCGACCACCGCGCCTATTCGCGCGAGGCACCGAAACCGGCCTTTATCCTCGACCTCGACCGCATGTACCGCGAGATCGCCTATCCAGCGATTCTCCACTGCAAGTCCGGTGCGGACCGGGCGGGCATCGGCAGCTTCCTCTACAAGTTCCTGAAAGAAGGCCTGCCCTTTGACGAAGCGGCCGGGCAGCTGTCCCTGCGCTATGGTCATATCAAGAGCGGCAAGACCGGGATTCTCGACCATTTCTTAGACACCTACAGGGGCATCGCAGAGGCCGACGGCACCGC
>CAWUIJ010000220.1:0-3825 GCA_963922235.1 uncultured Parvularcula sp. | reverse complement strand
GGGACGACACATACGACGTTCTGTTCATTGATGGCATCTGGGTTGGTGAGTTTGCTGAGGCAGGTTGTATCACGCCGGTCGAAGATCTGATCGCGCAGACTGATGAATCAATCATCGCGTGGGACGACTACATCGAGAGTTTTGCTGGTCAGGCCAGCTGGAATGGCCAGCGCCAATGCCTGCCGATTGCGGGTTACTGGCACATGCTGCACTATCGTACCGACCTTTTCGAACAGGCCGGTCTTGCGCCACCGACCACATTCTCTGAAATGCTGGCGGCAGCTGAGTATTTCCACGACAACTCGGACTATCCAGAGTTGGAAGGCGGGATGGCGATGAACTTTCAGCGTGGTTCTGCGGCTGGTCAGCAGTATTTCGAATGGATCTATTCTGCCGGTGGTGCGCCATGGGTCAGCAACTTTGTCGGGTCCGAGGATGTCTATGCCGACCTGACGCCAACGCTCGACTCGGCTGAAGGCATCGCCATGGTCGAGTTCTTCCAGCAGATCGCGCAATACGGCCCCCCGGGTGTTGAGAATTTTGCGTGGGACGAACGTGCAAATGCCTTTACCCAAGGCAAAGTCGCGATGATCAACAACTGGTCTGTCCGGACACCGCTTTTCACTGATCCTGAAATCTCGAAAGTGACGGACAGCTTTGGTGTTGCCATGTTCCCGCATGCCGATGGTCAGACATCCGTTCCGCCTGTGGGTGGCTGGATTTTGTGCATCAACGCGCACTCCGAAAACCAAGAAGCCGCTTGGGACTTTCTGAAGTGGTTCGCTTCGCCTGAGGTTCACCGTGACTTTGTGCTGGCAGGTGGTCCGCCATCGCGGCACTCGGCATTTCAGGATGAGCAGATCAATGAAGAGCAGTTCTGGACACAGACACTCTACGATTCTGCCAAGGCTGCCTGGCCAGATGGTCGTCCGCGCTACCCTGGAACATTCCAGGTGATTGATGCCATTGGGCTTGAAGTGAACCGTGCAATCGTAGGTGAGCTTTCAGCTGCAGATGCATTGTCAGCCGCGAACGAGAATGTAACCCGCATTCTGCGTTCCGAAGGTCTGCTTCGGTAGGCATCAAGGGGTGCCCTGCCAAAGACTGGCAGGACACCAGTCCCCTGGTCCGTCTCCCACTTGTGCGAGCGGAACGGGCCGGGGGCGCAAGATCATTAATTGCAGAAATCTGCCTTTCGTCAACGTTGGCACCGTATCGGTTTCTTTCTGACAATGGCAGCACAGAAGCCCTTGATCGACTGGCAACGGTCGTCGGGAACAACGGAAAGAAGCGTCGTGTCAGGCATTTCACAAACGAGAGCGGTGAACACAGCCGCGAAGGAACAGCAAAGGTCCGAACGGTTGACCCGCGCAATCTTTATTGTGCCGGCTGTTATCTACCTGATGCTGATGAGTATCTTCCCGTTCGTCTATTCGCTCTACCTGAGTTTCTTTCAGGCCAAGCTGACGCGGATGCACAACAAGTTCTACATCGGCCTGGACAATTATAAGCAGCTTTTTGCAGACCAGGTTTTTCTGGCCGCATTGAAGAACACATTCGTTCTCACAACCTCATCGATCATCATCGAAGTGATCCTCGCCTTTGCATGCGCCAAGGTTTTTCTTGCCCTCAAGGACCAGCGCGCGGGCTTCTTTCTGCGCTCGATGTCGATCTTGCCGATGATGATCACGCCGCTCTGTGTCGCGCTCATCTTTAGTTACATCCTTAATCCGACGCTTGGCATCTTCAATTACATCCTCTCCGGCTTTGGAATCGAGCCGATCTCTTGGTTCGGTAATCCCAACCTCGCGCTTTGGTCGATCGTTGCCATCAATGTCTGGCAGTGGACGCCGTTCATGATGTTGCTGATGCTTGCCGGCCTCGTGTCAATTCCCACATCGCTTTATGAGGCAGCTTCGCTGGAAAAGGCGCGCTGGTGGCATGTTGCGCGCTATATCGAATTGCCCGCGATCAAGGATGTGATCCTGATCGGTATCATCTTGCGGGTAATCGACAACCTGAAGCTTTTTGATCTGGTTTACATCACCACCCGTGGCGGCCCTGGGGACAGTACCGAGTTGCTGACCTTCTTCGCGTACCGGCAGAACTTTGCCTTCTTCAACGTTGGCTACGGCTCAGCCGCTGCGGTTGTGATCCTTCTCATCAGCATCATCGTCACGACAGTCGCGGTGACCTTCCTGCGGAGAATGCAAAATGCCTAAATCGAACCTGATAGGCGCCTATATCGCTGCCATGTTGGTGATGCTGGTTTTTACCCTGCCGATCCTGTGGATGTTCATGGGCGCGTTCAAAACACCCGTCGATATCTATTCGATCCCGCCGATCTGGTGGCCTGACTTCAGCTATCTTGAAAACTTCAGACTGCTGCTTTCGGAGAACTGGCAGTTCCTGCTCAATTCGGTGATCATCACATTGGGCGCCACCGTCCTTTGCATGGTATTCGCCTTGCCCTGCGCTTTCGGCCTCGTGAATTTTCAGTTCAGAGGGAACAACTTTGTCGCCGATTGGATTCTCTCGACGCGCATGATGCCGCCGATCGCGGCGGCAGTGCCGCTGTTCATGGTTTTCAATGGTCTGGGCATGCTGGACAGCCACTTTGCGCTTATTCTGGTTTATGCGGGCTTCAACCTGCCGTTTGCAGTCTGGGTTGCGATGTCGTTCTTCCGCAATCTTCCAAAAGAGATGATCGAAGCCGCACGCATCGAAGGCTGCACATGGTTTCAGACGTTTTGGAAGGTCGCGCTTCCTCTCACCAAAAGCGGGATCGCGACGGTTTCGACCTTTGTCTTCATTTTCGCCTGGAACGAGTTGCTGCTTGCGCTCTTCCTAACCTCGAATGAGGCCAAGACCTTCCCCGTTGTGATTTCGACCTTCTCGACGATTACGCGGACCTATTGGGAACTGGTCTCAGCGGCGACGGTCATTCAGGTCCTGCCGCCGATTGTCTTCACCCTCATCATGCAACGCCACATCGTATCCGGCCTGTCCATGGGCGCGGTCAAGAACGGCTAGCCACCCTGCACCAAGGGCGCATCGAAAAACAAAGGAAAGCAAAATGGGGCAGATAGAACTCCAGAACGTCACAAAGAGCTTTGGTTCAGTTGAGGTCATCAAGGACATCTCGCTCGATATCAAGGAAGGCGAATTCGTCGTGTTCGTGGGGCCGTCAGGCTGTGGGAAATCAACACTCCTGCGGATGATTTCCGGTCTTGAAACCATGAGCGGCGGAAGTGTGTCGATCGCAAACCGCGATGTGACACATGCCCAGCCATCCGACCGCCAGATTGCGATGGTCTTTCAGTCTTATGCGCTCTTTCCTCATATTTCCGTGCGCGACAATGTTGCTTTTGGCCTCAAGATCGCAGGTCTACCCAAGGCGCAGATCGACGCCAAGGTTGCCAAAGCGTCCGAAATCCTTGGTCTTGAGAAGCTGTTGGATCGCAAACCACGCGAGCTTTCTGGGGGTCAACAACAGCGTGTTGCAATAGGTCGGGCAATTGTCCGTGAACCAGCGGTTTTCTTGTTTGATGAACCTCTCTCAAACCTGGATGCTGCATTACGGGTTCAGATGCGGATCGAGCTGATCAAACTGCATGCGTCTCTGGATGCTACCATGATCTACGTCACGCACGATCAGGTTGAGGCTATGACCATGGCCGACCGCATTGTTGTATTGCGCGATGGTCGGGTTGAACAGTTTGATACGCCTGTCGCGCTTTATGATTGCCCGCTAAACACTTTTGTTGCGGGTTTTATCGGGTCTCCGAAGATGAATTTTGTCAAGGCGGGCCCCGGATCAAATGG
>CAWUIJ010000219.1:0-3835 GCA_963922235.1 uncultured Parvularcula sp. | reverse complement strand
CGCCGCTACCCCCGCGGCTTTCGTAGATCATGAGGCTGAAATACATCAGCATGCCCACGGTGAAGACGATCGCTTCGGTCGTGCCGATCGACCCGCTTCGGTAGACCATGCCGCAGAAAAGCAGGGTCGCTAGAAGAAGCGCTCCGCCATGGAGCCGGAGACGCGGCACGCTCATCGAGATCGGGAAAATGATCGCTGGCAGGCCGAGCACCATCAGCACATTCGCGATGTTCGAGCCGACAATGTTGCCCATCGCGATCCCGGCCGCATCACCCAAGACAGCGCCAATGGTGACAACCAATTCGGGTGCGGACGTACCGAATGCAACAACGGTCAGTCCAACAATCAGTGGAGGAACGTTAGCGAGCTTCGCTAAGTTCGCGGCACCGCGCACCAGCCTGTCTCCTGAAGCCAGGAGAACAACGAGGCCGATGAGCAGAAAGAGAGTGGGGGCTAGCATCGCGCCGCGCCGTTAGGAGCGGTTCAGTCCCAGCGGCCCTTTTCCAGCGCGTTCAGGACCGCAAACGAACCGATGAAGAGAAAGATCGCGATCAGGCTCGGCGATGTGATGAATTCCATGATGTGTCCTCGGGCTCATGCGTCTCAGCGCTCGCAGATAGCGACGCTTGCTCGTTCCGTCACCCCCGCTGAGACGTTTCGCGGCGCTCTTGGCCTAGTGGTTGTCTCGCGGATGCGAGAAGTCTAAGCGCCGCTGCATTCTACGTGCGAGACCCCCTCGGGAGGCGACCAAGAAGCTTATGGCTTACAATTGCTTAGAGACTGATACCGATGACCGCGTCCGGATCATCCGGCTGGCCCGGCCTGAGGCGCTGAATGCGCTCAACAAAGAGCTGATGGACGAGCTGACCGATGCTCTCTTGGCCGCAGACGGCGACCAACAGATTTCTTGCATCGTCCTCACGGGCTCAGAGAAAGCCTTCGCTGCGGGCGCCGACATCAAGGAAATGGCCGATAAATCCTTTATCGATGCCTATCTTGAGGACTTCATCACCGCCAATTGGGAGCAGGCCTCGCGCACGCGCAAGCCACTGATCGCGGCCGTTGCCGGCTATGCCCTGGGTGGCGGCTGTGAACTTGCCATGATGTGCGATTTCATCATTGCCGCCGATAACGCGAAGTTTGGCCAGCCCGAAATCACGATCGGCGCTATTCCCGGCTCCGGCGGAACTCAGCGTCTCGCGCGCTTCATTGGCAAGGCAAAGGCCATGGATATGTGCCTCACAGGCCGCATGATGGGCGCCGAAGAGGCGGAACGCAGCGGCCTTGTGAGCCGCGTCGTCCCTGCCGGCGAGCTGATGGACACGGCAATCGAGGCGGCGAAAAAGATCGCCAGCTTCTCACGTCCGGCGACGATGATGGTCAAAGAGAGCGTGAACCGCGCCTTCGAAACCACGCTTTCCGAAGGTGTTCTTTTCGAGCGCCGCGTGTTCCATTCGGTTTTTGCCACAGCGGATCAGAAAGAGGGCATGCATGCCTTCATTGAAAAGCGCGAACCGAACTTTAAGGACAGCTAGTCCAGCAGCTGCGCATTGTCCGTGAGCCCCGATATTGTTTTCACCGTGACGGCAGTCGGTCTGGCTGGCGTCGGTGCACAGTGGCTTGCCTGGCGGATTAACGCGCCCGGCATCGTCTTGATGTCGATTGCAGGGATCCTTCTCGGCCCAGTCTTTGGTGTGTTGGCCCCGCAAGACACGTTCGAGGACATTTACGACCCGCTCATTTCGCTCGCTGTCGGCATCATTCTTTTTGAAGGTGGGCTGCAGCTGAAATTCGATGAGCTGCGTGAGGTCGGCAAAGGCGTTCGCCGATTGGTAGTGCCCGGAGCATTGATTGCCTGGGCACTTGGTACGATGGCGGCGCACCTGGTTGCGGGCCTCAGCCTTCCCACTGCCTTGCTCTTCGGCGGGATTATGGTGGTGACCGGCCCGACGGTGATTGGGCCGCTTCTGCGTCAGGCCAAACTGACGAGCCGACCGGCGACGCTTCTGCGTTGGGAGGGGATCGTCAACGATCCTATCGGCGCGCTTTTGGCAGTCATCGTTTACGAGGCCTACCACCTGAGCCAGCCTGGTCCCGAAGCGTTAGCGCTTTGGGAGATCGGCGGCAGTTTGGCCCTAGGGGCGATCTTTTCCATCGCCTGGGGTTATGGGCTTGGCCGCTTGATCGCCCGAGCATTTGTCGGGGGTTGGGTTCCAGAGTTTCTCAAAACGCCGGTGTTGCTGGTTGTCGTGGTGCTTTGCTTTGCCGCAGCCAATCAGCTCCAAGAGGAGGCGGGGCTTCTAGCGGTCACGGTGATGGGGATCACCCTAGCGAACGCTAAGCTCCCCAGCATCAACCAGCTTCTTCAGTTCAAAGAGAACATTGCCGTGCTCTTCGTCTCGGGGGTCTTCATTCTTCTGACCGCGAGCCTTTCTCCTGACGTCTTGTTTGATGTCGGTTGGCGAGATGTGGCCTTTGTGATGGTGATGCTGATTCTTGTCAGGCCTCTGACAATCTTTGCATCGTTTGTCGGCACCGATGTGAAGTGGCCAGAACGATCTTTGATTGCGTGGATCGCTCCGCGCGGGATCGTGGCTGTCGCGGTGTCAGGCCTCTTTGCTGAGAAGATGGTCGGCCTTGGCTTTGAAGACGGATCGAAAATGGTCCCGCTCGCCTTCGCCATGGTCTTCGCGACGGTCGTGGCGCACGGATTCACCATCGCACCTTTGGGCCGGTTTTTGGGTTTGGCCCAAAAGGGAAAGCCGGGCGTGCTGATCGTTGGTGCATCCCCATGGGCTGCGTCGTTGGGTGTGAAGCTTCGAGAGATGGGAGTCCCTGTTCTAATCACCGACCCCAGCTACCGAGCGCTGAGATCAGCGCGGAATGCAGGGCTCGACACGTTTTATGGCGAGATCCTGTCCGAGGTCGCTGAACACCATATCGAGCTCAATCACTTCGGTACGCTTCTCGCCGTGACGGGAAGCGATAGCCACAATGCGCTGGTCTGCACTGATCTCGCGATTGAGTTCGACCGTACACGTAGCTATCAGCTTTCCGCCCATGGTATGGAAGAGCACAGAACAAGTGTGTCCTTCGCGCTCAAGGGCCGCCCTCTGTTCGCAAAACCGTTGGCACTCGAAGACCTAATGCGTCGTCATTATGGCGGTTGGGGTTTTCAGATGACCCGGATTTCAGAAGAGTACCCGCCCGCGGCGTTCACGACAGCGATGGATGAAGAGGGCTTCATCATCCTCGCCGAACGTGACGGACAGCTCCTTTTCGATTCCTCGGCTGCACCGATTGAGCCGCGCCTGCATGACCGTGTCCTCTGTTATGTTCCGCCTTCGGTCTCGGATGCCCGGATTGAAAGGCAACGGGCTGAGAAAGCCGCGGCGTCGGAACAGGCTTAACCATCAGTTAAGCTTGCCTGCTTTAGTCCTAACGCGTGCAGCCAAACCCGGGCGAAAAGGCAGAATGGCGGCTTCGGCTTTAAAAAAAGCAGAGGGGCTTGAAGGCAGCGCTCGTCGGCGCGCCTATGATCTTGCGCTCAGATTGCGGCGTGCCGAGGAAGAGCTCGAATCGGCTCGTGAACGTGCCGAAGAGGTCCAAGGTGCGCAAAAAGCACTTCTTTCAGGCCTCAATCATGAGCTCCGCACACCGCTCAATGCGATCACAGGTTTTGCAGGGCTTCTTAAAGAAACCGGCGAGATCGATGTTCCATTAGAAAAGCGGAATGAATATCTCGAACACATTCTCTACTCAGCAGGAATTCTCCTTGAGCGGATCGACTCTATTCTCGCTGCTGCCAACAAAAGCGTGGGTGACGAGGCCGATG
>CAWUIJ010000218.1:0-3855 GCA_963922235.1 uncultured Parvularcula sp. | reverse complement strand
GCGTTCTGCCGCCTGAGCTCGTTTTCACCCAGGTTATGCTCCACTTCATGTTGGCGCATGAGGAAGACAGCAGTGTGGGGATCAATATTCTTGCGCCTGAGCACGACCGGATCGCGATCCAGGACTATGCGCTTCATATGCGCATGATGCGCTACTTCAAAGCCAAGTACCCTGACGTTCGACTTTCGCTGCATGCCGGTGAGTTGTGGCTAGGTCTTGTGGAGACGGCTGATCTCGATGATCATATCGCAACCGCTATTTCCGTCGCGGGGGCGGAGAGGATCGGCCACGGTATTGACATTGGATATGAGGACGACAGCGAAGAGCTGCTCGCCAAGATGGCGCGTGAAGGCATCGCGGTCGAGGTCAATCTCACCAGCAACAAAGCGATCTTAGGCGTCGCGGGCGAGGACCATCCCATTTCGACGTATCTTGATGCGGGTGTGCCCATCGTTCTGTCGACTGATGATGAGGGTGTATTGCGGTCAGATATCACGCTGGAGTACCAGACGGCCGCGACGCGTCACGGGCTCGATTATCGCGCTCTGAAAGAGATCGCGCGGCGAAGCATCGAAGTGAGTTTCCTTCAAGGTCCATCCCTGTGGGCTGATTTTGACCGGGCCACGCGGGTCGAGGCTTGCGCTTCTGATCTTGAATCACCTGATTGCCAGGCCTTTCTTGAGGCAAGCGCACGCGCAGCTCTTCAGGCAGACCTCGAGCAGCGGTTCATTGAGTTTGAAGCGACTTTCGCAGGCTAATAGCCTTCGTCAGTCGATAGGCCTGTCATGGGGACCGAGCAGCGACATCAATTCGTGGGCAACGGAAATCGCCACGGCTTCAGGGGCTTTGCTTTCGATCCCCGGTGTGCCGATGGGAGAGGTCAACCGCTCCAAAGACTGCTTATCAAGCCCATCCTTCTGCAGACGAGAGAGGAAGCGAGACCGTTTGGTCTGTGAGCCGATCAGTCCCAGATATGCAAACTCGCCGCGCGAAAGAACACTGCTGACGATCGCGTAGTCCAGATCGTGCGAGTGGGTGAAGACCACGTGATAGCCGTCGCTAGGTGCTGTGCGGACAATCTGATCCACGTGCTCAAGATCCCGAACGGCGATGCCTCTGGGGAGGAGCGCCCGTTCCTCCTCGCGGCTGTCAAAGCACGCCACCTCGAAGATGGTTTGTGCCATAATCTGAGCGGTCGCGCGCCCGACATGTCCGGCGCCATAGAGCCAAAGCTGGGGGCGCTTCTGACCAAAGCGCTCGATCATCTCCGCGCACTGGGTCAAGCCTGGCCGGTGTTCACTCAGAACCTCCCCTTGCTGATCGAAAAAGGAAAATGATGAGCAGCTGACTGCTGAGTTGGCGACGGACTTGCGCGGCGTTGTATGGGTGAGAGCCGTGCGAAGACTGATCGTCTCACCAACCTCGGCTGCATTGTAGCATGCTGTGAGCCAATCTTTGTCCGCAGATGAAAGGGAATCAATCAAGAGGCGCACATGCCCGCCGCAGCACTGGGCGAGCAACGGGCCGAGGGGATGGTCCTGCAGAAGGAATTTGCGTTCGGGATCGCCAAGCAGTTTTTGGGCTTGATCGATGGCGAGGTGCTCAAGGTTTCCGCCGCCAATTGTGCCGTGCACCTCTTGGTGGGTCACGGCCATGCGCACGCCAAGCTCACGCGGTGTTGATCCTTCAGCCCCGCATTGGGTGATCAGCGCCGCAGGCTCACCGCCCTCGATGGCCTCGAGGCAAAACCGGATCAGTGCGCAAAGATCGGCCATAGCCTTCAGTCTACGCGATCCAACGATGCCGCGCGAGCTTTTGCCTCTTCGATGGCCATGAGCACGCGTTCCGGGGTCGCTGGGGCATCGAGATGCGGGAAGACGCAGCCACCGGCGGCCTCAGTGACCGCGTGGGTGATCGCGGAGAACACTGAAATCGCGAGCATGAAGGGCGGCTCACCGACGGCCTTTGACCGGTGGATTGTCTGCACTTTGTTGCGTCCAGATGCCCAGAGTTCGGCGTTGAATGTCAGCGGCCGGTCGCCAGCCGTCGGGATTTTGTAGGTCGACGGAGCATGGGTGCGCAGCACGCCCTTGCTATCGTAAACGAGCTCCTCGCTGGTCAGCCAGCCCATCCCCTGGATAAAGCCGCCTTCCACCTGTCCAAGGTCAATCGCCGGGTTTAGTGATTCCCCAACATCGTGAAGGATATCGATCCTGAGCACCCGGGTTTCACCAGTCAGCGTGTCGATCGCCACCTCAGACACGGCTGCCCCGTAAGCGAAGTAGTAGAAGGGGTGGCCACGGTGCTGCGAGCGATCATAGTGGATCGTCGGTGTGCGGTAATAGCCTGTGGCGGAGAGGGAAATGCGGCCAAGATAGGCTTTCTTGACCAGCTCCGCGAAGGACAGACGTTCCGCACCGACCAGCACCTCATTGCCGAGGAACTGGACAGCTTCGGGCGCGACCTCGAAGCTCTCGGCGGCAAAGGCGATGAGCCTCTCTTTGATCGTGCGCGCCGCATTGAGCGCAGCCATGCCGTTGAGGTCGGACCCTGATGAAGCGGCCGTCGCTGACGTGTTGGGGACTTTATCCGTGCGCGTCGATGAGACCTTGATCCGGTCAATATCGATCTGGAACTCATGAGCGACGACCTGGGCCACTTTGACCATCAGGCCTTGACCCATCTCCGTTCCGCCGTGGTTGAGATGCACGCTGCCGTCTGAATAGACGTGGATCAGGGCGCCGGCTTGGTTGAGGTGTTTGGTGGTGAAGGAGATGCCGAACTTGACCGGGGTGAGGGCGATGCCCCGTTTGATCACCGCGCTCGATGCGTTGAAGGCCTGCACCTCTTTGCGCCGGGTGCGGTAGTTAGCCTTCCCCATCAGCTCTTCGATCAACTGCCCCGCGACGCAATCGTCTACAGACTGACCATACGGCGTGAGGCTCCGTTCACCGTCAGCATAGAGATTGGCCAGCCTGACATCGACCGGGTCTTTTCCGAGGGCAAACGCGACCTCGTCGATCATCCGCTCGGCAGCGATCATGCCTTGTGGGCCACCAAAGCCGCGGAAGGCGGTGTTCGAGACCGTATGCGTGCGCAGACGGCGTGAGGCGATCCTGACATGGGGGTAGTGGTAGCAATTGTCCGCATGGAACATCGCACGGTCATTGATCGCGAAGGACAGATCCGTCGCATGCCCACATCGCGATGCGAGGGCGAAGTGGGCTGCGGTCAATCGTCCGTCTGGATCATACCCAACATCATAGCGCGCGATGAAATCATGCCGCTTCCCAGTCATCCGCATATCGTCATCGCGGTCGAGCCGGCATTCCACAGGCCGGCCAGTGCGCGTGGCGGCGAGCGCCGATGCCGCGGCCATGATCGTCGATTGTGTTTCCTTACCGCCAAAGGCGCCGCCCATGCGGCGGACTTCCACGGTGACAGAGGCATCAGGCACCCCAAGGAGCCGGGCCGTCAGATGCTGCACTTCGGTAGGGTTTTGCGTCGAAGAAAAGACGTGCACGTCGTCATCTTCACCAGGCAAGGCGAGGGCGACCTGTCCCTCAAGATAGAGGTGGTCCTGCCCGCCAATGGTCAAGGCGCCGGTGAGACGGTGGGGCGAGGTGTCGAGCGCGGCACTGGCATCGCCCCTCGCCATGACCTGCTCAGGTTCCAGGTCCATGCCTGCGTCCATCGCCTCTTCGATGGTGAGGTGCGCGGGAAGATCTTCATACTCCACATGAGCCAACGCAGCAGCGCGCCTGGCCGCGTCTTCGGTTTCCGCTGCCACGGCGAAAAGCGGTTGCCCGTGATAGAGAACTTCGCCTTCGGCAAAGAGCGGGTCGTCGGCCACCA
>CAWUIJ010000217.1:0-3917 GCA_963922235.1 uncultured Parvularcula sp. | reverse complement strand
GCCATCGTCTCATGCATCACCGCGATGGCGTCGTCGGGCAGGATCGTATCAGCATGGAGAACGCAGACGACGTCGTGCGCTGCTGCCTCGACCCCCTTATTGATCTGCCGCGCGCGGCCCGCAGGGGACTGATGGAGGACTTTGAAACCTGCATATTCGGCGAGCTTCACCGTATCATCCGAACTGCCCCCATCGACAAGGATGATTTCATCGGGCTGGGGATCAAGCACTGCCAAACACCGGATCAGCCGGGGCAGCGCTTCGCCCTCATCGAGCGCGGGGATGACCAGTGTGATCCCTGTCATGGCTGCAAATCAGGCCAGCGCGCGAGATCTTCAGGCCGGTCAAGGTCATGAAGTTCCTCAAGCACCACAGGCTCTATGCCCAGCCTGTCCATCTTGGTGCGCGTTGTGGCGTAGACAGTCTCGGTGCCCCAATCGACGCCGCTGAAGAGATCATCCGCAGGCGATGGCAAGCCTAAGAGCCAGTAGCCGCCATCGGCCGCTGGTCCGATCACCGCCCGTCCGCTCGCAAGCGCCTCAGCAGCTAGCTTGAGATGCGATGGTTTGAGATCAGGAATATCTGTACCGAGAAAAATAACGGGATAGCTGTCAGCCGCAGCCAACAGCCGTTCGCCAAGGTCGCCCTCCGGCTGATCCTTATGCGTGAGACCCCCTAGCCAATCGGTGAACGCTTCGCCGGTCCCGCCCGTCCCCCAGAGGGTGAAGGGAAGGCCGGATGCACGAACGGTCGAAACGGTGCGCTCTGCCAAGGCCTTATGCATCGCGGCTGCGCCATCGGGGCCGAGTGCTGGGATCAGGCGCGTTTTCGCGCGACCAGGCACGGGGTAGCGGCACATGATAACGACATGCGGCGAGGTCATAGGGTCAGGCCGCCGTGGGTTTCTTACGCGGTTTGATAAAGCCCACCTCCATGGCGTAGCTCACAATACGCTCCCACCACAGATCTTCGGTCAAAGGCGGCTCTGTACCCGAAAAGGCGCGGTAGGACCGATCATCAAACCGAGGGTTGCGCGTGAAATAGCGAGCATAGATCTCGGCACCACGCTGGAAGAATCGCCGCTCTGATGAAGGAAGCGCGGCAAGATCAAACGCATCGGGATCGACAAAATCTGGGTGATGAAGACCTTCAAACTTTGGCGCTGTTCGTGAGAACGCGTCGAGAGGCATCGGCGACGATCCCACCAGGTGGAAGGTCTGGCCCTTAGCGTTCTCAAACCCTTCCACCATGCGGACGATCCCGTCACAGACGTAATCGATTGGCACGATGTCGAGCGTGGCCCAGGGCCTTGCTGGCATCACGCTCACCCGACCTTCGGTCAGCACTTTGATGATCGGGTAGATCGTATCAAAGCTACGTGTCCGGCCTTCTGTATGATCACCCAGCACAATACTTGGCCGGGCGATTGCAAAGGGCACGGAGCTATCACGGACCAGCCGCTCTGCTTCGTTTTTGCTCTTTTCATAGCCATTGGTGAACCCTTGGCCCGCCTCCAGCTCATTTTCGAGGATCATGCCCTCGCGATCGCCGCAGACATAGGCCGTGCTCACATGGACCAGGCCTGCCTCGCCGGTGTCGGCAAGCTCGAGCACATGGCGGGTGCCATCGATGTTCACCGCTTGATGGAGATCCCACTCAGCCGCAAAGTCCGTCACGGCTGCGCAGTGGACGATCAGATCAATCTCACCGGCGAGCGCATTCCATGCCTCATCATCAAGACCAAAGCGCGGCGCGGTGATGTCGCCTTTGATGGTCCGAACCCCTTCGACCACGGAATGGTCGTTGCGACAGATCTCAGGGTTGCGGTTCACAAGGCCAATCACCTCGTAACCGCGCTCCACAAGTTGCCCGGTCAGCTCACCACCCAAAAGGCCAGCCGCACCGGTGATGAAGACCTTGTGTCCGGTCATCGTTAGCAGCAGCCACTCGAAGCGTCGGGATCGCTCGCGCTGTCTTTATACGGAATCTCAACGCCGCAGCCTTCGAAAATGCCGAAGTGCTGAGAAAAATCGCCGTAGAAATCGAAATGCTCAGCAAACCGCGTGTCTTGCAGCATGCGCCACGTGTTTCCGCAGACAGGGAACACCCGGCCCGTTTCCATAGTGTGGTGGTTATCAAGCGCGAAGGCCTTCTCCATGCCTTCGATCGTACCGCGATAACGGACAGCTTGTCCGTAGTCCTCGCATTGTGGCTCAAGACCATCAAGCTTGAACAGACGGTAGGTGGCGGAGAAGAACTCATAGCCATCGACCTTGATGCGGGTTTCTTGGTCGCCGATCTCAAGCGGACGGTCCGTCACAAGCCGCGGATCGCCGAAGCCTGACTGCTTGGCGATGTGGTCAAAATCACCCCAATAAAGCGCGCCCGACAAGCACTCACCGTGGAGCACTGGGTCACGGGTCAGCTCTTCGGGCACGCGGCGGTTGACATAAACGTCAGAGAAATAGATCTCACCGCCAGGTTTCAAGAGCTTATGGGCACCACGGAAGACTGCGCCCTTATCTGCCACAAGATTGATCACGCAGTTCGAAACAATGACATCGAAACTGCCCGGTTCCAGATCCAGCTCTTCAAGTTTCTCGATATTGCCTTCGAGGAAAGAGACGTTGGCGTAACCGAATTTCTCCGCATGCCACTCTTTATATTCATTCGCGACAGCCAATTGCTCCGGTGTCGCATCAACACCGACCACGCGGCCTTCTGCGCCCACCAGCTGCGCGAGGACATAAGCGTCCTGGCCCGAGCCTGAGCCGAGATCGAGAATGGAGAGGCCCTTCAAGGCTTCAGGCGCAACAAGCCCGCATCCATAATAACGGCTCGACACCTCGTCATGAACATTTGCCAAAGCGGCGCGGATAGATGGTGGTGGAGCCTCGGCCGTGCAGCACGCGTCGGTGCGCAAATCGGCAGAGCTTTGCAAAACCTGTCCATAATAACGCTGGGCGTTCTCGATATTCATGCGTGAATTCCTCTGTGATCCCTGACTTTGACAGTTTCGCCCTGGAGCGCGCCAAAGTTACGCTCGTCAACTGCCGTTCTTCGTCGTAACCTAGGATCGATGATCGGCGAAAGGTTTTATCGATGGTCCAGTTTCCCGATCCCGCTCAGTCACCTTTTCGCCGCCAAGGTCAGTCACTTGCCGTGGGGAAGTTCGCCGATCCCGTGCGCACCGCCGATGGCCAGCAGCGCGCCTACGTCCCGCTGTCGAACCTGACAACGCTCTGGTTCAACACTGGCACGCTCTGCAATCTCGCGTGCGCCGGATGCTATATCGAAAGCTCCCCGACCAACGACGCACTCGTCTATATCACGACCGAAGAGGTCGAGGTCTATCTCGATGAGATTGCGCGCGACGGGATCAAGACCGATGTGA
This sequence comes from uncultured Parvularcula sp., assembly GCA_963922235.1. GTDB lineage: Bacteria > Pseudomonadota > Alphaproteobacteria > Caulobacterales > Parvularculaceae > Parvularcula. The sequence goes on along the minus strand of CAWUIJ010000217.1, from coordinate 523 downwards.
TCGGCTTCACCGGCGGTGAGCCTTTCATGAACAAGGACATGATGCCGATCCTGTGGAGCACGCTCCGCCGCGGATTGAAGGTCTTGATGCTGACCAATGCCATGCGCCCGATGCGCCGCTTCGAGGAAGACCTGATCAAGCTGCAAGCCGAGCATGGCGATGACATCGTGATGCGGGTCAGCCTCGACCACTACACCCAAGACGCCCATGAAGGTGAGCGCGGTGACGACACCTGGCACAAAGCGCTCGACGGGGTGAAGTGGCTGGGCGAGCACGGCTTCCAGGTGGCGATCGCTGGACGGCAATTGGCTGAGGAAAGCACCGAGGACGCCAAGCAGGGTTATGATCGACTGATGAAAGCGATCGGTGTGCCGATTGATGTCAATGACCCTGAACAGCTCGTGCTGTTTCCGGAGATGGATGCCACCCTCGATACGCCTGAAATCACAGAGCAATGCTGGACGACGCTCAACATGCCAAAAGAAACGGTGATGTGCTCAACCAGCCGCATGGTGGTGAAGCG
>CAWUIJ010000216.1:0-3936 GCA_963922235.1 uncultured Parvularcula sp. | reverse complement strand
CCATGGCGACGACCTTGCCTCAGCTCACTCCGCAAGAAGCCGTGATCTATCTTATGATCATGGCCTCAGCCTCTGATGGCTCGATCCACGAGGCCGAGCTGCGTGCCATTGGGCGCGTTGTGCGATCCTTCCCCCTGTTTGATCCAGAGCACGAGCAAGACCTCACGGCCCATGCCGAGCGCGCGGCGCAGCTCATGGCATCGGACGGCGGGCTGCATAAAGTGATCGATGCGGCGAAGGCTGCCCTGCCATCACATTTGAGTGAGACAGCCTATGCCGCTGTGCTCGATGTTGTGACAGCTGACGAGGCACTCAACCTCGAAGAGCTCCGCATCCTCGAGCTGATGCGCGACAGCCTTGCGATCAGCGACGACGGTGCTGCGGCGATCGAGCATGCGGCGCGGGCGCGTCACATGACAATCGAAGCCCCCCTCTAGAAGAAAGCCGATGGTGGGACCTCAGCCCCTCGCGCTGGCGATCCTGACCATTCAGCCCGAGAGCTATTCCAGCCAGCGTCTGATCCAGGTGGCTGAGGCGCGCGGTCATTGTGTGCATGTTCTCGACACAACGGCTTGCGTTCCTTTGACGGACGCTGATGGGCCGTCGCTTCTTTATAAGGGCAAAGCGCTTCCGCCGATCGATGTGGTGATCCCGCGCATCGGGGCGACCATGACTGGACACGGCTGCGCGGTGGTGCGGCAGTTTCAATCGATGGGAGTTGCGACCCTGGCCGATGCGGAGGCGATGGCTGCCACCCGCGATAAGCGCTGCGCTCATCAAAGGCTGTCTGCTGCTGGATTGCCCATGCCCGCCACGTCATTCGTCTGTGTGCCGCAAAATTCCTGTGAGATTATCGACGCCATGGGGTCGCTGCCCTTGGTTCTTAAGCCCGTTCAGTCAAGCCAAGGCCAGGGTATTGTCTTGGTGCAAACGGCTTCTGAGCTAGAGCGCGCCATCACCTCTTTCAAAGATCAGCAGGCAGATTTCCTCATACAAGACTTTGTCTCGGAGGCGCAAGGTGAGGACATCCGCTGCGTTGTCATCGGCGATGATGTTGTGGCGGTGATGAAGAGGCGCGCGGCGCCTGGGGAATTTCGCTCCAACCTCCACCAAGGTGGCACAGCTGAGATCGTTGAGATCACGAGGGAAGAACGCGCGCTCGCGGTGAAGGCGACGAAGACACTGGGCCTGTCGGTGGCTGGAGTGGATCTTCTGCGTTGTCGGCGTGGCCCCTTGGTGCTTGAGGTGAACCTGAGCCCCGGCCTTCAAGGGATCGAGACCTGCACAGGCCGCGATGTTGCGACCCCTATGATTGCTGAGGCGGAGCGGATAACCGCCATGCACAAAGCTGACCCGGCGAGTGATGCTGCCGCGTGAACGGATAAGACCATGCTTCAAAAACTTGCGACCCAAGCGCTGACGTTGCTTCCGCCGGAGGCCGCTCACCGGGCGACCATTGAGCTTTTGAAAGCGCCCGTCTCGCCTGTGTCGCTCGGAACCGGGCATCCGATGCTCCGCACCCAACTGGCAGGCATGGAGCTTCCCAATCCGATCGGTATGGCCGCCGGCTTTGATAAAAATGCTGAGGTGCCCGCCGCCTTGCTGGGTCTTGGTTTTGGCTTTGTCGAGGTCGGCGCAGTCACGCCTCGGCCCCAACCGGGCAATCCTTCGCCGCGTGTCTTCCGCCTTCGGAAGGATGAGGCGATCATCAACCGCTATGGGTTCAACAATGACGGCCTCGATGCGATAGGCGAGCGGCTGAAAGCCCAGTCCAAGCGTCCCGGGATCGTCGGCATCAATCTTGGTGCGAACAAAGATTCCGAAGATCGAACCGAGGACTACGTCACAAGCCTCAAGGCGCTTGAGCCCTATGTCTCGTTCCTCACAGTCAACGTCTCGTCACCCAACACCCAAGGCCTCCGCTCGCTTCAGGGCAAAGAGGTGCTGACTGAGCTTTTGACCAAGGTGCTGGCTGCGCGGGAAACCGGCAAGCCCGTCTTCGTCAAGGTCGCGCCTGATCTGTCGGACGAGGAACGAGCAGACATTGCCGCCGCCGCTATGGAGGCAGGCGTTGACGGTATGATCGTCTCGAACACGACCCTTGACCGCGACGGCCTCAAAAGCCCTGGCAGCGACGAAGCAGGAGGCCTCTCCGGCCGGCCGCTCTTTGAGAAGTCGACAGCCATTCTTCGTGACTTTGCGATCGAGACAGAGGGTAAGTTGCCTCTGGTTGGTGTGGGCGGAATTTTCTCAGCCAAAGACGCTTTCGCCAAGATCAAGGCAGGCGCGACGGCCGTCCAGCTCTACACAGCGCTGATCTACGAGGGCCCAGGGCTGATTGGCCGCATGCGGCGGAAGCTGCCGCATCTTCTCCAGGCCGAGGGGTTTCAGTCGGTCAGCGAAGCCGTCGGCGCTGATCTGTAAGGTGCTGGCCTTGGCTGGCGCCAAGCGTTAACTCTCTCCGGATCTGAGAATCAGCAAAAATAGCTGAGCCATCGCCCCAGGGCGATGTGAACTGAACGAGGACAACCCGATGCTTTCTCTACTCGCCATGAGCCTGGTCGCTGGGTGCGATGTGACCGTCATTGAAGGCCGGATCGAGACGCCCACCCGAACCTTTGAGGCCGTTGCCATTGAAGAGGGCCGCATTGATGCGGTTGGCGATCTTGGGGACATGCCCGTGGTTCCGGAGAGCTGTGTTGTGGCGCTCGCTGATGATCAGATCGCCTTTCCGGGGCTGACGGACGCGCATATCCACCTGCTTGGTGTCGGCTTGCGCGAGATGACACTCAATCTCGACAGTGTACAGTCCATCGGTGAGCTGAAGATGGCGGTGGCGGAAGCGGCTGCTGCCGACACCACCGGAGCGGCTGTTATCGGACGTGGTTGGATCGAGACGGCTTGGCCTCAGAAACGCCCTCCGAACCGGCAGGATTTGGATGCTGTGGTCGATGACCGTCCGGTGCTCCTGATGCGTTCGGATGGACATGCCATGGCGGTGAACACCGCCGCGCTCCGTGCTGCGAACATCACGCCGAACACGGTGGATCCCGAAGGGGGCCGCATTGTGCGTGATGGTCATGGCCAAGCGACAGGTATCCTGATCGATAACGCGATGACCCTTGTGGAAGGGTTGATTCCTCAGCTCGACGAGGCGCGCCGCCGCGAAGGCCTTCGTCGGGGCGCTGAGCGCTATGCGTCTCTCGGTTGGACGGGCGTCCACAACATGTCCGTCGATGCAGAGGACCTTCCGCTCCTTGAAGAGCTCGCAGCGGAAGGGGCCTTGCCTCTTCGGGTTGCCAATTTTGTCGTTCCGTCAGCACTCGATCAATTGGCTGAGAGTGGTCCCGGCTGCGATGCGACCGGTCTTGTCTGTCATTTGGGCGTGAAATTCTACGCGGACGGCGCACTCGGATCGCGCGGTGCGCTTCTCAAGGAACCCTATTCCGATGAGCCGACGACCCGCGGGCTGGCTCTGATCACCCGCGATGAGGCGATCCCCGCTTTTGGTAAAGCTGCGGCGGCTGGCCTCCAGGTGACGACCCACGCGATTGGTGATGAAGCGAACTACCGCGTGCTGGAGTGGTACAAAGAGCTGCGTGCTGATCACCCTGACGCGGTCTTCCGGATCGAGCATGCGCAGATCCTTGACCCAACCGACATCGAGCTTTTTGTCGAAGCCGGCGTGATCGCGTCGATGCAGCCTAGTCATGCGATTGGCGATCTTCACTTTGCGCCCGATCGCTTAGGTATGGAACGCCTGCGCGGTGCGTACGCTTGGAACAGTCTGGCGTCAGAAGGAACGCTCATCGTCTTTGGATCCGATGCGCCAGTTGAGCAGGGTGATCCGCGTATTGAGCTTTATGCTGCCAATGTGCGCCGCGATCTGTCCGGGTTCCAGGGCGAAGGCTGGCACCCTGAAGAAGCGCTCAGCCG
>CAWUIJ010000215.1:0-3991 GCA_963922235.1 uncultured Parvularcula sp. | reverse complement strand
TGGTACCGCCTCCCCGGTTCGAACGGGGGACCTCTTGATCCACAATCAAGCGCTCTAACCTACTGAGCTAAGGCGGCATCGTCTGGTGATCACCAGAGCGAGGCTCATAAGGGAACGCAAACCGCGCGTCACCCCTTTTTCGGTGCGATGCACCCTTATCAGCAGATGCGGCCGAGCCGCGCTGTTTCCGAGCGCAGATTGTTGATCCGGGTCTGGGATGCTGGGTGTGTCGAGGCGAATTCAGGCGGACGCGATTGCCCAGCGGAGGCTCTCGCCATTTGTTGCCAGAACGAGACGGCTTCGCAGACATCATAGCCCGCGCGTGACATATACCGCACGCCGCCCGTATCCGCCTCAAGTTCGTGCTTGCGGCTGAATGGGAGGATGGCGCCGTACATAGCGCCAACGCCAAGCGCTTGGGCCGCGGCCGAGCTGCGGTCCTGGCAGGTGGTGTCGCGGCTATCACAGGCCGAGCCCAGCGCCACGGTAGCGCCAATCACGCCCACGGACGCCAAAACGTTCTGGCTGTAGCGCTCCGCGGAATGGCGGTACTCCACATGAGCGATCTCGTGGCCGACCACAGCCGCGAGCTGCGAGTCATTGGCCATGATGTCCATGATGCCCGTGTAGATCCCGATCTTGTTCCCGGGCAGAGCGAAAGCGTTGAGATCGTCGCTCTCGAAAACGAGATATTCCCACTGTGCGGGATTCTCGCCTGCCGCTGTCAGAAGCCGAGGAGCCACCCGGTTGAGGCGCGAGGTGTAAGCGGGGTTCCGCGAGACGCGCTGCTGCTGCTTGATCTGGTTCCAACTGGAGGCAGCTGCTTGCGCCATGCTTGCCTCGCCGGTGAAGATCATCTGGTTCCGACCAAGCTCTTCATTATACGCGCAGCTCGCGAGCGTCACAAAAGCCGCCAAACACGCCGCTTTCCACATCGTCATCCGCCTTATCATTGTGATGGCCCCTACTCATGCCCCCTGCAGCAACAAGCATATTTCTCATGCGCTGCTTTGATCTGTTGCAGTTACGGTAGCGCGGCAGATCACTCTGCGCCATCCTCAGAGGGCACAGACTTCGAAAGCGCCAACCTGCCGCCGTCCACAAAAAGCACCTGCCCCGTGATGAAGGACGCTTGGTCGCCGCAAAGGAAGTGGATCGCATTGGCGACCTCCTTCGGCTCTCCGCGTCGTCCCATGGGTGTTTGCTCGATCGCGGCTTTGCGCTGTTCAGCGGTGGTCACTGACTTTTGGTCAAAGAGCTCTTTGACCCCGCCAATGCTTACAGCGTTGGCCCGCGCGCCATAGGGCGAAAGCGTCATCGCCACGGCCTTGGAGAGCTGAACGATCGCGCCTTGGCTGGCAGCAAAAAGCGCGTCTTCGGTGTTGGCGGTGACAGCATCATTCGCAACCACATTAACGATCGCGCCTGAGACCGCCGTATCAACGCCGCCGTCGCTTGTGGCGGAAGCCTGTTTGATGATCTGCCGGGCCACCGCCTTGCTGATCAAAAAGGCCGACCGCACGTTGCGATCCATCACCTCATCAAACTGGTCTTCGGTGGTCTCGAGGAGCGGCGCTTCGTGGAAATGGGTAGCGCAATGAGCGAGGACATTGACCGCGCCAAAGCTATCGATGGCTTCAGCCATCACGTTGTGCACGTCGAGGGCATGGTGGAGGTCGGCTTGGATGAAGACTGCCTGCCCGCCCCGGCTGATCACTTCATCGCGAACAGCCTGTCCGCCTTCGCGATCAGGGTCAGTCAGGAGCAGCTTGTCGGAGGTTTTTGAAAATCGAAGAGCAACCGCCCTTCCAAGTGTGCCAGCAGCACCGGTGACGATGATCGAACGTCCCATGATCCCCGCTCCTTAGGGCCCTATACGACAACGCCCCGAGCAGGGCCGGGGCGCGTCGAGGGTGATTTGTTCTAGCTGTGCAAGGTCTCAGATTGAAGGGTCTCAGACTGAAGCGTCAGCATTTCGTCTTTGAGGGCCAGCTTTTGTCGTTTGATCTCGCTGATCTTGTCCTCATCAAAGGATGCGTAACTTCGCTCTTCCTGGAGTGCGGCTTCGAGAGCCTGGTGACGTTCTACAAGAGTCTCTAAACGTGCCTGGATGTTCATCAACGTCTCCTTTCAGCGTCCCGCTCAGGGCAGTGGCGGGGAGGAAAAGGAAGCACCGGGGCGGCCCATCTGTCACGGACATTTCCCAGCAATTTGTGGGTATGTGAACTTAGTAAACAGCAAGATCGGCTATTTTTTGAGAAAAATCAGACTGATCCCATCATGGCGATGAGATACAATCACACATGATTGTTACGACAGGCGAGGAATTGTTGCAGATGACGACCCCAAGACTCATCGTCGGCGTGAGCGGCGCTTCAGGAATGATCTATGCTGATCGTCTCCTCACGAAAGCGAAAGAAGCCGGCGCCGAAACCCATGCGGTGGTCTCGCGCGCGGCTAAGATGACCCTCGCCTATGAACTGGGAGAAGACTTCTCTCTTTCCGCCGCCGACCATGTCTACGGTATTCAGGATGTGGGGGCGCCGATCGCGTCGGGCAGTTTCGAAACCCTTGGCATGGTGGTTGTTCCGTGTTCGGTGCGAAGCATGTCCGAGATCGCAAGCGGAGTGACATCAACGCTTCTCAGCCGCGCCGCTGATGTATGCCTTAAGGAACGCCGGACGCTTGCCCTCATGGTGCGGGAGACCCCGTTCCATCTCGGCCACCTGCGCACCATGACAGCGCTGACCGAAATGGGAGCGATCATCGCGCCGCCCCTCCCCGCCTTCTATGCCGAGCCCAAGACCATCGAGGAGTTGGTCGATCAATCGGTCAGCCGGGTGCTTGATCTCTTTGGGCTCAAGGTTCCGGGTACGAAGCGTTGGGGCGAGGACCTTGAGAAAGGCCGCCGCTAAGTCATGCGCCTGTGGGACTACGCCGTTCAGGTCTATGGCATTGATGGGGTCAAAGACCGGCTGCTGACCTTGCAAGATAACCACGGCGGGGATGTGAACATCGCGCTGTGGTGCCTGTGGTGCGGCCACGAAGACATCACTCTCTCGACCGCCGATATCACCAAGATCCTCCAACACAGCCGGCAGATCACCGAGGGTGCCGTCGAGCCCCTCCGCCATGCGCGGCGCTATCTCTCCGCGCCCTCTGCTGACCATGACCCCCAAGCTTTCGCTGAAGTGCGCCGGGACGTCCTTGCCCTTGAGCTTGAAGCCGAGAAGCTGGTGCTGAACCATCTCGAACGGGCAACCCTTGATCGTCGACAGAAGAACCAAAACAGCCGCGATCAGAAAGAGATCGCATCGAACCTGTTCACGATAGCGCTTAAGTCGATGGACATGAACGAACCGATCGACGATGAGGGCGATCCGGAGAGCCCTTTGCGCCTCTTCGCATCCATCCTGATGTTGGCGAAGGATCATGGTCCATGAGCGATGACGACAAACCGCGCTTCCACGTGATCAATGGCGAGGGCGTCAGCGGAGAGTCGGCGCCCGGTGCCAATGACGAGGGCCTTGAGCTCAAGATCAACCAGCTGGAGCAAGAGCACAGGGACCTCGACCAGGCGATTCTGACCATGGAAGAGCGGATGCCCTATGATCGTCTGACCATCGGCCGGATGAAGAAGCGCAAATTGGCGCTGAAAGACCAGATCGGGAAGCTCCGCGATGCGCTTTTTCCCGATATCATCGCCTGAAGCGGCTCGCGCTGACACGCCGTTGGCAGTAAGACCTGCTCGAGACGTTCATTGATGGGTCGGGATCGCCATGCGGATCATCCTTTTGACAGTTTTGTCGGCACTGACACTCAGCGCCTGCTCCACGTCGCTTTTGACGAAGCGCGAGCACACCAAGCAGGATGAGCTGACCGCCAGCGGCTGGCGTCCGGCACCTCTGTCGTCGTCAACGCAAACACCATCGGCGCCCGCTGTGAAGACCAGCGCCCGGGCTTGGACGCCTGCGGCCCCGGCAAGCCCGCG
>CAWUIJ010000214.1:0-4002 GCA_963922235.1 uncultured Parvularcula sp. | reverse complement strand
TTTCTCAATGCGATTTATCCAGGACTTCGCGCGGCGCGGAACGGCGCTCTCCGGGTCCTAGGCGTTCCGCTCATCCGCGCGCGCAACGAAGCGCTGGATGCTCGGCCGGATACGGAGGAAGCCGAAATAGAGCTGGTCGAGAAGCCAACGGCTGGGAAGAAACCGTCCTAGAGACTTGGCCCAACCAAGATAGGGCATGACGCCATAGGCTTCGCAAAAAGCACGCGCACCACTGACGATCTCGCCGCTGGGCAGCCGCGCGTGAAACTTTGCAAGCAGCTCGCGGCGGTCGATGGGGCAGGAGATGGGCGCATCGGCGTCTGCCACGTCCTCAAATGCGAGCATCCTCCGGCGGTCGAGCTTTTTCATCAATGCAATCTCGCGCCGACAAAGGGGGCATGCCCCATCAAAGAAGAGGGTGACTTTGGTCATGGAGGAGATTTGGGGCTGATGCGGCTGTGCGGGGATGTGACCAAGCGCAGCTCCCTCAGGCACTTTCAAAAACCTCGGCACCGCTCAGTGCCCGCTCCAGGCCACAAAAATCAGAATATCGCCTGCAGCCAATTGAAACTGGCCCTCAACGCTCTCGCCCAACCATCTCTTGTTCAGCGAATTATCGTTTTCTACGGACATTGAGCGTCAATAAGAATGGCGAGGTCACGAGGTTGTGGCGGTTGCTAGACCCCTGTGTGTGGGGCCATAAGCGTTGGTAAGATGTCAAATTCATTGGTCATTGCAGTAGATGGGCCCGCTGCCAGCGGGAAGGGAACGCTGTCGCGCCGTATCGCGAAGGTGTATGGATTGCGGTATCTGGATACCGGTAAGCTTTATCGGGGCGTGGGCTGGACCATGATCAGTCAGGGCCTTGATCCGAATGACCCGGAAAAGGCCGAAGAAACAGCTTTGACGCTCGACCCTGAAACGGTCGATCGCGCTGAACTTCGCACGCAAGAAGCCGGCCGTGCTGCGAGCGTCGTCGCGGCTCATCCACAGGTACGCCAGGCACTTTGGACCTTTCAGAGGACCTTTGCGTCGCAAGAACCGGGCGCTGTGCTTGATGGACGCGATATTGGGACGGTCATTTGTCCGACCGCTCCGGTGAAGCTCTTTGTGACGGCGAGTGTCGAGGAGCGCGCACGCCGTCGCCATAAAGAGCTGCAAGATCAGGACCCTAGCCTCTCGCTCGAGACGGTGATCGACCAGATCAAGCGCCGCGACGAGCGCGATCAGAGCCGCAGCGTCGCGCCCATGAAGCCCGCAGCCGATGCGCACTTGCTGGATACCACGTCTCTCGATATAGACGCGGCGTTCGCGGCTGCCTGCCGTGTGATCGATAAGGCTTTAGAGGAGGACAAGCGCTTCAGCATCCGAACCTAACGTGGTCTCGTTGATCTTGCTGCCGGCGCCAATGTCCAACTCGCTCTTTCGGTCTCAAAACCCTGCCTGAAGAGCCCCAACCTGCGAGCTTACCCTCGCAACTGAAGGCTACTTTGTCTGAAACAATGAACCCCTCGGTCGAAGATTTCGCCGAGATGTTCGAAGCCTCGGTCGTTGACCGTGATGCATTCGAACAAACCGTCGTCAAAGGCACGATCACCGGTATCGAAAAAGATATGGCGATCGTCGATGTCGGTCTGAAAACCGAAGGCCGCGTCCCGCTTCGCGAGTTCGGTCTTTCCGCTGATGATACGCTCAATGTTGGCGACCAGATCGATGTGTTCATCGAACGCGTCGAAAACGCTCAAGGCGAAGCTGTTATCTCTCGTGAGAAAGCGCGCCGTGAAGAGGCGTGGGAACGCCTTGAAGAGAACTTCGAAAATGGCGACCGCGTCGATGGCGTCATCTTCAACCGCGTCAAAGGCGGCTTCACTGTCGATCTCGGCGGTGCTGTGGCCTTCCTGCCTGGTTCTCAGGTCGACATCCGCCCTGTGCGCGATGCCACGCCGCTGATGAACCTCGAGCAGCCTTTCAAGATCCTCAAAATGGACAAGCGCCGCGGCAACATCGTTGTCTCACGTCGCTCTGTGCTCGAAGAGGATCGTGCTGAACATCGCGCAGATGTCGTCCGTGATCTGCACGAGGGCGATGAGCGTGATGGTGTCGTCAAGAACATCACCGACTACGGTGCATTCGTTGAGCTTGCTCCGGGTGTGGACGGTCTCCTGCACGTGACCGACATGTCGTGGAGCCGCGTGAACCATCCATCAGAGGTGCTGAACGTCAACGACACGGTCAAAGTGAAGATCATCAAGATCAACCCAGAGACCTCGCGCATCTCGCTCGGCATGAAGCAGCTGATGCCCGATCCATGGGAAGGCGTTCAGGCCAAGTACCCTGTCGGCGCTGTCTTCAAAGGCAAGGTCACGAACATCACCGACTACGGCGCATTCGTCGAAATCGAAGATGGTATCGAAGGCCTCGTCCACGTCTCAGAGATGTCGTGGGTCAAGAAGAACATGCCACCTTCGGCCATCGTGGAAGCCGGCCAAGAGGTCGACGTCATGGTGCTCGAAGTGGACGAGTACAAACGCCGCGTCAGCCTCGGCCTGAAACAAACGCTCAACAATCCTTGGGAAGCGTTTGCTGAAGCCAACCCCATCGGCTCGATCCTCGAAGGTGAAGTCAAAAACATCACCGAGTTCGGCCTCTTCGTTGGTATCGACGAGAACATGGACGGCATGGTCCACCTCTCCGATCTCGACTGGGACAAAGCGGGCGATGTTGCCATCCAGGACTACGAAAAAGGCCAGAAGGTCTCTGTCAAAGTCCTCGATGTTGATCCTGACAAAGAGCGTATCTCGCTCGGTATCAAGCAGGTCGCCAACGATCCAATGGATGCCGTCGGTGAGCTGAAAAAAGGCGACGACGTCACGTGCGAAGTCTCGGCTGTCGAAAACGGCGGTATCGAGGTTCGTGTCGGCGGCGATGGTGGTCCAAAGGCCTTCATCCGCAAGTCCGACCTCAGCCGCGACCGGAACGAGCAGCGTCCAGAGCGCTTTGCTGTCGGCGACAAGATCGATGCCCGCATCGTGGCGATCGACCGTCAGTCGCGCCGTCTGTCCCTTTCCATCAAGGCCCGCGAAATGGCCGAGGAGAAGGAAGCGGTCGAACAGTACGGTTCAGCCGATTCAGGTGCGTCGCTCGGCGATATCCTGGGTGCAGCGCTCAAAGACACCGACGACGCGTAAGCGTCTCGGAGCATCAAAGCTTCAGGCCGTCCGAACCTTGGGGTTCGGGCGGCCTTTTTTTGGTTAATGGCGCAGTAAAGGTTTCACTCCACGACGGCCCTTCGAAAGCTGAGGGGATCGCCATGTTGTTCGTATTGAGTTCTGCCGTTGTGCTGATGACCGCGCAGGCCGAGTCGGAACACCTAAAAGAAGCTGACCTGCCGGAGACCACCCCCAAATGGACCGGCGATATTCAATTCAACGTCTCATCGGCAACGGGCAACACGGAGAACACTGTGCTCGGCGGTTCGGTCACGCTCGACCGCACCTATGAGCGGCTGATCAACAACTTTCAGGCCGGCGGCAACTTCGCGCGTACAACGACCGTTGATGGTGATGGCAACGAGATCAGCGAAACCACCCAGAACAATTGGTTCCTGCAGTATCGGGGCGAGTACCAAATCGGTGATCGGTCCTTCGTGTTTGGCCGCCTGCGTTACGAGCAAGATGAGTTCTCAGGTTTCGATAGCCGGACCAACGTCGCAACGGGTGTGGGTCATACGCTGATCAAAACCGACAAGACCGAGCTGACCATGCTCGCAGGTCCTGGTTATCAGTATGCCGAGCTCTCATCTTCCGATCCTGATGAAGATGATACGATCAGCAGTGCTTCGTTCTTCTTTGGTCAGACCTTCTCGTCCCAGATCCGGGAGAATGTGACGATCGAGCAGGCGCTTGATGCCACGGTGACTGATGACAACACGACCGTGTCGAACATCATGTCCCTGAAGACCGATCTCACGGAGCGGATCTCGTCTCGGCTGTCCTATCAGGT